>SGYN01000009.1 GCA_004321715.1 bacterium | reverse complement strand
TTACTCTTCTAACTGCATCTGCAACATGGGTATCTCCAGATTTTGATATTTGATCCGCCGAAATATTATCCTGCATTTCAAGAGCTTCTTTCTTTGATGCAATAGACTCTGCTTGACTTCCAGATCTCCTTTCTGCCTGGACTTCAACCCCAGATACAGATATAACATCTGCAACTAGCTCTATATTCATAAATTCCTGGCTTGATACATTTAGATTTTCGAAGGTTTTAGATACATATCCTATATATGAAACCTTAATACCTACAAAATCCTTAGAGATATCAGATATGAAAAATTCTCCATCCATGTTAGATGCAGCTCCTATAGCAGTCCCAAGAACTACAACATTAGCGCCAATAAGAGGCTCTTTAGTCTTGGAATCGATAATTTTCCCTTTCAGTGAAAAAGTTTGCTCTGCAACTAGACTTGAAAAAAAGAAGATTATACATAATTTTATTTCTTTTAATTTCAACAATTCACCTCACAATTCGGTTGTGACCATAACGAACTGAAGTAAACAGATTATTAACAGAAAATAAATTAACTGCTAATATTCCTTGTCAGAATTAGTATTGAATTAGATGTATGTTTGATTTTTGTTTGAACGGACTGCTAAAGCCATCTTTAAATGAATAGAAATAGAACTACTATAAATTAATATTAACAATAAAAAGAGTTCGCTGAGGATACCGTCCACCCCGGTATTAATCCGCCTTGGTGTAGTGGTGCCCCCATAAATGGTGCCCCTTTTAATATATATTTGACAAAATGGAAAGGGGTGTTGAATAGTTTGATTAGTTCATTAAAAGAGAAAGCCCCTGACGTTAATCAAGGGCTTCTAAGAGTGGGCGCTATAAGACTCGAACTTATGACCCCCGCCTTGTAAGGGCGGTGCTCTGACCAACTGAGCTAAGCGCCCAAAAACCGAGCGAAATTAAGACACTTTTTTTACTTTTGAGTTAGTTTTTCTTGTTGTCCTCTTTTTCTTACCATTTATACCTGGGATAGCCACATCTATTACATCCATAATTTCTTTAGCAAAATAGAAGTTTAAATCTTTTTTAATATGATCAGGTATATCTTCAAGGTCTTTTTTATTATGGTCAGGTAAAATAATATGTTTTATACCTGAACGATGTGCTGCCGTTACTTTTTCTTTCACACCACCAATAGGTAAAACATTTCCTCGAAGTGTAATTTCTCCCGTCATTGCTACCTTATCTTTCACAGGTTTACCTGTCATTAATGAAACAATTGATGTAAACATACTTACACCAGCTGAAGGGCCATCTTTTGGTATTGCTCCCGCAGGAACATGTACATGAATATCTGTCTTTTCATGAAAATCATCTGGAATACCAAGTATGTCTGTATGTGATCTAACATAGGTTAGAGCGGCAGTTGCAGATTCTTTCATTACATCTCCAAGTTGTCCAGTTAAGGTAAGCCCACCTTTTCCTTTCATTTTTGAAGACTCAATGAATAAAATATCTCCGCCTGCAGCTGTCCATGCTAAACCAGTTACAACGCCAGGCTTTGTTGTTCTTTCTGCCAATTCTGAATAAAATCTTGGTGCACCTAAATATTCCAAAACTTTTGCTCTTGTAACTCGGACCTTTTTTGCCGTTTTCTCAACAAGGTCTCGCGCAACTTTTCTTAATACATTTGCTATTTCTCTTTCTAAATTTCTAACACCTGATTCTCTTGTATAAGAACGTATCAATTCGCTAATAGCCACTTTATCTAGTGATACTTCTTTCTTATTAAGTCCATTTTCTTCAATTTGCTTTGGTAGTAAATGTCTTTGAGCTATTTTTATTTTTTCATCCTCTATATAACCGCTGAAATCAAGTATTTCCATACGATCTCTTAAAGCAGGAGGAATCGCATCTTGATAATTTGCAGTAGTAATAAACATTACTTTGCTCAAGTCAAAGTCTACTTCTAAATAGTGATCACTAAATGCATCATTCTGTTCTGGATCTAATACTTCAAGCATTGCAGATGATGGGTCACCTCTGAAATCAGAACCAAGCTTATCTATTTCATCAAGCATAAATACTGGATTATTAGTTCCGGCTTTTTTCATAGATTGAATTACTCTACCAGGTAAAGCACCTATATAGGTTCTTCTATGACCTCGGATTTCAGCTTCATCTCTAACACCCCCTAATGACATTCGAACAAATTCACGACCTATTGCTTTTGCAATCGATTTACCAAGGGATGTTTTACCTACTCCAGGAGGGCCTGAAAAGCATAAAATTGGACCCCTCACAACACCATCTGGGTTGCGTTCTTGTTTTAAATTTCTTACTGCTAAATATTCTAGAATTCTCTGCTTTACTTTTTCCAATCCATAATGATCCTCATCAAGAATTTTTTCAGCCTTTTTTACATTAATTTGATCTTCACTAGAATTACTCCAAGGTAGATCAGCCAACCATTCAATATATGTCCTAGATACAGAATACTCAGGTGATTGAGTTGGGATTCGGGATAATCTTTCTAACTCTTTCATTGCTACCTTATCTGCCTCTTCAGGTAGCTTTGCAGCTTTTATTCGATCTTCAAGTTCTTTTACTTCGACTGTTTCCTCATCTTCACCTAATTCACGCTTAATGGCTTTCATTTGCTCACGTAAATAATACTCTCTTTGAGTTTTAGAGATCTCATCATGAACCTCCGTTTGTATTTCTTCACCTAGTTTAATCCGTTGAATTTCTCTAGTAAGCAACGTAATAGTTTTTTCGACTCTACTCTTCACATTAAGCTCTTCAAGAACATCCTGTTTTTCTTGATTTGGAACCGTGAGCAAAGATACAGCGCGATCAGCTAAACGTGAAGGCTTCTGAATATTAGATAACATACCTGAATGCTCTTCGGTTAGATTTGGAGCAACTTGAATTAATTCTGAAAATGTACTTCGTAAATTTTTTGATAACGCTTCAACTTCTAATTCATCTACCATAGGCTCATCACTGACTTTTTCCACCACAACTCTGTGATATGGATTTGGATCTCCAAAGCTCATCAACTTCACTCTTTCTATACCCTGAACAATTGCAGATTTACTATTATCTGGCATGTCAAATACTTTTAATACAACACCCAAAGTTCCATAAGCATATAAATCTTCTGGCTGAGGATCTTCAATTGATCCATCTTCTTGCGCAACTACGACAATATGTTTATCACCATTTCCTAAATCCTCAATAAGCTTTAACGACTTTTCACGACCGATATAAATAGGTATAACTTGTTGTGGGAATAAAACCGTATTCCTAAGCGGCATTACGGGATAATCATCTTTATCTGAAATAGGCTTTGGTTCTATATCTTTATCAAATCTCTTTGGCATAATTCTTCCTTAAGTTGTTTAAATATAATTTACGCAAATAATGTACCAACTGAAATAGTATGCTAATTTGGCATATCAATTGCTGTAATATATGTCATAATTTCATTCTTTAATGTCTTTATCCAATATTAGAATATGTTAATGATTGAATAAAATACGAAAATTCTTCAATCTCGTTATTAATAATATCATTTGGGCCTGTCAATTTAAAATAATATAAGCCGTCTGATGTACTGGCTATTGCACCAAGCAAACGATAGTTAATTTTTGGTTTTGCAGCATTAGGTGAAAATGCCATAGTATTAGTATATGTTCCCAAAATACTTATTATATGAAAATCTATGCCACTAATAGTTTCTTTAGTCAATCTAACGTTTTCATCTAATAATTGATAGCCAAACTGTCCAGCCCATCTTTCCAGGTTATCATCAATCGTTCCACCAATATTTTTAAAAACCGCCATTGATGCTTCTGAATTATTTTCCCCTATTTGAAACTCCATTAATCGCATTGAACTTGATGGCTTTACAACATTCCAATTATCAGGAAGCCTAGCAGTTAAATTACCAATTTGAATAAAATTAGATTCTGGTTTATTATTTACGAAAGGAACCTCCTCTTTAATTGTAGAATTTGGTTGATCCTTTGATACTAATTGCACTAAAACAATTGCAGCAATAAAGGTTGAAATCACTACTATTACTTTATTATTCATAATAATTTTTTGGATTTAGTATGTAATAATCTAGCCTGCTCATCTGCATGGTATGAGCTACGAACTAAGGCCCCAGACTCTACAACAGAAAATCCTAATTCATACCCAATAGCTTTATAATTTATAAATTCTTCATCAGAAACATATCTATCAACAGGCAAATGATTTTTTGTTGGTTGAAGATATTGTCCAATAGTAAAAATTGAAACGCCTAAATCAGCTACTTGTTGCATTGTATGGATAACTTCATTTTTTGTTTCACCCAAACCTACCATCATACCAGTCTTTGTATGCATTCCTTTACTAACAGCAAATCGTAAAACATGTAAGCTCCTTTTCCAGTCTGCTTGATTACGAACATTTTTACTAATTCGCTCAACGCATTCAACATTATGACTAAATATTTCAGGTCGTGAAGAAAAAACTTTTAATAAAGCAGATTCATTGCCTTTAAAATCAGGAGTCAACACCTCAACAGTACAACCTGCAACATGATGATGTATTTGTTTGATTGTCTGCGCCCAAATATTCGCACCATAATCTCCCTTAATATCATCACGATCAACTGATGTAATTACGACATGTCTCAGATTCATTTTTTTTACTGCCATCGCCGTACGAACTGGCTCCATTGGATCATTCCAAGTTGGCTTTCCAGTTTTAACTGAACAGAATCCACAAGCCCTGGTACACGTATCACCTAAAATCATTATTGTTGCAGTACCCCTATCCCAGCATTCATAAATATTAGGACACCTTGCCTCCTCACAAACAGTGTGTAAATTATTTTTCTTAACTACTTTTTCAACAAATCTATACCCATCTCGCATCTGAAGCTTAATTTTGGGCTTGTAGTGAATGTTTGTTTCTGCTTTCATGTACTTTATACTTTTTGGAATAGGTAAATCATATATTTTCTATATTTTCTAAACTCTTCACTACTCATTAAATCCAGCTGATCCATTTTGTTCGAAATCTTTTTCTGTAGTAAAGATTTCAATAATCGATAAGTTTTTGGGTTTTTTCGTTGAATAGAATTTTGAAGATATTCTGCCGTTGGAAAAATAAACCGGTTAATAAAATTTAAGGCTGCATCCAAAGTAGGCATTGTATTATCAGTCTGATCGTATTCCTTTAACAACGTAAAACCAGAAGTCTCGGCTTTTGTAAGATATTCATCCATTTTATGTGAAGATTTTAAATGAGGACTTTGATTATCAGAATTATATACAAAATAATCAGCTGCTAATAAATATCCGCCATCTCTCAATGCTTTTTTTGCAGAAGAAAATCCTTCATTAATTTTAATGTAACATGCACTTTCACTTTCAAGAATCAGATCATAAACATTCTGGGATTTAAAGTCTTCAAACTTGGTTTTATAAAAACGCATTTCACCATTAAACTTTTCCTTTATGACCTCTTCTTGATATACATCGGGTGATAAAACTTCAATTTCATAACCTTTTTCTTTTAAATATGCTGCATTCCCTCCTACTCCACAACCAACATCGATAATCTTATTCACATTTTCCGGTATAAATGAGGCAAGATGTTCGATATATCTCCCTTGGGCCAGTACAATATCCTCAATAGATAGTAAATCAGTATTTAAACTACTTGGGTTATCCCAAAATCCATAATGAAGATAAGGCGACTGAATTGTTTCAGAATAAAGCTTTAATACGTGATCTATCGCCATTAAAAGAGATCCATTAATTCCAAATTTTCAATTTCTAATCTTATTTTTTCTATAAACTTGCTTCCACCAGCACCATCAATAAGTCGATGATCAAATCCTAAACTCAAAATCATTTGGCTCCTAATACCTATCGTATCACCTAAATCACTTTCTATAACTACAGGTTGTTTTTTAATCGCACCAACCCCAAGTATACCTACATTTGGTTGATTAATAATTGGTGTTCCCATTGTAACATTAAAAACTCCAAAATTTGATATAGAAAATGTTGAACCTTGAAGCTCATCAGGGCGTAAATCTTTTGATCTAGCCCGAACTGAAAGATCATGAACTCGCCTACATAATCCAAGAAAATTTATTTCCTCACAATTATCCATAACTGGAACTATAAGTCCATCTTCAAGAGATACAGCTAAACCAATATTGATATTTTTTTTATGTATTATTTCATTGTCTTGAATAGAAGAGTTCATCAAAGGAAATTGATTAATTGCTTTAACTACTGCATTCACAATAAATGGAGTATATGTAAGCTTAAATGATTCTTTTTCATAAAATAAGTTTTCATTATCATTAACATAATTCACTATATCAGTCATATCAACTTCTGTCATTACATAAACATGGGCTGCCGTGTCTAAACTAGCACGCATATGATCTGCAATGCGTTTTCTCATATATTCCATTTCAACCACAGTGTCGCTCATTTTCACTTCTTTAAATTCTTTAGATGGAGCGCCTGGGCTTTTTAAATGTGATAGAACATCTTTTTTTGTTATTCTTCCATTCCTACCTGAACCTTGAATTGATTCTAGCTCATTCATTGAAATGTTATGTTCATTTGCAATTTTCATAACAACTGGAGTAAAGAATAATCCTTTGGATTTATCCAATTGATTTTTGGGAACTACTGGGTCTTTTTTAATATCAATCTTTGGTGATTCTTTGACTTCTTGGATCTTTTTAATATCAGCTAAAGGAATATCTTCAGGGACCGTATCAAGCGTAGCGTTGCTATCAGTATTTATTCTAGCAATTACTTTTCCAACATCTATAACGTCATTTGGTTTAGCCAATATCTCTACCAATATACCAGCTGCTGGCGAAGGTATTTCTGAGTCTACTTTATCAGTCCCTATTTCTAAAAATATTTCATCTTTATCTACTGTGTCCCCAACATTCTTTCGCCATTCAATAATCGTTCCCTCGGTAATGGATTCACCCATTTTTGGCATTATAACATCTACTAACATCAATACTCCAATAACTCTATTAAGGTTGCTTTAATATCTTCTATCTGCGGTAAAATATCTTCTTCCAAATACATGTTATAAGGTACTGGGCTATCCTTCGATGCGACTCTTCTTATTGGCCCATCAAGCATTTCAAAACAATGATCACTTATTAATGACGATATTTCAGCCCCTGGCCCATTTGTAAGATTGTCTTCATATACTATTAATGCTTTACCAGTTTTCTCTATTGAGACTTGAATAGATGAAAAATCTAATGGATTCAATGTTCGTAAATCAATAATCTCAATAATATTCTCATCGAGATCTAAATCATTTACAGCTTCAATGCTTGATTGTACCATAGCTCCCCAAGTTATTATTGTTAATTCCGATCCTTTTTGTACTATTCTAGATTTACCAAATTCAATCAAGTACTCATCATCTGGCTCAGGGGATGATGCATAACTTTGACGATATAAACTCTTATGTTCCATAAATATAATAGGGTCATCCATTCGACATGCCATTTTCAATAGTCCTTTTGCATCAGCTGCGTTAGAGGGGTATGCAATATAAATCCCTGGCATATGAATAAAATAGCCATCAATCGATTGACTATGACATAATCCGCCATGAATATACCCACCTACAGGTACACGTATAACAGCAGGGCAAGACCAGGCATTATTTGATCGATACCGTATAGTAGCGAGTTCATTTCGGATTTGCATCATAGCTGTCCATATATAATCACCAAACTGTATTTCAACAACAGGCTTGTAACCAACGGTTGCTAAACCAATCGCTGATCCAATAATAGAAGATTCCGCGAGTGGACTATTAAAAACTCTATCCTTACCATATGTATCCGATAGCCCTTTCGTAGCAGTAAAGACACCACCTTTTGGATCTGCTATATCTTGACCATAAATGACCATTTTTTTATTTTTATTCATTTCCTCTTTAAGTGCATGATTAATCGCATCCACAAAAACAGTTTTATCATTAATAATTGTTAAATCGCTATCAAAATCAGGAGAATAGTTGCTATATATATGATTTGTAGAAGAATCTGAGTCTGGATGATCTTGTGTTTCGGCCCAATCTGCGTTGTTTTCTATTTGATTCTTTATTTTTTTATCTAGTCTATCCAGCTCCTCCTTCTTTATTATTTTATTTGCAAGGCACTCATCTGTAAATTTTTTTATTGGATCATTTTTCTCCATTTCAGTGATTTCTTTTTTCGTACGATATTTTAAATGATCATCCGATGATGAATGCGGTTTTAATCTATCGACGTGCGATACAATTACTGCTGGCCCTGTACCTTTTCTGGCTCTATCAACTGCCTTTTTAAAAGCTAAATGAGTCTCAAAATAATCGGAACCATCAACATCAAATCTTGCAAGATGTTGATATCCAGATACCATTGAAAATATAGATTCACCAGAAATTTGTTCAGAAATATGAACACTAATAGCATAGTCATTATCCTGAACATGAAAAATTACTGGTAATTTTTCTCTACTGGACCAATTTAATGCTTCATGAAAATCGCCCTGGCTAGTTGTCCCTTCACCTGAAGAAACATAAACAACTTCTTTTTTCTTATTTAATTTACATGCCATCGCACATCCAACTGCCTGCAAATATTGCGTACCTGTTGGGCTTGATTGCGTCACAATGTTTAAATCGCGCTTGCCATAATGATGTGGCATTTGACGCCCACCTGATGAGGGGTCATCTGATTTAGCAAAAAAAGCTAACAAATGATCTTTTGCTGTCATGCCCAACCCTATAGTAAAGGCACTATCTCTATAATACGGATAAAACCAATCTTTAGCTGATTGAAAATTAAATGCTGCCGCAGTTTGCGCAGCTTCGTGGCCTGCACATGCCATATGAAAAAACCCTTTTCCTTGTCTTAAAAGAATTGCCATTTTTTCATCAAGAATACGTGATACAACCATATTTTCATATACTCTCATCAACTCTTTCTTATGAAATCCGTATAAACGAGGCATGATTATTTATTAGTTAAATGATTATTATTAAACTGATCCAGAAATTTAATTTTAAGAATACCCTTAACTAATTCTAAATCAATGTTTTTATCTAAGATTTTAGACATACTGGTTACCCCATATTCAAAAATTCCACATGGAATAATACTTTTATAATAATTAAGGTCAGGATTTATATTTAATGAAAACCCATGCATTGTAATCCATTTAGAAACCCTAACTCCTAATGCCGCAATTTTCTCATCTTTATACCAAACACCTGTTAGTCGATCTTTTCGCACAGCTTTAATATTGAATTCTAAAAGTGTATCAATAATTACCTCCTCAAGGGATCGCATATACCAACTTATACTTTTCTTATAATTTCGTAAATCAAGTATTGGATATCCAACCAATTGACCTGGGCCATGGAACGTAACATCTCCCCCCCTTTCTATATGAAATGTTTGCACATTTTCAGGGTAGTTTTGAAGAATATGATTTTCATCAGCATTCTTACCAAGAGTATAAACTGGTTCATGTTCAACAAATATTAATGTGTCATTAATTTCATTATTAGATCTTTTATTAAGTAATTCTTTTTGAAAAATCCAAGACTCTTTATAGGCCTGCATTCCAAGATCAAGTATTTCAATCTTTTTATTTAAGGTGCTTTTATTAGCATTAATCATTGGTGTACTCCAATTCCATATGCATCCAATGCTGCTTCCATAATTGATTCAGAAAGTGTTGGATGAGGGTGCATAGTGAAAGCGAGGTTTTCCCAAGTTGCTTCAAGGCTTTTTGCTATTACTAATTCCTGGATCAACTCAGTTGCTTCTGAACCAACGATATGGCAGCCTAATAATTCACCATATTTAGAATCAAAAATGATTTTTACAAACCCATTAGGTTGACCTATAGATAATGCCTTACCACTGGATTTAAAATAAAATTTTCCTACTTTAATTTTATAACCTTGTTCTTTTGCTTGTATTTCAGTTAGTCCTAATGAAGCAACTTGAGGTTGGCAATAAGTACAAGAAGGTATATTATTATAGTCAACCGGCTCGGTATTATGATTAGCAATTTTCTCTACAGCTACATGACCCTGTGCCGAAGCAACATGCGCTAGCCAAGGAGGTCCCGACACATCTCCAATTGCAAAAATATTAGGAATATTTGTTTGTCCATATTGATCTATAGTAATGGATCCATTATCTGTATTAATGCCAATCGTATTCAATCCAATATCATCAATATTTCCGGTTATACCAATTGCAACTAACACTTTTCCTGATTCAATAACCGTTTTCTTGTTACCGTTTTTAATATGAACTTTTACTTTTGTTTTTAACTTTTCAACTTTTTCAACTACGGTATTGGTATTAATAATTATTCCAGAATCAATAAATCTGTTACTTAATTCTTTAGATATATCTTCATCTTCCATAGGCAATATTCTATCCATCATTTCAATCATAGTAACTTTTGTACCGCTAGTATTATAGAAATAGGCAAATTCACATCCAATAGCACCAGCCCCAATTATTAACATTTCTTTGGGTGGTTTATTTAGAACCATAGCTTCTTTTGAAGTAATTATCTGTTTACCATCCAATTGCACTCCTGAAATTTTTTTTGGTCTACCGCCTGTTGCAACTATGAAATGCTTTGATTTAATATTAGTAACTTTTTTACCACCCGATACTTGGATATTATTTTTGGTTGTAAAAGCGCCCCTTCCCTGGATATGAGTAACATCATTCTTCTTCATTAAAAAAGAGATTCCTTTAGATAACCTTTCTGAAATTTGACGACTTCTATGAATAATTTTATTATGGTCAACTGTATAGGAAGGTATTTCAATGCCATATTGTTCAGCATTTTTAATTGAATTAATCATTTCAGCGCTTTTTAATAAAGATTTTGTAGGAATACATCCCCAATTAAGACAAACGCCGCCTAATTCATCTTGATCAATAATTGCGGTTTTTAACCCTAATTGAGAAGCTCGAATGGCAGCAACATATCCGCCTGGTCCTCCTCCTAAAATTGTTACATCAAATGAATTATTCAAACTATTTAAGCAATTTATAAGATATAATGTGAATCAAGTACTGTACCTGTTAATTAAAGACATAAACTCATTGCGCGTTCTAACAGATTCTCTAAACTTTCCTAACATTGTAGAGGTTGTTGCTAAACTATTTTGCTTTTCGACACCACGCATTTGCATACACATGTGCCTCCCTTCCATTACAATTGCAACGCCAACTGGCTTTAATACCGTATGAACTGCTTCAGCTATTTGATTTGTTAATCTTTCCTGAACTTGCAGTCTACGGGAAAACATATCAATTATTCTTGGTATCTTTGATAAACCTATTACTCGACCATCAGGTATATAACCCACATGTGCTTTTCCAAAGAATGGTAGTAAATGATGTTCACAAAGGCTAAAAAATTCTACATCTCGAACAACAACCATATCCCTTGATGATTCATTAAAGATTGCTTTATTAACAATTTTGTCTAGATCTTGAGTGTATCCTTTAGAGAAATACTGCCAGGCTTTTGAAACACGAACTGGAGTTCTTTCTAAACCTTCGCGATTAGGGTCTTCACCTATTTCAACAAGTAATTTTTGTGTTAGTTCTTCTAATTTTTGATTTGGTTTCATAAATATTCCTTATTCAATATGTGCTATATCTATTTTATCTTTCAATAAATGAAGTATACCATATATGATAGGTGTATCTAAAAATGCCATAAGCATTTTAAACATCCATCCATCAATAATAGCTGATGTAATTTGATCTGAATCCCATACCCCCATGAATAAAATACATATAACCAGAGTAGTATCCACTAATTGAGAGATGATAGTTGATCCATTATTTCTGATCCATAAATGTTTACCTTTTGTTAGTCTCTTCCAAAAATGAAATATTCTTACATCAATAAATTGAGCAAATAAATATGCCACCATTGATGCAGCAATAAGTCTCCACGCATTTCTAAATACAGAATTATATGTGACGTCATCAAC
Source organism: bacterium (assembly GCA_004321715.1). Lineage (GTDB taxonomy): Bacteria > Fidelibacterota > Marinisomatia > Marinisomatales > TCS55. Next base: position 51,362 of record SGYN01000009.1, on the reverse strand, counting down.
AATAGAACTAGGTATAGAATTAAATTGACCTCCCAACCAAAGAAATAATAAAACAAATAATGATGCAATAAATCCTGAAAAGACAACGAGGTTGGCTTTTTTCTGTCCATAGAGCTCTGATATAAGATCGGTAACAAGAAAGGTTAACGGATATGGTAGAATACCTGCGGACACAATAAAAACTTTAAAACCAAAGTCAACAGTTACAAATTTATTTGCAATTAAATTGCATGTAACTAGGGAAGCAATAAAAATGCCCGCCAAGACAAGAAAGAATTGTTCTTTAAAAGTATTACTTTGGTCCATAATAATCTGTAAATATCGTTGGTGTTTCGTGTAAGCGAATTCTATGCAATTTTTTTGAATCAAAATCTTTAATTATTTGATCCCAAATAAATATAACTAGGTTTTCAGAACTTGGCTGTTTATCCTTGAACCAATCCACTTCAACATCAAATTGTGAATGGTCTAGAATGCTGATAACATTATTCTGTACAATTTGTTTTAACTCTAAAAGATCAACAATAAAGCCCGTCTCAGGATTAATACTACCTGTAACCATAACTTCCAAAGTATAATTATGACCATGTATTTTCGAATCTGGTCCAAAAACATCCCAATTTTTTTCATCAGTCCAATCGGAATGCCCATACTGGTGAGCAGCATTGAAATAAAAAACTTTAGTTAAAAATGGACTATTCATTATATTTGTATTATACAACTACTATGTATACTTGAATTTATATACTGATTCGTCAAAAAATATAACAAATAATCATGATAAATTAAATCAGGGAAGATGGACAAAGGTCTGATAAGATACACATTTCACATTTTGGTCTTCTTGCTATACATACTGCTCTTCCATGATCAATAATCATATGAGTCAGCTTAACCCAATGTTCCTTATTAAAGATTTTCATTAATTCTAGTTCTATCTTTTTTGGATCCTTTGATGATGTGAAATCAAGTAAGTTCATAATTCGTATCATATGAGTATCTATTACCATAGAAGGGACATTAAAGCATTCACCTAATATACAATTAGCTGTTTTTCTTCCAACACCTGGAAGAGTAAGTAGCTCTGACATTGACTCAGGAACTTTTCCATTATATTTTTCAATAATGGCTAATGATGAACCTTGAATACTCTTTGCTTTTTGATTATGATATCCACATGAAAATATATATTTAGACAATTCTTTTAAATCTGCAAAAGCAAAAGATTCTATATTTGGATATTTAATAAACAGTCTAGGTAGAACCTGATTAACACGATGATCAGTACATTGTGCAGATAAAATTGTCGCAACAAGTAGCTCGCTAGGGTTCTTATAATTTAATGAACATTTTGAATCGGGATATTCATTATTTAATAGATTAACAATTTTATTTGCTCGAATGTGATTTGGATTATTCATTAGTATTTAAGTATTATTCGATAATATTGTATCAATATTCTTTATAAGAACTGATCTTAAATAAATCATCTCACATCCAGCTTGTCTATATTCATCCCATTTATTCTTTTGAATTTCTTTCATTATACCAACAACTCTAATGGTAGAATTATTATCAATTATTTTAACAATAGTTTTCGGATTGATTCCGGTGTCATCTAAATCAATAATTAATAAATTTGAATTATTTTTTATATTATTTAAATGATCCAAAAACATAATTGACTTATTACCATGTAATAATCGTTCAGACAAAGTAGCACCAAGTTCTAAATCATTAGTATATAATAGAATATCACTCATTTAATAGTATCCTAGGGCAATTAGACCAATCAAATTCTGCTGCATTATTTATTAACTCTAATTCAAGATTTAGTTTGTTCATAATTTTCTTTAATTCTTTAAGATTAATATTTCTATGATCATGAGAAAATCCGTGTAATTTTTTAATTGATTTGTTCAACAAGCTTCTTGCGCCATTAATATTGTTATTTTGTAAATGTACAAAACATACTGCTAATTGAATCAAACCTTGAATAAAGTCCCTATCTTTTAAATAATATTCTGACCAAAGATCTTCCCATATCTCATGTGCATCAAAATAGCTTCCCGTATTAAATGTATGTAATCCAGAAAAAAATAATTCTTCTTTTTTTATATCATCATTCACTGAATACAACCCTTTCTTTAAGATTAAATTTTCCATTATTAAATCCGACCTTTCCCGCCTGAGTTATAGGATCATGTTCAAAGAATACAATCCAATCTTCATCTACAATTTTTGATAATAAATATTTTTTTTCATTTATTATCTGTACAGGATCAATGTCATATGCCATGATCCAACTTAATGGAATATGACTTGCCATTGGAAAAATATCTGCAGCATAAAAAAGTGTTTTAGAATTATCAGTAATAATTGGATGCATCATACCAGTCGTATGACCATTTGAAACAAAAATATTTATTCCTGGTAAAAACTGATTCTTATCATTAATAAATTGAATCATATTATTCTGAGCAAGAACTTTCCAGTTTTCTTCTAAGTAACTCCCTCTATCCTTTTCGCTTGGAGAGTTTGCCAAATTCCAATTATCACTATGTACCCAATAACTAGCATTTTGGAATGTTGGGACAATTTGCTCATTTTGATATGTTGTATTACCTCCAGCATGATCAAAATGTAAATGTGTACAAAAAACATCTGTGATATCGTCTGGCGATAGCCCTACTTTTAAGAGTGAGCTATTTAAATTTACTTTATCTAATTTGATATTATAAATTGATCTAAATTTTTTATCCCACTTATCCCCATTTCCTGTATCAATTATAATTTTTCGATCATTACCTATTAATAATAGTGATCGAGTTACCATACTTATTCGATTATAATTATCAGCAGGCGCTTCTTTTTCCCAAAGTGTTTTTGGTATGATACCAAACATTGCACCACCATCTAAGCTAAATTGGCTCGTTAATATGCTATATACTTTATAATTACCAATTTTCATTGATTATCTAATAATGAATGTATTTTGTATGCTAAAATAGGTAAGTGGTTTTTATCAATTCTTTTTGTGAAATAACGTAACGACTCTAAAGTTATTAATCTTTCAACAGTATCTGTATCAGATTCAATTATATGTTCAGCTACTTTAACATAGTAATCGGTTTGGTTTCTTAAATATAGTTTTAAATCATCTGGATCTTTTTCTTTATCATTAATACTGTCAAACGCAGTAGATTTATTTGCCCAATATGAGATCTCTCTTCTAAAACCAGGTAAACGCGTATATTCTGACTCTAAGAGCCTCCAAGATGCCGACAAATTATTTAGTTCATTCAATCTATTACAATTCAAAAAATATTTATTTATATCTGCCTCCTTAATTTTTTCATTTGGATGAGGATTAGGAAGTTTTTTATTAAATAATATCTGTATTATACATTGGAGAAAGATCCATACTTTTTCCTTATCAGGAGAGAAAGCAAAAGCGCGCAAATAATGATAAACGAATATTACATTTTCTTCAATATTTTGAAGAGCAATTTCTGCTAAGTTCTGTAATATTGCAGGACTACCATCTGAAGCTAGATAAGTTCTAGCTAGACCCTTTTGAGTCTTATCATAATCCCCTTTTTGACAGGCATCTTCAAGATCACTAATAAAAATAGTTAAACCGATTTCTTCTTTTGAAATATTTTTTAGATGTATTTTATCATTTCTTGGTTGAATAAAATTTTGATTATGATTGTTTATATAATCTAAAATTTTTTTTGAAGGAGATGACCTGACATCGCCAAGTATATTTTTTAATGCATTAGTTACTATAATTGGATGGTTTTTTGCATTGCCATTATAAATACAGGAAGCTGTATTAAGAATGTATGCTGATAATGATTTCTCTAAGCTAGAAATAGACAAATGATCTTAAAATATTAATTATCAACAATGGGTGCTGGTTCTGTATTAGTTTTAGATTTAGAAATATTGTTACTTAAATTTATAAATAATTGGAGTGACAAACCTACAATGCGTGAATTTTCGGAAGGAAAACCAAACTTTGTAGTATGTGGAAGCTCAACAAATCTTCCTTCAGGTTTATAATTAGAACTAAAAATATTACCAATAGGCATACTTGAAAAATCATGATAATATCCTAATTCAAAACTAATTTTCTTCCCAGAATTCCTACCAAATAAAAAGCCAATTCTTGAACTTGTTTTATCGCTGATACCATTTGGTATATACATAAATCTAAAACCCATCCATGAGCTATTTGGGTTTGGTTTGTTTTTTTTATTTTTTCCCTGCTTAAACTTATAATACGTTACATCATAATTAGAGTTCGGATTCAAACTCCAACCTATATTTAACATATCCCATTTATTTTTCTTTTCATATAAAAGTCGGCTATAATCAACTCCACTTCCATAGATTGGCAACCCTAGCCTAAAACCAATGTCTGACCTATCGCTAATTCCTTTACGATACCATAAATAAGGAAAAATGTTTTCTATTGAAAATGCATATCCATATTCAACTTCACCAACCGCCATACGCTTTGTTGCAACTCGCGGATGAGATGCACATCCATTTAAAATCATGATTATTAATAGCGTATAACCTATACGAAGCATATAGAAAAATCGTTCAAATAATAAATTAAAGTCAAGGATTAGAGGATAAAATTAGTTCGACTAAAGCTATCCACCTTCAGGTCTATCAAGGACGTCCTGCGAAGGGTTTGGGGGTAGATTTAAAATATCTACTCCAAAATAATTACCTAAATGAGATATAATATCTTTTACTGAAATCAAACCATATATCTTTCCATTTTCATTAATAATAGGAATGTGTCTAATGCCATAAATATGCATTTTATTGAACGCATAGGAAATTGGATCATTCGGCTTCAACGTTTCGGGGTTTTTTGTCATATAATCATCAACAAATTCCGATTGAAGATCCAAACCTTTTCCTGTCACGCGTAATAAAAAGTCTCTTTCAGTCATAACTCCAATAATTTGGCTATTCTTTTCGATCATAATGCATCCCACTTTTTTATCGCCCAATATCTTTATTACTGATTCAAGGTTTGTACCTGACTCAACACTGGGGTGATCGCGTAGCGACAAATGTTCAATAGGATCATTTAAAGAAAGGCCTTGATTGATTGGAGTATCAGAATCGCGCTCCAATTCATCCATTCTGGCTAGTTCATCATCAAAATCTTTAATCATATTATATACTATTTTAAATAAATCATCTTTCGACTAAAAATAATGGGTAAATAGTCTTCAACTTGAGCTTGTATAGTCATGAAATATAATCCACTTGAATAATTCTCTCCATTCCAACTATAGCTATACAATCCTTTGTTCATTTTATTTTCTTCAAAAAATAAATGGATAATTCTTCCTGCTGCATCATTTACATATAGACTTATGGTCGCTCTTTGTAATAAGTCAAATGATATAGTTGTTTCAGCATTAAAAGGATTAGGATAATTCTGGTATAAAGCAAATATCTCTGGAATCATTAATTCCGAAGCAGCTCTTTTAACTAGATCATTTGGCTCACCTAGTGTAGATATAGAGTATTGTTTCCACCCATGATGATCTGGAATACGTCCTTCTGTAATTTGATTATCAGAAAAAATAGCTCGAGTATCAATTGTTTGCCATGATCCAAAATCATCTTTTACTTTTAAATCAATCCATAAAAATGGAATATCTTCTAATAGTGTAAATACTGAATCAGCATAAATTGGATCATAACTATAAAAATAGTTCATCTCCCAAACTAGTTGATCATTAATATATAGACCTATAGTATTACTGTTATGATCATTACCATGCAACTCAATAAATATTTGATTGGTTTCTGGTATATTGACAATTTCATTTAAACAAAATTGCCTCATGGGTTGCGAAACTTTAACTGGTGGCCCTACAAGTGTATCTTCTAACATAAAATATTGATCGTCAATAGATAATCCATATCCAAAACTACTAATTGGAAGAATCTTCTGTACAGTACCGTTTATTATTAATTCATATTTTTCCATATTATCAATTAACTCTACATCAAAAACATTAGATTTTTGATAGTCTGATTCATCAATTATTAACTCATAGTTTTCATCAAGTAAAATAATCGATTGCACTAGTTCTGGATGAATAATGGCTAATCTAGCAATATTTTTACCATCGGTATTTCTCCAAGTACCAAGCGGTAATACCGGTGAAGATGTACTAAGTATATTTATTTCGTTGACAAGCATTTGTCTGATATAAATAAGTCTATTAAAAATAGATTCAGAAAATAAGATCGAATGTTCATTCCACTCATTTGGTGTCAATAAAAACTGATTATTAAAAAATAATCCAAGTTTATTTAAAGTATTTTTTAGCTGTTCTCTAATATCACTTAAGGATTTATCAGCAAGTAAATCTTCAAAGGTATTTAAAGATTCAAAGCCAACATATCTCATCCATGAGGTAAATGGATCATCCCTATGATGAATCAAGTGCTGAATTGTATTTAATTGAAAAGAGTCAGCTGATACAATTATATCTGACGTAATATAGTCTAATATTCGATCATGAAATTCTCCAATATTAGTATAATTATTATTTATAATATTTTTTTCTTCTATAGATAATATTGGAAAAAGATTTCGATCAATATATGCTTTTGCAAATGGCGGGGCATCAACAATACTAGTGAATACATTCCCATTATAGGATTCTATTTCGATATTATAAAAATATGGCCTCTTGCCTTCAACTCTATCATCCAAGAAACGCTCGATTGAATTATTAGTCTCATATATCATTGTATAATCTGAAAATGAATTTTGTGTCCGAAATATCCTGATTGCTTTCAAATTAATCTTTTCAGGAATATCCCATGTCAATAATATAGAAGACTTACCGCTAAAGGCTTCTAGATCAATTGGTTCATTATCTTGAGCATATATATGCACAACAAATAATAATACCGATATATAGAAAATATTTTTCATAAGATTTAATACGCGGCGAGAGACAATTTGAGAGAATTATTCCCAGAAGGCAAGAAAATTCATATTTATATGATTAATATGAATTTGAGCTCATTAGCATAATAATTAAAGCTATAATATCATCAGAGTTGATATTATTATCAAAATTTATATCAGCTATAGGCAATATATAATCAGGTAATGAATTTTCTAAAAGCACAAAATCAACTAACATTACTAAATCATAAATATTAATTGAATTATCCTGGTTAATATCTCCTTTCATAAATCTTGAATAACCATGGATATAGAAGTTATCAAAATAAAATCCATCTTCTTCTACTGCACCATCTGATTTTAAAACAAAGCGAAACCAAGCCTGTGTTGCATTTGAATAAGTGGACAGATCAATAGTCTCATTAATCCAAGTTTCTTGCAATCCATCATATATAGGTTCACCGGTAATTTGAACGCCGCTACCGGATCCTACAGATGTATAATCACCTGATAAGGGTATCCAATTTATTCCATCATTAGAAACTTGAAACTGTACAAAATCATAGCTTTGTTCAATATTCCATTTTGCATCAAATGTTATAAAAGGATAATAAATACCTGAAAAATTAATTATTGTATTTAACTGCGTTTCACTACTACCCCAATCACCAACATAGTTACCAACAGGGCTGTCTGTTATGCTTGACAAGCCTTCATTCGCATCAAAAACTGTACCCCAACTATCATTATCACTCCACTCTATCATTCCATTTTCTGCACCATCAAAAAATATTTCTTGAGGATCTCCAAAAATTATTGATATCGTATCCACGCGATTAAAACTACTACTATCATAAAGTGAAAATATTAATCCCCCCATGAAACCATTTTGAATATCAGAAGAAATGTGCAATAATATTTCTGTTGTATCTGTTGATCTCGAAGCGAGCGTTTCTATTACAATATTATCAATATTTGAATAGCTTAAAGAATTTAAAGGTGTTATATCAATGATGACCGATCCATTAGAATTCTTAAGTCCTCTATTTTGAACAACTAATGATATTGAAATTGTATCATCAATTGCAGGGTATCTATTATTAACAATTTTATCATAGATGATATAGTCGCTTCCACTGATCATTGCAAATACTGAATTGCTATATACTTGATCTTGACAAATAGGGATAACTCTATTCTCTGATGGCCAAAAATTATCAGAAAACGATCCAACTTCAGGTGTATATGATATTATACCTGCAGTTCCATATGTCCAATCAACTGCATCTCCATTTACGCCGTAACCAATAGTCTCCGTTCCAGTACCTACAATATAACCATTATAACGCGTCATTTCTTTTCCAATTTCACGAAATGTGGTGAGATCAGGCTCATCTGGAAGAGTACCATCTCCCCAACTATGGATTAAAACATTCGAATAAGAATGGTAGTGAAGTACATTATTAAATTCTCTTGATAAGATAAAATTACTTATTACTTCAGTTTCTGGTTCAGAAAATGCAGATGAGCCTCGATATACAGCGCTACAAGGATTTCCAGATGATCCAGAGTTATTTGCACCCCAGCCATATCCATAATTCCTATTTAAATCAACTCCTTGCTGTGTACCTTCATTACAACTTGAATTAGAAGGGTTAGTTCTTCTGTTTTTTCTATGCATTCCACCACCAGCAGGAGAAATACTTTCATTATATGCGTATCCATCAGGGTTAATAATTGGTACGAACCACATCTCTCTATTATCTAATAAATAATTAGCATTTACATCAGAATTATAATTTTCACATAACCAATTTGCAAAATAAAATAAGTTCATCATACTAAGAGGTTCACGAGCATGTGTTAATCCAGTAAATAAAACCTCAGGCTCATCTTCATCGATTGAAGGGTTATCAGATAGCTTAAATGCCCAAATTGTTCTTCCTTCAAAACTTGAACCAATTGAATCTTTCTCGCTAACAAAGTTTGGATACAACATAAAAAGTGTATCCATTTGATTTATAGCCTCCTGTAAAGTATAATTTCCTAACATTGATCCTAATAGAAAATTTCTATCAATGCTTGGCTGAGATCTATTAAGATAATAACTAGTTAAATCATCTTGAATTACTTCAAAATTTATATCATGATAAATCAAAATATTTTTTTCGCTTTCACTTAAAATAATATCTATTGTGTTATCCTTATTCTTTTTATAGTGATCAAGTGCAATTCCCAATTCATATAATTGTTTGATTTGATTATTACCATCTAAATTGATCTTTACATGCTGAAAAATTTCTTGCTCAGCAAATAAAGAATTAAATATAAAAAAGAAAATTATTCCTAAACGCATAATTATAAAAAAAGATTATTATTATTTAATGTAAAAGAAAATTTAAGAATTTTCTTTTAGCCAATTAGTTGTTACCGATTTTGGTCTCATAATTGGTATTCCAAGGGCTCTATTAAGAACTATTTGACTAATTATACCCATAGCTCGTGATATACTAAATAAAACGGTATAATAACTAAATTCTGTGAGACCATAATGATATAACAATGCACCTGAAGCTGCATCTACATTTGGCCATGGGTTTTTCGCCTTTCCATGTTTTTGTAATACCTTAGGTACTACTTCAAATAAATTTTCTACAATCGAGAACACATCATCATCTTTAATATGCTCTTTTCCAAAATTAATAAATGCTGTAAATCTTGGATCAGGACAGCGTAGTACAGCATGACCATATCCTGGAATTACCCTTCCATTTTGTAATCTGTTCCAACACAACTCTTCTAATTCTTTTTTAGGTGGAGCTCCGCCAAATTCATCTCTTATTTCTAAAACAAATTTTAAGCATTCTTGATTAGCTAAACCATGCAATGGGCCTGCCAACGCATTTAATCCTCCTGAAACAGCATAATATAAGTCCGATAATGTTGATCCAATTGTTAAAGATGTAAAAGCACTAGCATTTCCACCTTCATGGTCACAATGAAGCATCAAATATAAGCGCATAAGCTTTTTTAGATTATTATCTGGATTATCTAAACCGAGCATATGGGCATAATTAGCACCCCAGTCCAAAGATAGATCTGGGCTTATTAGATCTCCTTTTTCAAAACGAATTCGATATACACCAGCACCTAAGGCTGGAAGTTTAGCAATTAATCTAATTCCATCTTCAAGTGTGGGTTTCCAAAAATCATTCTTATTTATTCCTTCATCATAATAAGAACGAAAAACAGATTCTTTTTCCATAGCAAGAACTGCCGTATTAAACATAGCCATTGGATGAGAATCCTTAGGCATACTTTTTAAAATAGTCCATATGTATTCTGGTACGACTGCATGCTCTTGAAGATTTGATTGCAATTCATTTAATGCAGCGCCATCAGGTAAATCACCAGTTAATAATAAGTATAAAACCTCTTCCGGTAAAATTTCAATTATATCTAATAAGGGTTTGCCTCTGATAATTAGACCTGTATCTGCAGAAACAGACGATGTATCACAAACAAGGCCTTTTACACCACGCATACCACCATAAGCTTGTTTCAATGTTACTTCGCTTATAATTGAGGATCCTGAATTAGAGACTAACGACTTTACATCATCTCTCCAATTTGGAATTTTCTGTTCTAATTTTTTTAATAATATAGACATCAATAATGTTTTGTTAATATAATTGGGTTTGTTTCACTTGCTTTAAAAATAAGACATTTATTAGATATATGGATGTTTAATTTATTTTTTCAACTATTTATCTCCAATAGATGCAAAAATTAATCCTGAATAAACTTTTGGGAAAAAATATGTCGATTTTTGCGGCATGGTTTCTCCGGATTCTGCAACTTCAAAAATATGATCAAGATTTGGAGAGTTTAATAAAAATATATAATCAAATTCTTGAATGGTATTAATTAAATCCAATGGGGATTCGTTACCACGAATATATGATATATTATTCAAATCATTTTGATTATTTGTATCAATTCCGCATCCTGATTTTAAAATAAAATTGTGTAAAATATTTACGTCTAAGGATTGAGATGCATCTGATAGATTTTTATCCCAATTTTTTCTACCATTATATGATAATAAATAACAGTTTTTTGAATTTGAAATCATTCCAATATTAATAATATTTGGTTTATCAGACTGTTTCATTTGTAATAATAAATCTTCTACTGAAGACGATTCTTTTACAGTAAATACATGACTAATCTTATCAAGTAAATTATTTTTTGAATTTTGTTTATTATGAACAATTCGATGTGTTGGTAAAACGTTCATACCTTTATTATATGCATTAACAAAAGTAACCATTACTTTATCGCTTCCATATTTCTCAGGATAATCTTGAGCATATTGAAGTGCTGTTTTATATCGATGGTGTCCATCAGCAATAATAACTTTTTTATCTTTCATCATTTCTTTAATTGAATCGATTTCTTTATTATCATTCAAAGGCCATATTTTATATTCTGTTCCATCAATATTAATATCAATTATAGGCTCTTTATTTTTATGATCTTTTGCAATCCCTTCAACAATTTTTTTCTCATCTCTATAACTCATAAAAATTTGCCCTGTATTTGTATCAGTAGATTTCATTAATTCATATCGATCATTAATATGTTTCGAAATAGTTTGTTCATGTGGCAAAATTTTTTCGCCCAATGGTGATATCTGCAATTTTGAAATAAAACCAATTCTATTTACTTTACCTACTCCATGATTGAATGACTGTGATAAAAGGTAAAATAATTCATTATCATCCTGTTGAATGATATTTTTTGTTTTCCATTCAGATAGCATTCTTGCAGAATCTGCATACTTGTTTGGAAGAGGATTATTATTTAAAATGATTCTTACAAAGTTGTATGGTGACAAATCATATAATTTTCTTTGATCGTTTTCACTTATAACATCGTACGGTGGAGAAACAACCTTTGAAAGATCATTCACAATATTAGGATTATATCTCCATCCTTTAAATGGATAAATTTTGGGCATACTTACATTATTCTAAACATTATATAATTTATTCTTTACCAATTGATTGGCTTTTTGCAAATCTTCATTAAAATCAATTTCAATACATGGCAAATGAGAAATATCTTCAAAATGTACATTGTGTGTATTTAATAATGGAGCTATGGCGGATTCGAAATAATCGGATTTACCTCCATTTTCAATTAATTTTGATAGAGATAAACTAAAAGACTTGCAAAAAGGAATAGACAGTTTTGCAACACCAATAAACTCACCTAATGTACTTTCAACATCTAATTCTTTTCCTATAGAAACAATATGTTTATTATTATCAACTATTACTTTAACCTCTTCATCTCCACATTCTTTTATATCGACAGCAAGAGCCGTCTCATAATCTGAGTCTATTATTTGTTTTAATAATGAAGGAGGATATAAAACATCTCCATTCATTAGCAATGTATCTGATGAAGAAAGAAAATCCTTACATAGATATGCAGAATATGATGTATTAGTATCTAAATAATGTTCATTAGTTATAAATGTAAATTTCATTTCAGTGTGGTTTTTATTGATATAATCAATAATCATTTCTTTGTAATACCCTATTACAATTATAACATCATTTATGTCGTATTTCTTTAACGCATTTAATTGATGGCTTAATATTGGAAGACCACCAATATCTAATAAACACTTCGGTGTGCTTTTTGTTAAAGGATATAAACGCCTAGAGGCACCAGCAGCTAAAATTAACCCTTGCATAGATTAGTAAATTAAATGAAATGTTCTGAAGATCATAATGCCATTCAACAAATATGAGGAAATATATTATTAGTTGTGAAAATTTTGTAAACGTTTAATACTATTATTTACATCCTCAATAGTTATTTCATTAAGACAACACTGGTTTTGATAGCAAGGATCACATCTATGGCTTTTATCAAGAACAATATTTTTTTGTCCTATGGGTTTTGTAGCTTTAGATCTCTTTGCTCCAAAAAAGGATATTGTAGGAATTTCTAAAGTAGATGAGATATGCCCAAGCCCACTATCGGCAGCAAGGGCATATTCTGCAAAAGATATTAATGCAATACTCTTTCGTAAAGTCAATTCACCACAAAATGAATAGATAGATACTTCTTTATTTTGATTAATAATTTTTTGAGCTTCGTTAACATTGCTCTTTGTACCAAAAATAACATATTGTTTTGTAGAATCTTTAAGCCATTCTTTTATTTTATTTGTTGGAATAGTTCTTGATTGAGATACGCTAAAGGGAAAAATAGCAATGAAATTAATAATATTAGATTCTGATAGCTTTTTTCTTGCCCAATTGTATTCTATTTCATCTAGAAAAATATAATTTTCTGTTGTATTTAAATTATTTGACTCATCTATTAAATTCAAATATTTATTTGTTCGATGCATTTCTAGCAAGGGCAAAGTAAAAACAGTTGTTAACAAAGGAGATCTTAATTGCGAGCTGTAACCAATACGTTTTTTTGCACCTGAAAGCCACATAACTAGAGCACTACGAAAAGAATCTGTAAGGGTATAAAAATAATCAAAATTTTTATCGCGCAGATCTAGACCATTTTTTATAGTTTTAAATAGTCCTTTCAAATTATTTGAAGAATAACTGACTATTGAATCTATATTTGGATTATTGTGATATACTGGTGCAACCCAATCTTTACATACCACTGTAATTTCTGATTCAATATTTTTTTCCTTCAGTTTATGGATAAATGGAAGAGATAATGTTGCATCTCCAACCCAATTGGGGCTATACACTGCAATTTTCATTCAAGCTACGGGTAGCTTATTTTCAATTTCATCAATCAATCTACTTGATGCTTTTCCATCATTTTTATATAAATATGTTTCTATAGCTCCCAACCTTAAATCAGATAGTTCATTAGGATATTCGATGCAATGATACACTAAGCTATTTAGTTGTCCTGGTTCATTCATTCTGTGTACAAAATCAATAGAATCATATCTTTCTAGGTCTAACTTGCGCGTAAAACGTTTTTTTAATATTCGATGTTTTAATCTTATAGATAAACACTCTGCCATAATAATAGGTCTGTTTAGAGGAAGGTATTCAAAAATTGTTGATGATATATCAGATATTAATAGATCAGAAATTCTCATAAATGGTATTACATCATAATCATGAGGTTGCGCTAGATATAGATTCGTTAGTTTACTATTTAAATTCTTCATCATTTCACTTTGATATTTATATCGCTTTTGAAACCAACTAAAGTTGTGAAGTTTAATTATTAAATTGAATTCATTGCTAAATAACTCCAATTCTGGATAAAGTTTTTCAATTGAAGACGGATAAAATGAAGGTGCATATAATATTGTTTTTTTATTTTTATCTAGTCCTACTTTTACATAATAATCATCTAATTGGTTATTTATATTTATAAGTGGATCGCATTTTGTATATCCATTTATTATCAAATTACTGTGTCCTTGGCTAGATAAAATTTCATATCGACTCTTGGACTCAACTGCTCGAATATCAATTCTTTCAACAATATCATTATAATATGTTTGTTTTAATCCTATCCCATGATAAACCATAACTACTAATGAATGATTTGCAGCTATTTCTTCAATTTGTCCAATATTACCAATAATAATTATATCAAATTTTTTATTTTTGATGACTTGTATTCTATCTTGTTCATCATTGCTAACAATGGTTGAAATATCTTGTTCATTACAAATCTGATAAAAAATATTTTTTTCCTGTTTTGGAATAGAATCAGGTATAGATGTAAAAATTTCATAACTACCCCGTCTTTGCATTTCCTTGATAATAGGAAGAAAATTTGGCAGATAGTATAAATGATGGCTTTCAAAAAGTACGGATAACATAAAATTTATTGTTAATTATTAAACTGAATATCATATAATTTTTTATATATCCCGTTTTTATCTAATAATTCAACGTGGCTTCCAGTTTCAACAATCATCCCATTATCTAAGACAATAATTTTATCTGCATTAACAATTGTTGAAAGACGATGTGCGATCACTAATACTGTTCTATCTTTCATTAAATTATCAATTGCTTCCTGTACATATTTTTCTGATTCAGTATCCAAAGATGATGTAGCCTCATCTAATATTAATATCGGTGGATCTTTTAATAATGCCCTTGCAATTGCAAGTCGTTGCCGCTGCCCGCCAGATAGACGAACACCTTTTTCTCCAATTACTGTATCAAAACCTTCTGGTAGGGCATCTATGAAATCTTTTGCATTTGCTGCTACAGCAGCAGAATGTATTTTACTAATATCAACTTCTTTCTGACCATATGCAATATTTCTACTTATGGTATCATTAAATAAAATAGTCTCTTGAGTCACAATTCCCATAAGCTTTCGTAGAGATTTTATTCTTACATCTTTAATATTTATTGTGTCTAGCTTAATACTTCCTTTTGAGGTTTCAAAAAATCTTGGAATCAAATCAGCCATAGTTGATTTACCGGATCCGCTAGCTCCAACCAAAGCAACAACAGATCCTTTATTAATTGAAAAGTTAATATCTTTTAATACTTCAGTTTCACCATCTTCATATTGAAAGGATACATTATCAAATGAGATGTGTTCGTTAAATACAATATCATTGATAGCATTATCTGTATCAATAATTGTAGGCTTAGTATCTAGAATATGAAAAACTCGTTCAGCAGATGCTACACCAACTTGCATTTCAGCAAAAACATTACTTAATGAACGTATTGGCTGTAAAGCAGAGAACATGATTAATATAAATCGAATGAAATCTTCTGATGTGATACCCTCTGCCGCTAGAACTTCAGATCCACCTATCCATAATAATGCAACACCTATAATTACTCCTAATATTTCAGTTATTGGTGGCGCAATACTTCTTAGTCTAGATCTACGAAACATTAAATTATAGTAATTGTTAGTTTCTTTACTAAATCTATCTACTTCATAATTCTCCATAGCAAAAGCCTTAACAACTCGAATTGAAGCTAACGTTTCGGTTATTATATTGGTTATACCAGCTATTTTTACTGCGGTTCGACGTGATTTTCGTCGAATAGATCTACTTATTTTAATAATAACAAATCCAGCAAGGGGAATAATAATTACAGCTATTAAGGCTAACTGCCAACTAATTATGAATAGAAGGGAAGTAAAAGCTATGATATTAATCGGCTCGACAAACATTCGCTGAAAACCAACTGTTAGAGCCTGTCGCATATTTGCCACATCATTAACAATTATAGAAGTCAACTCACCACTTTTTTGATTATTAAAGAATGATAATGATAATGTATGAAAATGAAGATATAGCTTGTCCCGCAGTTCAGTGATTAATCGATATTGAACCACAATAAGAAAAACATTTTTTAAATAAAGAAAAACATTTTTTAGAACAAAAATAGTTAAAATACTGTAACATAGCATTTGTAATGTTTCTTTTGCAGTGTCTCTAAGAATTAACTCATTGGTAAGATATTTAATTTTTTCATTAAGAGTTAATATTGTAGATGATGATAGTTTAGATTGCTCCATAATAAGTTTATCAAAATCAGATAAAATATTATTTATTAAAGAGGCTGTTAGCCATACAGAAATACCATTTAATGCTACATAGAAAAAAGCAGCTACTGTTGATAATGCAAGAAAAGGCCAATAATTAAATACTAATTTAATTAAGCGTTTATAAATAGAATTCTTCATGATTTATAATTGATTATTTATAATATATTTTTAAGTAAAGTAAATATAAGTGAATTATTATTATACCGCTATTCTTGTTTCCAAATCATTTTTTGATGGCTTATTCCACCCTCATAAAAATGATCGCCTATAGGGGTAAAACCAAATTGCTTATAAAATGATATAACATGATCTTGAGCATGCAAATATACAAATGGTTCACTTTTAATTTTCTCTAAAATGAATTCAACTAGTTTTTTTCCTATTCCTAAGCCTCGTTTTTCTTTTAATACTGCAAAACGTTCCAGTTTTACTCCATTTTCAGTTGTACGCCACCTTGCCGTACCTAAATACTTTTCATCTAATAATGCAATTATATGATTTGAACTATCTTCATACTCATCTATTTCCACATCTTCAGGTACATTTTGCTCCACAATAAAAACTTTTTCACGTATTGCCCTTACATGCTTTAATTCAAGTTGTGTAGTAGCTAAATGAACTTTTATTTTCATAATACAATTTTAATGTATACTAGATTGAAAAACAAAGAGGGTTTGAATATTGATAATTAGTTTTTTAAAATTGAACACATGAGACATAAGCAAAAACAGATCATCATTGTAGGTGATAGGGTATTAATCCAACCCGACACTGGAGAAAAAAAATCTGCTGCTGGCCTATACTTACCTCCAAATGTTGTTGAAAAACAAGATGTGCGTGGTGGAATTATAGTAGAAGTTGGCCCAGGGATACCTGTTGGCAATCCAGACGAAATTTCAGAAGAACCCTGGAAAACAAATAATAATGGTGAAGTGAAGTATATACCTACACAAGCTGAAGTTGGTGATTATGCGTTATTTCTAAGTAAGGCTAGTATTGAAATAAAGGTAGAGGAACAAGATTATCTTATTCTTCATCAGTCTGCCATATTAGTTTTGATTAGAGATGATCTAAATAGTCTTACAAAATAAAAGAAATCATCAAGTAAGAAAAATCTAATGGGTTATCACTGCCATCCCAATACAAAACATAACCAAGTGACCATTCGCCGCCAAAAAGTAATTTTCTAGATAAGATAAAATTTAATTCATCTCCAAATTTACTTCCGTTTACAGCATCAGAAAAATTATGATAATTCACATTTAGATTCATGCCCATTAGACCTGATAATTTAGATTTCACATTCCATTCCTTTAATCCAACATGATAATTATCTTTAAAACTTTTATGTGCACTATAATCATAGTATCCATGCCATTTATGTCTAGCTCCAAACGGCTTCGCAAAACCTTCAATACTTCTAGTGGATTCATCATCCCCTGATATGAATTCATTACCAATAGATATGAAATTAATAAATGGTAAAAAATCTAATTTAACACCAAAATTTACTGCTGATAGGAATGCATCAACCTGACCACCTGTTATACGTCCAGTCTGCAATGCTGCTTCAGCTTCAAATGTGAAGAATAGAAACGTTGTATATATTCTAGAGCCGTAGGTAGTACGATGATAATTTTGTACAAGCAAACCATCTCGATCTTCTGCTAATCCTGTTCGAAAACCATATACCTCTATATTTGAACCTATAAATGGCGGTATCTGTTGTAAATTAAAATCAAAATAAAATCCATTAATAGTTTGATCATACAGATCATTATCAAGTCTATCGTAACTTTCATTATTAATTAAATAAAAGAGTCTTAGATTTGTTTTCTGCGATTTTCTATATGTTAAAAAACCTTCAAAACTACGACCAATATTATTCCAGTTATTTTTTGAAAATAGCCTCTGTTGACCAAGCGGCAATTGAAATCTTCCTATTTGCATAGACCAATTACGCTTAAGGATGTTGTGAGTATTCAAATATACTTGATGAAACGTAGCTTTTGTTTGATCTTCACTAGTTACACCTGGGCTATTAATTGAATTGCCAAGGATCCTTGAATCTTGTAATTGCATATTAATAGATACTGGACCATTTACTAATTTGAAAAATATTCTACTTCTCATTTGTGAGTATGTAGAAAACTCGCTAATAGTATTTTCAGAATTAGATGTACTTCGATCTTGCATTAAACGGTATCGAAACTCTGCTTGCCATTCCAATTCAGAGGCAAAAAGTAAAAAAGGGCAAACACAAATAATTAATAAATAAATGATTCTCAATTTGGCCCTTTCCAAATGATTGGATAAATAGATTCACCAAAAACACCAATTTTACTCTTATAAAATATTTTTAATTCATTATTTGAAAATGGTGCTTCAGGGCTATCTCCTTTTAATGTATTTCCAAAATAATTGGACCCGTATTCAATAATAGATGCTTCATTCCGAATAACTCTTACTGGATGGACACCTGCTTTAAGAGCTGCTATCATATCAGTATCTGAATCACCATAAAATAAATCAATCTTTAACCGCTTCATTAATCTGTGTTTTGTAGTAAATCGCTTACCATTAATCGTTTGTTTTGGTGAAAAGAATAAATTTTTATTTACTACTACTGGAAACCCAAGTCCTGCAGTTAAGAATTCAGCTAATATCCTTCCATTTGGCCCTGGTCGTGCAGTAATAAAAAAAACATTATGCCCATTTGATAAAAAATAATCGATTAATTCAACTACTGGTTCAATATAGATAGAATAATCACTATCGTGCGAATTTATCCAAGAAAAATCAATTGGGTCTTGCTTATCATCTGGTAAGGATAAAAAAACATCTCTAGAAAAAAGAACAGTGTCATCAATATCAAATCCCACATTTAATATTCCATTTTGTGCGAAGATTATTGATAGAGAAAAAATATATAATTTGATCATACTTGTCTGATATTTTTTTTTCATAAGGTATCCGATATAATTTAATGCAGCATTTTGGATAAGATCATTATATAATAATACTTAAATATCTAATTCAATTGATACTGGACAGTGATCCGAACCCATAACTTTATGATAAATATCAGCATCTATTACATTTTCAACAAACTGTTCATTAACAAAGAAATAATCTATACGCCAACCAACATTACGATTTCTAGCACCGAATCGATAAGTCCACCAAGAATATCTATCTCCTTCTTTATGAAATAATCGAAATGTATCTACCCATCCATTTTCAACATATACATCTAGTTTTTCTCTTTCAATAGGCATAAATCCAGATGTCTTAATATTATCTTTTGGCCGTGCTAAATCAATAGGATGATGTGCTGTATTCCAATCCCCCGTAACAATAACATTATTTCCTGAATCAACCTGTTCATTAATAATAGGTAAAAGGTCATCATAAAAATCTAATTTATATTTTAATCTTGTTTCGTCTTTTTGACCATTAGGAAAATAAATATTATATAAAAGAAAATTTTCATGCTCTGTTATAAGAACTCGTCCTTCGTTGTCATAACGTTCGATACCCAGCCCTTCTTGCACATATAATGGTTCATCCTTACAAAAAGTAGCCACCCCACTATACCCTCTTTTTACTCCAGAATGCCAATATGTATGATACCCATGATCAGTAAGAATTTCTGAAGTCAATTGCTCGACGTGCGCCTTGGTCTCTTGCAAACAAACGATTTCAGGTTTTTCTTGTTCAAGCCAATCCAAAAACCCTTTTTTAACTACGGCTCTTACGCCGTTTACATTCCAAGATATAAGTTTCATTTAGGTGTAGAGTTTAGGTTAGTATTAAAAAAATTACATTATTATTCATTTTAGAAATTTATGGGATCATAATCATGGAGTGACGATCAATTGCTATAGATCCAAATACACCAATTCCACCATTAATACCAAAATTTCGACCAGAACCACCTGACCCAAAGGAACTTGTAAATTCCGCATCACGATATCGAATAAAGTAATCATAATAATTATTATCCATACTCATTAAGCTAAATAATAATATTTCTTCATTCCATGATGGTTCATTGAACTCTGAGTCGCACCATTCTCTTCTAAAAGTTGCTGAACTTTCTTCTGGCGAGATAATATATTCTTGATTAATACCACATATATAACTACTCCCATCAAAATAGTCATCATATCCATATTCACCTAGATAATCTGAATTTATTAATTGATGATTATCATTCATTGGTAACCACCTCATTTCCATTTCACGAAAAATTTGAAAGGTGTCAGGCAAATTTTCAGTAAATATTTTAGGAATCGGAGGTATTGTTGTTTGCCCAGTTGCTTCGAGCCCATCTGGCACTAAAACATTTAAAGTCCATATTTCACCTGGCTGAGGGTTTAGGTCATCTCCATTATATACATATACCTCTTGAAAAACTTTATCCTTATCAACATCATAACTAAAATCTGTATATTCAAAAATATAATCGTTAACACCATTGCTTACTACCACTTCTGCATTTCGAACAATAAAACGAGAAGTATAAAAAATATAAATACTTGAACCTATTGTATCTCTAATTAAGGAGTCACTTGCTTCATTCATATCTAATGTGCGCTGCACTTTCACAAAACTTGTTCGAAGAGAATCCGTTGATATAAGACCAATGATATTCAATGTTGATTCATGATTGGAAGTAACATCTTCCCATTCCAAATCAGGTGGAACAATAGAACATGAAAAGAACAATATGCAAATGATATATATATATCTCATTAGAGTTCTATCCTATAACCTACAGTAAAAAAGAATGGAAACATTGGTACTGCAGCTCGTTCTAATCCCAACGTTTCACCTGTTAATCGATTTTCTTTCGCCCTGTATTGATATGAAAGTGGGTTTACGTGATTTGTCACATTAATTAATTGAAGATATCGTTCATAAGGAACTCCAAAAAGTGATTTTTTCTGTTTAAGGCCTAAATCTAAACGAAAATAAATCGGAAGGCGATCAGCATTTTTTTCTCCTACTAAAAATTGTTCATTCTGGTACAAATCTGATTCTAAAGGATCATGATATACCTCAAAATGATTATATCGTCCAATGGGTGGGGTAAATGGTTGTCCACTTGATGCTTGTACGGCATAATTGAAATGTAAATTTTTAAAAAAAGGCATGGTAATATCACCAACCATATTCACAGTATGCGTTCGATCATATTTAGGATAATACCATCCATGTTTTTGAATATGCTTCATCGTCTTTGCATAAGTATACCCAATCCAACCGCGTGATTTACCTGCAGTCTTCTTAAATAATAGTTCTAAACCATAAGCAAAAGCTCTGGTATCAAAGAATTCATTGAAAGGGGTTGTACTAACTTGGTCATTACCTTCTGTAACTTGTTCTCCCTGATTCAAGGTAATCAGATTCTCAAAGTGTTTATAATATGTTTCAGCACGAAAAAGCCAGTTGTTCCCAGATAAGTACTCTAGTCCTACAATAGTATGATCCGCCCACGGTGCAGCTCGATCAGCAGGGATTCCTAACCAATAGTCAATGAGACGCAGCGTCTCATCTTCAGGGTTTGCAATTGTAAGAAATTGATGAAATCTTCCTACAGAAAATTTCAATGATAAATCCTGTTGTAATAAATATTTAAGTCCAAACCTAGGGTCAAAGTAGATTTTATCATGCAGAGAATATTTCATTATTCTCCCACCAACCTGTAAGGTAATATTACTTGCTAAATCCCATTTATCCTGAATAAACAATGAAGTTTCAATGGTTTGCTGCTTCATTTCTAATGGTTTTGCGTAAAATGTTGTATCAAGATTCTTATATTCAAACTCCATCCCTAAATCATAATCCACCTGTTTTAATTGAAGCCCTCCCATAATTTGATGATTTTCAATCCCGTGCCAGGAAATTTCAGTTTCCAAGGTTTGATCATCAACATAATCATAAAAATCAAAACTCCATTGATCTAGATAGTTCCCCGATTCATTTCCTACAGACCATGTTCCTTCATATTTAGAGTTCATATCAAAATGAAAACGATATCTACTTGTAGCAAAAAATGTTCGTGCTACTAATTGAGGACTGATAAGCCAACGCCATGTTAAACTGTTTGTATGATTTCCCCATGGCCAATCAATACCAAATGTGTTCGTTGATTTTTCATAGTAATCCGAATTAATATCATAATATTCATCAACGGTAGGTTTAAAACTAAAGTCTAGAACATCATCTCCATAAAAACGACTATAGGTCAGGCGATGATCCTGATTCATATCTATATTTACTTTTAATTGATAATCATAAAAGAAATACGGGAATTTGAAACCAATCTCCTTGCATTCTTTTCCACACATCGCATTGAAAAATGTATCGAAATAAGTACGACGTCCAGCAATCATCCAAGAGCCTTTCAGCCCTTTAAATTTTGGAAGTGGCCCTTCCATTAAAATCTTACTAGAAATAAGAGAAATATTTGCATGACCTTCAAATTGCTCTGTATTTCCTTCCCGATTAATTACGTTTAGTATGGCACCCATACGACCACCATAGCGGGCAGGAAATCCACCCGCATAGAAATCTGCTTCCTTGATTGCATCCGTGTTAAACGTAGAAAATATTCCCCCCAAATGATACGGATTATATACGGTGATACCATCCAACATAATTAAATTTTGATCTGGTGTACTACCTCGAACATACAGTGCACTTGAAAAATCATTTAATGTTTGAACTCCTGGTAATAGTTGTACCGTACGAAATAAATCGGGCTCAATAAATGCGGGTACTGATTCTAAAGTACGTAAATCGAGACTTACTCTACTTGGTTCTACTAGATCCCGCATCTTTTGTGCTTCACCAAAAACATCTATCGCTTCACCCTCTAAAACTGTTTGTTGTAATCGAAAATCCAACCGAAGGTTTTGCATTTTATCTAAATCGAATTTCTGAGTAGCCATTGCAAAACCAATAATTGATACAATAATCTCACCCGAGTCAGCTGGTACTTTGGTTAATACATAATACCCATCAAGGTTTGTTATTCCACCTTTATTTGAATCTTTAATAAAAACATTGGCATAGGACAGTGGCTCCCCTGTCGCTTGGTCGCGAACAAAACCACTAATTGTTCCATAATCCTGCGCTTGAATTGCAAAAACAAAAGTTATAGTTATATAATTGAATATCTTCATTCGATTTAGAAATAATAGCGAGCAATTTAATTAGATAATAGTATTGTAGATAATTAATTTGCGCTAATTATTAATGAATAAAAGTTTTAATAGATTATTCTTTACCATTAGTGTAGCCCTAATTATTCTGCGGTTATTATTTATCGGTAATACTTTTCTTATTGATGATGAAGCATATTATGCAATGTATGCCCGTCATCTTAGCTGGGGTTATATTGATCATGGACCAGTGATAGGATATTTAATCTATCTTTTTACAATTATTGGGGAAAATAGCTTTACTGTTCGCCTAGGCTCAATCGTGTTATTAATAATTCTAACTGTAGTGCTTTATAACTTTGGGAAAGAATATTTTAATCAGAATACCGGAATAATCATGTCTCTGGGGATTTCAGCTAATATGTTATTTCATACAAATGCAGTTGTGGTAACTCCAGATGTTCCATTGGCCTTTTTTTCAATTATAGCAATTATATATTACTATAAGGCTTACTTTATTGATGGAAGTTATTTTTATATTGGAGGAATATTTCTAGGACTTGCAATCTTATCAAAGGTATCTGCATTATTTCCTGCCATTGGTATTATACTATTTCCATTTATCAACTCTAGCAAACGATACATATTATATGATCTGCGTTTCTATGGGTCGTTACTAATTGTATTGATTTTATTTATGCCATTTATAATCTGGAATCTTCAAAATGATCTGGCTTTTGTTCGATATCAAGGATCTCATATAACAGAGGGTGGTAGCTTATCAGACTTCGCGGCTTTATGGGCAGGGTTATTTATTACTTCCGGGCCCATATTATTCTATTATAGCGCAATTAAGCCAATTTTATTAATAAACAAAATGCAATCTATTAAAATAGAAATTCAATATTTTATTATTGTCACTATTGTCCCATTATGTTACTTCCTTTTTCACTCTATGTTTTCCCGGATGGAAGTCAATTGGCCTGCGCCCATTTTTTCTGGGGGTTTATTTCTGTTTGGTATTTTTCTGGGAAAAGACTGGCCTATATTTCGTATGCGGTTTGTTATTCAAATAGCTTTTTCACTGTTTCTTATTTTATTAGTCACAATACAAACTTTTTTTCCATTTTTACCTTTAAAAGGGAAAGCTGATGTAACAAATCGATACCATATTTATAACGTTATTGATAATGAACTAAAAGACTATTTGAATAAGTACCCTGAATTAAAGAATAAACGATTTCTTGCTGAAAATTATCAAATCCCATCTATGATCAATTTCTACCTTAATCCAGATCTTGAAGCAATAACCTTATCTATTGATTATCATTCCACACTATATTCATTTCTCTACAATGATATTAATTTTATAGGAAAAGATTTTTTGTTTCTGAAAAGGGGAAGGGAGTTTCCAGATAATTACAAACTATATTTTGAAAATATTAATTTATTAGATACTTTATATTCCAAACGTTATGGAGTTAATATTGCAACCTACACTCTTTGGCATGTCACTAATTATAAAGGGGAAAAACTGTATGAATAAAACTATAATTGTTAAATTATAGTTATCTATTCTTTAATTTTATCATTCACTAATTGAATACTAAAATATGAAAACAAGTAAAATATCAGAAATGATCTCATCTGGGTTAAAACATGCTCACGTTGAAGTAACGGATACTACAGGGGGAGGAGATCACTTTAGCGCTACTGTTGTAAGTGATGATTTTGAAGGATTATCTTTAGTTGACCAACATCAAAAAGTTTATAAAACACTAGGCACTTATTTGACAAATGAAATTCATGCCTTACAATTAAAGACAATGACAAAATCTAAATGGGAAAAAAAGAATTTGGAGCAATAAAAATGGATTTAAAAGAACAAATAGTAAATGAAATCGGTAATAATGCCATCATACTTTTTATGAAAGGAACAAAAGAAATGCCAATGTGTGGTTTTTCTAATTCTGTTGTACAAATCTTGAATCATTACGGGGTCGATTATAAAGATTATAATATCCTCACTGATCCATTGATACGTGTTAAACTATCTGAACATTCAGGTTGGCCAACTATTCCTCAATTATTTGTTAAAGGAAAATTAATAGGTGGAGCAGATATAACTATGGAATTACATAATAATGGTGAATTATTAGATATATTAGATATATCAGATGCAGATTAATAAGAATGATAAACCAATTGACCAATACAAACTGAATCAATAGATTGCCCTCCGATTTTAATAAATATTAGTTGTATTGGCCCGTTCGTCTAGTGGTTAGGACTCCAGGTTTTCATCCTGGCAACAGGAGTTCGATTCTCCTACGGGCTACAGATAAGGCTCGACTTTTGTTGGGCCTTATTGCTTTGTAAATTATATTATGCAGTTTCCATTACACCCTGCAGTTGTTCATTTTCCTATTGCGCTTATTACTGCTGCACTCATATTACATACTATACATTTGTATAGACCTGAATGGATGCATAAAGCTATAGGATTATGGCTTTTAGGTTTATCAATAATTTTTTCTTTAGTATCTGTTTTATCTGGTCAAAAAGAGATACAAAAAGCAGGTGAACTTGGCTATCAAACAGAAACACTCATTTTAATTGAGCAACATCAAACGCTTGGTAATATTGTTGTATGGGGTTCAATACTACTTTTTTTTAGTTGGTTTTTTTTATATTTAAAGAATCTAGTAAATTATAAAGTAAATCAACTAGCCTTTGCTTTCTTACTGCTATTATTTTTTGTGGTTTTTATCTCCGGATATACTGGTGGACTTCTAGTATATATTCATGGTGTTGGGACACCATAAATTCTTAATTCTTTAAATTACTAAAATCTAGTAAGATATCATTACCATGATCTAAAACAGACACCTGATCATATATTTTTACTATTTTTCCATATTCATCAATTAAAAAAGTTTTCCTCATTGGAAAAAACGCTCCTTTTGTTCCATACAATTGCGATACTGTTTTATCTGAATCTGATAGCAAATTAAATGGTAGTTTATATTTTTGAATAAATCGTTGATGTGTATTTGAATTATCATAGCTAATTCCAAACACGATAATATCTTGATTAGTAAAATCATCATAATTATCTCTAATAGAACATGCTTCCTTAGTACAGCCAGGTGTATCATCTTTTGGATAAAAATAAATAACTACTTTTTTCCCTTTATACAATGATAAAGTATGTGGCGCCCCATCTTGATCAAGCAATGTAAAATCTGGAGCAAGTTGACCTTCATTTAGATGAACTTCATCACTAAAAAGATTGCAGCTAAATATTATTACAGATAGAAAAAAAATCTTTGTAGACTGTCTAATCATAAAAAAACTTACACTTTAATATCATTCATATAAAATGAAAATAAATTTTCATTTTATTTTTATATTTACTGCAGATTCAATTACCCGTTGCTTGGATCACTTCTTTTTCTTGCATTAGTTATATGATTTTTTAAGATAAATAACAAACAACAATCCTGCTTTGGAAATGTTGTATGCTCTGAAATGTAATGCTAAATCTATTACTAAATCTTATTATTAAAATATACATGTATTTCATTAATGCGTTGGGGATCAAATAAAATTATTAATTATATTCTTGGCCTCCTGCGATGAATAAAACATTTGATATAAATAAAATTAATAATATTAATTCCAAAACTATGGTTGGTCATATTGGTATTGAAATTTTAAAAGCAAATAAAGAATTTGTAAGTGGACGTATGCCTGTTGATAAAAGGACAATTCAACCTTTTGGACTACTACATGGTGGCGCATCTGTTGCGTTTGCAGAATCATTGGGAAGTTTTGCTGGAAGCTTACATATCAATTGGAAAAAAGAAGCTGTTGTTGGTGTGGAAATAAATGCTAATCATTTAAAAAGTGTTCGTTCTGGATGGGTATTTGGGAAAGCAACTCCTAAAAAGATTGGGCGTAAAATACACGTTTGGAATATTGATATTACTAATGAAAATAAAGAATTGATTTGTGTAAGTCGGCTAACACTAGCTATTATAAATCAAAAAAAAATAAAGGAAGCTACTAATGAGCGAAAAAATTAAAAGTGTTATAACTTGTGATTTAGATGGAAAGATTGAAACATTAAGTAAAGATGCTGTAAAATTATTTGGATATACCGAGGATGAGATGGTTGGAAAAGGTAGGGTGAGTGACTTTAGTGATGGAGAAATTGTATTAGGTCATGTTGTGAATTGGTTAAATGAAGCTGTACAAAAGGGAAAATGGGAAGGAAACACAGTATTTATGCATAAGAACGGCAAAGAAATCCCTTGCCAAATTAAGATTACTCCAACAAAAAATAAAAATGGAGAGCATATTGGCTATTGTGGAGTTACTACACCTCTTAAAGATAAAACACCAGATGAGGTTAGACCCAAAATTAACTTTCTGACAAAAATATTCAAGTGGATGGTCATTATGCGCCTACCATTTTTAAGTGCTACTTTTGTTCCAATCTTTGCTGGAGCAGCTGTTACTTCAATGTTAGGTTATCAGGTGAGTTGGGATTGGCTAGGACTTACTTTATTAGCAGGTTCATTATTGCATATAGGTACTAACACGTCTAATGACTATTTTGATCATATGAGTGGGACTGATGCTTTAAATTATAATTATAGCAATAAAGGCTTAAATGGTGGTAGCAGGAGTATTCAGATGGGCCTTATTTCCCCTAAAGGAATTTTAATAGTGGCCATAGTGACATTTTCTCTAAGCGCAATTATTGGAGTCCCCTTAATTATGAAATCTGGATTACCTATTTTATGGTTAGGACTAATTGGCTTCTTTTCAGGACTGTTTTACACAGCGCCACCTTTCAGATTTTCCTCAAGAAAAGGTATGGGAGAACTGTTAATTGGACTAAATTTTGGACCATTAATGGTTGCTGGGAGCGCTCTAGTTCAAACTGGTCAACTTTTGCCTGAGGCTTTTTTAGCAGGAATTCCTATTGGATTTTTAATTGCGGCAGTGGTCTATATGAATGAGTTTCCTGATTATGATAGTGATAAAGCTACTGGTAAGAATACATTAATTGTTGTTTTGGGTCCAGAAAAGGCTAGAGCAGGGTATGTCGCTTTAGTTGCTTCAGCATTTGCTAGTATTATAGTTCTGGTTCTTAATGGAACTGTTCCTATGTTGTCATTAATAGCATTATTGGCAGTTTATTTTGGTTTTTCAGCTACTCGAACATTGTACAAATATTACAATAATAGATTACTCCAACCTGCAAATTGGGGAACAATTATTATGCATAGTGTGACAGGTATTCTTTTTTGTATAGGAATCTGGAATGGATAGAGTAATGTATTATTTTAAATACATTATTTTGCGAGTTTGACTAAACGAAGGAGTGGTAAACTTCAAAAAATAGATACCTGTGGGAAAAGCTGAAGCATCCCATTTTAAACTATAATTGCCAGCAGAAAAATTATCTGAAACAAGTTTATCTATCCTTTGCCCTTGTAAATTGTAAACTGAAATATTAGTATAGTTCCTTTTAGATAATTCAAAATTAATAGTAATAGAGGGATTAAATGGGTTAGGATAATAGTTCTTAATTCCTAAGTTAATTGGCATGGATATATCTTCTATTGATAAAGTTGATAAATCAGATAATGAATTATTTAATACCGCTAGAAATTCATTTCCAAATGGTGGCATAATATATCCGCGAGCTGTATACACAACTTCCATATTGTGATTGATAAGTACATGGTGTGGAACAGAGCCCCTTGTGAACATATTACGAATATCGGAACTGTTATCATTAATTATCGGAAATGAGACACCAAATGTTTCTTGCCAACTTTTGCATTCTAACGGCTCTCTCCATCCGTTACCTACTCCAATCGTTATTAAATTAGAATTTGAGAATTGCTCAGAAATTATCTGAGTATAAGAAGCTTCTAATTGACAACTACGACTAGTTGGGTTAAAAAATATCAGCCAAATAACATAATTATCAATATTATTTTGAGAACCATTATAGTCATATAAAGAAATAGTCTGATTAATTTCTGAACAAATTGTACCAGAAAAATCAGATACAATATCTCCAACTCTATAAATTTGAGATGACAATGATGGTGCTATCTGTGCATAGACAGTTGATAAAACAAGTAATGGAACTATGATTATTTTCTTTCTCATATTATCTAAAATTTCATTGATTTTGATTGTTTAATATAATGTTACACTGAAAAAATATTTGAAAAAACTATTTTTTTCTTTTAGGTCAAATATTAAAGACCAAGCTGGATTGAAATTGTTGGCGTAAAACCAAGCATTACAACGTCCGTTGGAATAAAAGGATCCACAGATAAATTATATGACCTATGACTTATATTTGTTCTATTTAATACATTAAATATTGATATTCCTATATCTAAATTTTTTTCCATTAAATACATAGATCTATTTAAACTTAAATCTAGTCGTTGAACAACAGGTAATCTTTTACTATTTCTTTTACCTGGTTCTGCTTCTAATGTGTAATTCGCATTTTCATTTTCTCTAATCATTAGATTATCATTAGGTGTAAAAACTCGTCCAGAAGAGATAAGACCTGTAATTGTTAGCGTCCAGTTACCAATCGAACTAATAATAGCTGATTTTAGTTCATGTGTCCTATCATGATCTGCAAGAAAGATTTCTCCTCCATTTAAATCTGGAAACTTATACTTTATAGTTCCATAGTTATAAGAAGCCCAACCTTTTAACTTTCCTTTCTTTTTATGAAAGAATAATTCATAACCATTAGATTTTCCTTCACCCTGAAAAGTCAAGTTATTGCTTGATTCACTATACACATCAATAGGGAATACAAATTGAGAAAAATCGGAAATGTTAGTTACATTTTTGTTATATAAATCAAAAACAAAGAAAATTTCTGGAGAATCATATTCAAATCCAAAATTCTTTTGTATTGAACTCATTGGTTTCATATGTTTATTAGGAATCAACCAAACAAACTTGCTTCCATTAGTAATAAAATCATTACTAAATCTATTTAAAAATTGATGAGATCGACTTGCTGAAACTTTTAAACTAAACCTATCTGATAAATGATAAGATCCACTAAATCTGGGATCAATAAATATTGTATTTCCTTTACTAAATTTTTCTGATCGTAAGCCAAGTAATAACTTCATATTTGGTGAAACAATCCACTTATCTTGCACATAACCTTCAATTAGACTTCCATTAATAGTTTCATTAATAAAAATAATAGAATCACCTAAATCTAAAGAATAATCTGTTTTATAAATTGTTCTTGCAAAACCCATTTCAATCAAATGGTTTTTACCAGTATTATAAGTGATATTTATTCTTGTTGTTTGATCTATAATTTGGTTTTTATCCTTTGAAAGATAAACGGGAGTTATTGTGGTATCTAGACTCCAATAACTATTTAGTAAATGATTACTTAAATACTTTATATCTGATAAAAATAATTGCGTTGATAATTTTTCTGACCAACGATGCAACCATCTACCAGAAAATCCATTATTACCCCATCTAGTTTTTTCATTTGTTTTTACTTGATCAACACCTACAGTATCTAATGAAAATTTAAAGGTTTTCTCCTCTCCTAAATAATCTCTACCCTCATAAAATGAAATGGAAATAACATCTTTTTCTGTTGGTAGATAAGTGAATTTTCCATTTATATCGTAAAAATAGAAATTTGGCAAATATTGTGATGTATATGATAAAGAATCGGATGGTAATTCTGAGCCAATATTTAAACCGCTTCCTGAAATAAGAAAATTATGAATTTTATTATATAGTTTTGTTTGATATTGATCAGTGAATGATCGACGAGCTGATAATATAAGACTACCTCGCTTGGATAATGGTTTTTGATATGTAAATCCTGCGCTTAGCATATTTGTGAATAAATCTAATTTCTGTTTTTTAGTACTTCCAGATTTTCCTGTAATATCAATAATGCTTGATATTGCACCACCAAGTTTTGCTGGAAAACTATTTTTATATATTTGAACATCTTTTACTATATTAGAATTAATTGAGCTAAAAAAACCAAAAAAATGATCTACTTGGTAAACCGTCATGCCATCCAGTATAATACGATTTTGATCAGGTGTACCTCCACGTACAAATAATCCTGCAAATCCTGAATTTCCCATTTGAATACCTGGCAATAATT
Source organism: bacterium (assembly GCA_004321715.1). Lineage (GTDB taxonomy): Bacteria > Fidelibacterota > Marinisomatia > Marinisomatales > TCS55. The sequence goes on along the minus strand of SGYN01000009.1, from coordinate 19,399 downwards.
GTAATGATCGAAAAACATCTGATTCTCCAATATTAGGAAGATTTGCTATATGTCTTGGTGAAAATGCTAACTCACCGTGGTTGGATGAACCTTGCAAAAATTCAATTTTCTCACCAAAAATATTTATTGTCTCTGACCCTAAAATTTTTGGCATAATTTCATAATAATTAGCATAATCATTTTCATTATGAACAATTTTTAAAGGATGATAACCTATATATGAAATAATTAGTGTATCAGCTTTGTCTATATTCCCCGATATATTAAAGAAGCCATATTCATCACTCATCGTACCTAAATAACTATTTTTAACATATATGTTGGCATGGGGAATATATTCACCACTTTTTGCGTCAATAATATATCCAGCAATGGTTTTATTTATTTTATTATTAATTATTATATACTGATATTTATTTTTTTTCCATTCTAAAGAAGTGTTATTTAGAAGAGATTTTATTGCTTCATCACCATTGCAATCTTTGCATATTGCATCGATGGTTATATTATTAATTATTTGGTCTTGATATACTATATTTAAATCATATGTAGATACTAATGAATCAATAGCCAAGTTTAACGGCTTATCAAGAAACATAAAGTTAATGGTGGAATTCTGACTAAATGCAGGGGGAGAATTAAGGAATAATAATATTCCAATAATAAAAATAAAATTAGTAAAAGATGTATGTTTCCTCTTCAAATCTATAAGAACGTTGAGATAAGATAGCTAAAGTAGTTAATACTTCATCTAAATCCTTAGCATCAATCACACCAGTTATTGAAATACTATTTAATTGATTACTATCCAATACAATATTCACATCAAATTTACGTTCAATTTGATTACATACATTCTCAAGATTTGTTTTGTTTAAAATCAACTTATCATGGATCCATCCGGGGTATTCAGAATGAGGAATCACTCTTGGTGAAAAAGTTTGATTGTCAATATAATAACCTTTTTTTACAATTACATTTTGTGATTGTTTTGTTTCATCAATTGGAAAAAAGGAAATAGCTCCCTCATTAACAACAATTTCAATCATATCATTTCTAGAATTAATATTAAACTTTGTACCCAATACAGTGACGGAACCATTTCTTGTATTAACGATAAAAGGAGAATTACCTTTTTCTACTTGGAAGTACCCTTCCCCATATAAATTAACTATTCTAGATTCCGCATTATAGTCTCTATTATATTTCATTGAGCTTTCTGCATTGATCGTTACAATTGTACCATCAGCTAGAATGATTTCCTTTTGAGTACCTCTATCAGCATATACAGAAATATTAAATATTTTATCATAAATAGTAGGTGCTAATAAAATAAAGATAAATAGTATTGAAAATGCATATATCAACCTAGGTTGAATCAAAGAATATGATTTTCTAGGTTTTATCTTAGAAATAACATCTTGTTTTATATCCAACCGTTGCTCCAGGCGCATCCATGCATCTGAAGTATCTAACGTATTATCAATCTTTAACTTATTAGTTAAATCCCAAATGATTTTTAAATCATCTGGTAATTTATTTTCAAATGTACTCAATGAATTCCTTTTTGAATATTATTATTCTATTTACTAAATATATAACGATCATATTTCACCAATTACTTACAAATAATCCTTTAATTTTGAACGTAACACTTTTAACGCTCTATATAATTGGTTCTCTACCGTACGGCGAGAAACGCCTAACAATTCTGCAATATCTTGATTTGATAAACCATTCACTCTACTTAAAATAAATATTTCTCTACATTTTGCAGGTAAACTACTATTAACTATACTATTGATTTTATCCTCTAAAATTTTTGATTCATATTTACTAGCTGGATTATCAATATCTGAATATGTTGGCTGAGGGATGTGTTCTTTATGTCGTAATTTTACATTTTCATGACGAAAATAATCCATACAAAGATTATTGCTAATTTTAGCGATATATGAAAAAAAGGACTGATTTGGTTTTATACTATTTCTATGGTTCCATACTCGAAGAAAAGTCTCCTGTACAATATCGTCAGCAATTACATCATCCTTCAATCTATATAATACAAAATTAAATAATGATTGATGGTATTTTGAAAATAATTCGCGAAACGAATTTTTATCAGACTCTTTTAAACGACTAAGTAGTTCTTGATCTTTGTTTTTCATATAAAATCAAATATTAAAAAGTTATAAGACAATTTACGATTACAAATTACAAGATATAATCACTTGGGATTATATTATGATAAAATAAACGGACAGCAATCTGTCCGTTTATTTCTGCTCCGGAGGAGGGACTCGAACCCCCGACAAAGTGGTTAACAGCCACCTGCTCTACCAACTGAGCTACTCCGGAATAATTATTTCAATTAAAAACGCAGCGAATTTATAATATTTTAATATTCCTTCAAATTGCTACATTTCTTTTTCAGCAATTAATATTTTATCGTTTTCAAATAAACCATTTTCAATTTGATCTTTATTTAAATATACTATTCCATCTTTGTTATGAGATTTTCCAAATCTAGAGTGAATTGATTTTAATCCACCCAACCATTTTCTTTTATCAGATAAATACACTAAATCACCAACTTCAGCGCCTAATAATAACAGATCATTCTTAGAAAACATGATTTCATCTTCATTATGATTTGATACTTCTAATTTTACTTCAACTTTTTCACCATATTTTTCATTTAACTCTGACCCTTTAAAAGCTTGTTTTGCTTCATTGATGGAATAGACAGTAAGACCTTTTGTAGATAATTCTTCATCATAGTTACCATAATAAGTTATAATGATTGGAATCAGAACAATAATAAATATCGGGAAAATAAATTGAAAAGGACTTGATCCAATTATAACTAATAAAAATATGACGCTAGTAATGATAGATAGAACCATCATAATAGTATTACTATTTTTATTTTTCTTAATTATAGAAACTATACTATTTTGAAAAGAGGTGGTCATAGTTACAAATACGCCCACACCAACACAAGCAATGAGATTATAAAGTGCACGTATATATGAATATGGCCGATTTGGATTCATTTCTATACCATGATCAAATGGTGAAATAAAAACTTCAGGAAATCGTGCGCCTAATATCATTAGGACCACACCACCTAAAAAAGTTGTGATTACGCCTGCTGGAGTAAACCTCTTCCAAAATACACCCATAAAAATTGCTACAACTAAAGGAGGAGTTAAAGTAGAATGAAAATAACCATGAGCTTCATATACTGTAGGAAATTGTATAAATGCTAATACAGATAATACTCCTGCTACCGTAATTGCCATTGAACTAATTCTCGCTGCAAACAACTCTTCTTTATCTTTTTGCTTATCATTTGCATATACCTTCTTCAGATACTTCATTATAGGTCGATAAACATCATTAACAAAAATTGCTGCCGTGGCATTAATTAATGTATCAACAGTCGACATCAAAGCAGCAGTAAGAGCTGCCATTATAAAACCAAATATTCCAGGACTAGTTACTATGCTTGCAACAACAACAAATATTTCATCTGGGCTGGTATTTGGACTTACAATAGTTGGATCCATAACTGACATAGCTTTACCGAGCCAACCAGCATTTCCAACCACTATTGCAGATAAAGGTAAAACAAATAAAATATTAATCGTTGCTGCTTTACGACCTTCATTAACACTTTTACAAGCCATAAATCTCATTAACAATCCTTGGTTCATAAATAAGAAACCAATTGAACCTGCCACAGCATCTTGCCAAAATATTCCTACAAAATTAAAACTAGATGGTTTATTAAAATCTGCAAGAGGTAGCTTCCAGGATAAGGGTAATAGATCCCAAAATTCTTGTCCACCTCCTATGTAAGAAATACCAAGGACAAATAATAGAAATCCAGCAAATAGTAATATAAATCCTTGCAATAAATCTGTAAAGATTACAGCTGTTTGTCCACCAAAAGTAATGTAAGCACCTGTAATTATTGCTATAACAACAATAGCTCTCATTAGTGTTATTTCTATTAGACTACCAAAAATATAAAATGATTCAGGAAGCAGAGGAATAACAGCTTTTCCAAGAGTTAAAAAACCAATACCTATATAGCCAATCATATAAAATAAAAGTAGAATCGTTGCTAAAAACCTTGCTGAGGGGTTAAATCTTTTTTCAAAATATTCTGGAATTGAACGAACTTTTGAGTAAACTATTATTGGCAACCAACCAAACATAAAAAACGGTATAAAAAACCAATCATTTAAGTATGTCATAGATGAACTAAAACCATGTTCAAATCCCTTAGCAGAATATTTTACAAAACTATGACTTCCAACGCCTGTAGCTACTATAGACATTGTGATTAACCACCAACTAAATCGTCTTCCTCCAAAGAAGAAATCCGAAGTATTTTTTGTATATCTTCCAAAATACGTTCCAAATAACATAATGGCTAAAAAATACATAACCATGACTACCCAGTCTGTTGAGGTCCCTATATTATGAAAAGTTTCCATACTATAATTGAAGTGCTAAAATTGTAAATATACCGTGAACAATCATAAACCATGCATAACCTATAAAAAATACTTTCATCCAAGTTCGATGGTGAGGTTGACTTAAATCAATTGCACCTGTTTTCCATACGAGATAAACTCCTGAAAAAAAGAAGATACCTCCAACGCCATATAGATAGATATACGGAAGCCAAGAATGAGAAAAATAATCCATTATCAATTTTTTATTATTTTATCAAAGTCTAAAATTAATTCATCATAGGTTTCTTGGAGGCCCTGAACTTGCACCTTGGTTTCACCAACAACAGGCATAAAATTTGTATCTCCATTCCATCTAGGAACAACATGAAAATGTATATGATCGGCTATGCCAGCACCTCCCGCAGAACCTATATTTGCACCAAAATTATAACCATCAGCGCTAAGATTTTTTTTTATTATAATCATAGATTCATTGGCAAACCATATTATTTCATTTAAGGTTTCCATATTTAATTGATCAGTGCTCTCTACATGCTTGTATGGAGATATTAGAAGATGAGAATTATTATAAGGGTATAGATTCATTAATACAAATGAATGATCACCTCTAGATAAGATTAATGAATGCCTATCATCAGTTGACTTTTGTTTCAAACAAAAGATACATCCTTTTTCTTTTTGTCCTTTAATATAACTTATTCGCCATGGTGCCCAAAGCTGCTGCATATTTATTCACTATCATCATTTTTAGATTCAGTAACAAAACGTTTTTGTAATTCTTTCGGTAAGTATTCATAATGACTAAAACTTTCAGAATGTAGCCCTCTTCCTCCTGTTAATGATCGTATAGCAGTAGAATAGTGGTATAATTCAGATTGAGGAATTTTAGCTTTTATAACCTGAAAGCTACCTTCATTATCCATCCCCATAATTTTTCCCCTTCTACTAGAGGCATCTCCCATAACATCTCCCATGAAATCTTCAGGAACTTTTACCTCAACATCCATTATAGGCTCAAGTAAGCATGGTTGTGCATTATTGAAAGCTTCTTTAAATGCTCCTTTTCCAGCAATCTGAAAAGCAATATCTTTAGAATCAACTGGATGCTGTTTACCATCATAAAAATCTACTTTTAAATCTACTACACGATAATTTGCAAGAACACCATCTTCGCAAGCAGATAAAACTCCTTTTTCAACAGAAGGAACAAATACCCTATCAACATTTTGGCCAACAAGTGAAGAAATAAATTCAACCCCTTCGCCTCTACCTTTTGGCTCAATCCTCATCCAAACTTCAGCAAATTGGCCCGCTCCACCAGATTGTTTCTTATGTCTATATTTCGCTTCACCTTTTCCTTTAATAGTTTCTCGAAAAGGTATTCTTGGTTTAAATGTATTGATCTCAATCCCGAATCTTCTTTGTAATCTTTGAATAGAAACTTGTAAGTGCAATTCTCCCTGTCCTGAAATCACTGTTTGGTGAAGCTCAGGGTCAACTTGATAAACAAAAGTAGGATCCTCCTCATGTAAAGTTGAAAGCCCAATAGCTAACTTTTCTTCATCTCCTTTAGCCTTTGGAATAATGCCCATATGAATATTAGAATTGGGAAGCATGACTGGATCCATAATAACTTGAAACTTTTGTGAACATAGAGTATTGCTTGTATGAGTATCTTTTAATTTAACAACTGCACCAATATCTCCAGCATAAAGATGATTTACACTCATGCGGTTCTTTCCATTAAGTAAATACATTTGGCCAAAGCGTTCCGTCTTAGACCGTGTAGTATTTAACATATCCATACCTGCATTGACACTTCCAGAATAAACTCGAAAAAACGATAAATCTCCGACATGTGCTTCACTGATAGTCTTAAATACATTTACTACTGGTTCATCTCCATCAAGATTAACAGATACTTCTTCATCTGATTTTAATGATTTTGCTATTACTGTTCCTCTGTCAACTGGCGATGATCCATATTTAGAAACAAATTCCATAAGCCTAGTTACACCTACATTAATACTTGCAGAAGTACAAAATAGTGGAATGAAACTTTGATTTTGAATAGCATCGTGAATTCCACTTCGCATTTCATCCTCAGATAAATTTCCTTGTTCAAAAAATTTTTCTAATAACGTATCATCAGATTCTGCTACAAATTCAATCAATTCCTGGTGTAGCTCTTCGACACGGCTCTTCCATTCATCAGGAAGATCTGATTCAGTATATTTTCCGCTACCATCTGTATTATACGTAATCAACTCACTTCTAAGAACATCAATAATTTGGTTGAATCCTGGGCCTGCATTTACTGGTAACTGCATTGGGAAAACATTTTTTCCAAAATGATCCTTGGTGTTATTTAATATATCATCAAATTTTGTATGGTCACGATCTAAACCATTTACTACTAATACTTTTGGTATATTATTTTTTGAGGCAAATGACCAAACTTGTTCAGTCCCAACTTCAACACCATTTACTGCATGTAATAAAACAACGGCCATATCTACAACCGCTAATGAGCTAATAGCTTCCCCAATAAAATCTAAATATCCAGGTGTATCAATTATATTAAACTTTTTATTCATCCATTCAAGATGTAACGGGGATGAATGGATTGAAATTTGTCTTTCATGTTCATCATGATGGTAGTCTGAAACTGTATTCTTAGCCTCAATCGATCCCATTCGAGTTATTTCTCCTGCGCAAGCAAGCATTGCTTCACAAAGCATGGTTTTACCCGATGCTCCATGACCTACAATAGAAAAATTTCTTATATCATCAGATCTGAATTCTTTCATCGCATCCTCGGATTATTATTAATAAATACCCCAAGAATTGTAATTTAACTTGATGTACAAATCAAGTTTTTTAAAGAAAATTTGTTATTTAGATTGGGCTTGAGACTGTTCAATGAATTCCCTTAGTGCGGGAACAATATAGATATCAGAAAGATCTTTTTTTCTGAATTCCTGAGCAAGTATTTTTAATCTTTGTTCTATGGGTTTACGTTTATTAACCACAATAAAGTTTTCATCTTCGACCAAACAAGATCCACCTGTAAAATCGCCTTTATCCTGTAATAATTTAATATTAAGCTTATCTGCTAATTCTTCAAATAACGTAATTAATTTTTCTGGTTTATAAGCCACGCCTATAACAAATCTTGTTTATTATCTTTAAGATATTCTACTATATGTTTTACTTCTTCTACTTTTTCTTTATCAACAACCAAGATAGCATCATCGGTACCAACAACAACAAGGTTATCAACACCTAATAAAGCAATAAACTGCCCATTTGATTGTAAAAAGTTATTCTTGCCTTCCAAAATCATCCCGTCTCCAATTATTGAATTACCTTGCTTATTTTTTGGACTCATTTCATGTATCATATTCCAAGAACCCAAATCACTCCATTCAAATTTAGCTTTAACTACATAAATATTTTCCGATTTCTCCATCAGCCCATAATCTATTGATTCGGGCTCAATATTATGCCATAACTCATCAAAATTATGTCCGGTATATATGCGTTCTTTGATCATAGTTATAGAATCATATAATTCTGGCATATGTTTATTTAGACTGCTCATAAAAATATTAATATTCCAGACAAAAATCCCACCATTCCATAAGAAATCCTTACTTTTCATAAATCTTTTTGCTAAGCCTAAATGTGGCTTTTCTGCAAATGCTTTTACTTTAAATGCATTTGAATGATCTTTCAAACTTTCAATTTCATGTTGAATGTATCCGTAAGCAACTGATGGGAAAGTGGGCTCCATACCTAATGTTACTAGTCCTTTATTATTTTTTGCTATATCAATTGAAGTATTAATTGCTTTTTGGAATTCCTTATGTCCAATAACTAAATGATCTGCAGGAAATACAGCCATAGTTGCATTTTTATTAATTTTTTCTATACGCAGAGCAGCTAAAGCTATACATGGCGCAGTATTTTTTCCTTCAGGTTCAATAATTATATTATCATCAGGTACCCCATTTACATGTTGCTTAATTTTTGGAGCTAAATCTGACCTAGTTATAATGTAAATACCCTCAATATTTTTTAATTTAAGCAAACGATTAATGGTGATTTGCAACATTGATTTTTCACCAATGATATTGAGAAGTTGTTTTGGATTATTATTTCTGCTCAACGGCCAAAACCTAGTGCCACTTCCTCCAGCCATAATTACACAATACATTTTATTTATATACTTCCTCTACATTTATTATTGGTAGTTCAATATCCCAATTACCACGTATTTCAATAGTATCAGGCATAACATAAAACCACTCAGCAGGTATAAACGGTTTTACTGTACCAAAGGTATATTTATTATCATTATTGACATCATTAAAAACTGTAATTACATACTTACCTTCGGGTACTTGGTCTATTATTATTTCATTTTCCGAATTTACAAATGATATCTTTTTAAGTTCCTTATTTTCAATATTTTCTAACTTTACGCCAATTGAACTACTTTTTGTTACTTTAATTGGAATCCGTAAACCCCCATATCTAATATAGTTTAGTACGCTTATAGTTATTTCAATTATTGTATCCTGTAATAAATCGTCTTTTACTCTTAATAAATAATTTGTTCTTGGATCCCAGCTGTCTTGGGGACCTATGTTGACTTGCATTGGATTTACTATCTTAACTTTTTCTTTAACTTCTATCGTATCTTTTTTAAATATTTGATATTCAAAATATTTATCCATTGGAATAGGCTTTGAAAACTTTAATTCAATGTAATCTTCTTTATTAGAGTTTGTAGGAGCAATTTTGATATCTGATTTTGGAGATGTAATTTTTATAAAACTAGTATCTAATCCATAAAGAAAAAGATTTAATGAGGCAGAATCCAAATATGTATTTTTATCAATGTAAAAATCATTTATTATCATTTTAAATCCTTTTGTTACCTCTACTAAAGAAGGATCTAAAAAGATTAACGAATTTTCGTCTTCAGGGTCAACAAAAGAAGTAACTTGTGTATTTACTTTATTATCATAGATAATTTTTAATTTATAATCTTCAGTTATATTTTTTAAAGATAGATTAAAAAAAAGCCTTCCCCAATTTTCCCCATACCATTCTCCACTCAGTAATTTTAATTTAGATCTCTTGTTGCCTTTTAACATATGTACGTTTTGAATTTGCTGATCAGGTTGAATAGTAATTACTTTGTTCCAATTAAGTCCAAATGGCATTCTTTCTGTATTTAAAGGCATACCTGCAAAATTTCGATCTAAAGATAAAATTAAATAATCAGCTTTTGATAAATATTGAAAATTAAACTTTCCTTTATTTGATACATCGGTTACATAATTTGGCTCCGTAAAAAATATATCATGAAGGTTTTTATAGTCTTTTATCTTCCATAAGTGTACTGCTGACTTTCCTTCACCATATACCATCCCTGATATAGATCCTTTAGAAATTCTATCCCCTGTGCTGTACGCTAAAGATATTGCATCAGTTAGTTCAACTCCATGCTCATCCGTTATGTTTCTACTTAGATTAACAACATATGTTTGATTCATTTCTAAAATATCAGGAAAATCAATAGTTACAATATCCCCATTAATTAATATTGGTAATTCACCTTCAATATTTGGAAAAATACGAATTCCATTTTCAATACTTTTTGGATTCATGTATTCGGAAAATTGTATGGTAATTTTTTCACCTTTATAATTTAGAGATCCTGATGGTGGGCTAACATTTAGTACAAATGGAGGCGTCTCATCCTTTGGGCCGCCACTTGGTGCTTTGATTACAGCACAGTTTTGAATAAATAGCATAGAAATCATTAGAACTAATATTTGTAAAGGCAAGTAAAAGTAATTTCTGATCCAAATCATTATGGTTTCAAATTTATAGGAATTTCACTAATAAATGTCATATCTCTTTTAGTTAATCTAGATTTAATACACCAAATATCAACACCGCATTTCTTAGCATTAAATAATGCATTGCAGAATTCTGGATCTCTATCCCACATAGGTTGAAAACAATCAGCATCGGAGCGCTGCACAACAAAAATAATTCCAGCTTGTAATCCGTTTTTAACAATATTAGATAATTCATTCACATGCCTTCTCCCCCTTTCCGTAATTGCGTCTGGGAATTTAGCTATCCTGTTATTGACATAAGTTACAGATTTAACTTCCAGATAAAATTGTATGTTTTTTTTATCTGTTAATAAGAAATCAAATCTATGTGTTTTATACTTTATTTCTTGTTTTTTAATATTCAATCTCTCAAGAAAAGATAAATGATTTAATTCAATACATTCTCGAATAAATTGATTGGGTAATGTTGAAATCAGTGAAACTAACTCTCCGTCAATATCAGTTAGCACTGTAGTATACTGTGTTTTTCTATTCACATTAAAATTTTCTTTTCTCAAAAATACTACTCTTCCGGGGATTAAAATTTCTGTTAATCTACCAGGATCAGGTAAATGACTCTTCACATATTTATTTTTAATTTTTACTATTATTAAAAATCGGTTTGGCCGATCAATGAAGGTTCCTTTGATTAATGGACCTTTAATTTTCATTCCATAATTTCTTAGTAATTTTTCAATTATTCCACAAATAGGAGTCAATCGTATAATTACTTTTTATTGTGTAAATTTATAGCAATTACCATGCCTCTTGTTCCTTCATATATAAAAAAATTATCAAGTTATAAGCCTGGAGCTAATATTGATGATATTAAAATAGAAAAATCATTAAAAAATGTGGTTAAGCTTGCTTCAAATGAAAATTCTATGGGATCATCTCCACTAGCAATCTCAGCTATTAAGAAAGGATTAAAGAAAATAAATCGATACCCAGATGCATCTGGGAAAAAGATTCGGAATAAACTTGCAAAAAAGTTTGACGTTAAATCCGAAAATGTAATAATTGGTTCCGGTTCAGAGGGAATAATGTCAAATATATTGCGAACCTTTTTATTAACGGATGATGAAATCATAGGGTCAGCAAATTCTTTTATCGGTTTCCGAGTCTTAGCTACTGCTACAGGTAGAAAAATAAACTGGGTACCAATGAAAAATCATAAAATAGATCTTGGAGGAATAAAGAATCATATTAATGATTATACTAAGATTATTTATTTGGCAAACCCAGATAATCCTATGGGAACATATATCACTGATAAAGAATTTGATGAATTTTATAAACATGTACCAGAACGTGTACTAGTGATACTTGATGAGGCATACTTCGAATATGCAAATCATTTATCTGATTATCCAAATTCAATGACATATAGATATGATAATGTTATTACACTTAGAACTTTTTCCAAAGCATATGGTCTAGCTGGTTTGCGTATTGGTTATGGATTTTCTCATGAAGCTTTAATTAATAATCTGCTTAAAGTAAAAGTGCCTTTTGAACCATCTTACATTGCTCAACTTGCAGGATCAGCAGCTTTAGATGATACTAAATTCATGAACAACACTATTAAAATCAATAAATTAGAGAAAGAAAAAATAGAATTAAAATTAGATGAATTAAAAATTAAACGTATTCCATCTGCAACAAATTTTATAACAACTTATTGGGACTCCGAAAAAAATGCCAAAGAAATAACTGAAAAAATATTAAATAAAGGTATTATTTTAAGACATCTCGCATCTTTTGGCTGGCCAGAGTATATAAGAATATCTATTGGCCTTGAAAGTGAAAATGAATTGTTTATTAATATTTTAAAAGAGATTATTTAATTATGAATAACTATAAAATAGATGGATTTGATTATTGTGAATTATATGTAAGTAATGCAAAACAGGCAGCCCATTTCTACCATACTGCATTAGGCTTTTATCCTATTGCATATTGTGGTTTAGAAACTGGGTCTCGAGATCGTGTAAGCTATGTTTTAAAACAAAATCAAATTAGGTTTGTTCTCACATCACCTTTGAACAATGATTCAGAAATAAGCGAGCATATTTTAAATCATGGAGATGGTGTAAAAGATGTATCATTTACAGTAAATGATGCTGAAGCAGCATGGAAAGAAAGTACTGAACGTGGGGCTAAAAGTATTAGAGAACCTCAATTATTATCAGATGATAGAGGTGAAACTATAATTGCTACAATTGAAGCTTTTGGTGATACGAACCATACATTTATTCAAAGAGATAATTATAAAGGAGTTTTCTTGCCAGGATATGTTGTATTTGAAAACAATCTAATCGCTGATCCTACTGGACTTATCCACATTGATCACGTTGTGGGTAATCAGCCAAATGGTGAAATGCAAACTGTCTGCAATTTTTATGAAAAAGTTTTTGGGTGGCATCGATTTTGGACTGTTGATGATAAGGATATATCAACAGAGTTTTCGGCTCTAAGGTCTATTGTAATGGCAAATGAAAATGAAAAAATTAAAATGCCTATAAATGAACCTGCCAAAGGGCTTAGAAAATCACAAATACAAGAGTTTATAGATTATTATAATAGTCCAGGCATTCAACATATTGCAATGTCAACAAAAGATATAATTGATACCGTTTCAAAACTGAGAAATAAGGGTGTACAATTTTTAAATACACCAGATTCATATTATGAGAATTTATCAGAGCGAATAGGTGATATAGATGAGAATTTAGATCAAATTAAAGATTTAGGTATTTTAATAGATAAAGATGAAAATGGATATATGCTCCAGATTTTTACCCAACCTTTACAAGATAGACCAACTCTTTTTTATGAAATAATTCAAAGAAAAGGATCAAATAGTTTTGGTAAAGGAAACTTTAAGGCTCTTTTTGAATCTATAGAAAATGAACAAAAAAACCGTGGTAATTTATAGCAAATAATTTAAATAGATTTATATACTAAAGAATGAAATTTGCAACATACACAACATTTAAAGGAGAAAAACCTCGTTTTGGTTTTTTAATTGAAGACAGCGTTGTTGATGTAATGAGATCATCAATCTGGATAAATGAAAATAATAAGAATTCAACTTTCCTATCGATACCTAGTACGTTAAAACTTGCTTTACATAAATGGAATGAAAACTTTATTAAGCTTGTAGAGTTAGAGCAATATATTTCAAACTTAGACTATTCATCCCTGCAGGTGAATGGAAAATCATTATCAATAAATTTAAATAATGTCAATCTTCTTCCTCCAATTCCAAACCCTTCAACTTTTAGAGATTTTTACGCATTCGAACAACACGTCAAAGCAGCAAGAAAACTAAGAGGGCTTGAAATGAATCCTGATTGGTACAAAATACCAATTTTTTATTTCTCGAACACAACTGAATTATATGGACATAAAGAAGACATACTTTATCCAATAGGAACAAAAGAATTAGATTTTGAATTAGAGATTGCAGTTATAATTGCAAATGGTGGCAAAAATATAGACAAACAAGATGCAGATAAATTCATCGCTGGTTACACAATATTAAATGATTGGTCTGCAAGAGACCTACAACGTGAAGAGATGCAAATGAACCTCGGCCCTGCAAAAGGTAAAGATTTCGGAAATAGTTTTGGTCCATATATGGTAACACCAGATGAATTAAGTGATAGCTGGAAGAAAGATAAAATGAATCTTAGAATGACATGTTATGTCAATGATAAACTAATTTCAGATGGCAATTCAAATGATCTCTATCATTCTTTTCCTACAATGCTACAACGCGCAAGTATGAATGTGAATCTAAAGCCAGGCGATTACATTGGTTCTGGTACAGTAGGCACTGGATGTATATTAGAATTAAGACCTGAATCTGTAGGCGGTTGGTTAAAAAAGGGTGATACTGTTCGTCTAGAAATTGATTGTATTGGTAAACTAGAAAACACAATTATATAAAGACTATGCCTTTTTACCAAAAAAGAGGAAAAATACCAAATAAAAGACATATTCAATTTCGGGATAAAGATAAAAACCTATACTATGAAGAATTAATAAGTAGACAGGGATTTAGCTCATTATATTCTAATACTTACCATATTAATCCTCCAACGATAGTTAAAAAGATAGGGAAGTTTAAACAAATTAAAAAAGAATGCGCAGGTGATGTCCACAGGCATCATCATATAAGATCATTTGACTTGAAATCAGAAGGTGATGCAATAAATTCGAGACTTCTTCTTTTTTATAATGATGATGTTGACTTATCAATTGCCAGGGTAGATAAATCAATGAATTCATTTTATCGTAATGGACATAATGATGAAATTATTTTTATACAGAGTGGATCTGGAAATTTTTATTCCAACTTTGGAAATATGGAATTGAAACAAGGAGATTATGTTATCATTCCAAGGGGTATAATATGGAAAATACAGGTGGAAGAAAAAATGAGTCAATTTATAATTGAAACAAGGGGATTGGTTGAGACACCTACAAAATATCGTAATAGCCACGGGCAATTATTAGAACATTCCCCATACTCAGAAAGAGATATACGAACTACTAAATTGGATAAACCATCTATAGATGGACCTTCTATTATAAAAACTAAATTAAATAATGGATTTCAAGAATATGAATATGCTCATCATCCTTTTGATATTGTAGGTTGGGATGGTTACTATTACCCTTGGATATTAAATATTGATGATTTTATGCCTATAACCGGAAAGATTCATCAACCACCCCCAGTTCATCAAACTTTTCAAGCTCCAGGATTAGTAGTTTGTTCATTTGTCCCTAGAATGTTTGATTATCATCCTGAAGCTATACCTGCACCATATGCCCATAGTAATATTGATTCGGATGAGGTTCTGTTTTATGCTGGTGGTGAATTCATGAGCAGAAATAATGTCCAGGAAGGTTCAATAACCTTTCATCCTAGCGGATTACCACATGGTCCTCATCCAGGAAAAATTGAAGAATCAATAGGAAAAGAGGAAACGAATGAACTTGCAGTTATGGTTGATACATTTAAACCTTTATCTATTTCAACTAAAGCAAAAGAAGCAGATGACATAGATTATCCAATGTCTTGGAAAATATGATTATTGACCCAGCTAAATCATCTTTTCAAGAAAACCATAAAATAATGATTGGATCAATACTGCCAAGGCCTATTGCTCTTGTGTCAACAATATCATTAGATGGAAAAAACAATTTAGCGCCATTCTCATATTTTAATGGTGTTTGTTCTAATCCGCCTACCATAATGTTTGCTCCAGCTAGGAGGGGGTATGATGGTAAAACAAAAGACACTTTAAATAATATAGAATCGATGAAAGAATTTGTAATTAATATTGTTTCAGAAGATTTTGCAACCCAAATGGTGTCATGCTCTACTGATTATGAACCAGATATTGATGAATTTTCTATTTCAAAACTCACCCCCACTAAATGTATAAAAATTAAGTCATCACGTGTACAAGAAGCCAGAATCAGCTATGAATGTGAATTGCATAAGATTATCCCTGTTGGAAATTCTGGGCCAGGCGGTGGATTTGTTGTTATCGGAACAATAGTTCTGTTTCATATTAACGATGAATTGTATGATAACGGCCATATTAACATTCAGAAATTGAATCCAATTGGTCGCCTTGCAGGCAACAAATATACCCGCGTGCAAGACACATTAGAGATTAAAAGAAAAATTAAACCAAAATAATATCATACATGTCTGAATTGATTTCAGACCGCATTTATAATGCCCAATGTCTTGGGAATATTGAACCGGTCGAGTATATAGTCCCCTATCCTAATATTTTTTCTTTACTTGAGGGAGAAAATATCAAGTTTGGAAATAATTATTTATTCCTAGATCAAAAAATAACAAATAATGATTTTTTAATATTAATTAATAAAGCTTCTAATTGGCTGAGAGAAAATCAACTTGATACAAAAAGTAGAGTACTAGTTGAAAATATTGATTTTCCAATTGCTGAAATTATAATCTTTGCTATATGGGCCTCTGGTAGCTCAGTGATTTTATGCCAGGATTCTATAAATAAAAATGAATTAGCTAAAGTTAATCCTGATATGATAATTAATAATGCCAATTGTCCATCATTAGATTCATTAAATAAATATCCAAGTGAGTTTATTCCATACTTTCGACCATCTTTACATCATGAAGCTTTATTGTTTTATAAAAGAAATACGTTTATTCAACTTAGTCATTACAATCTTTTAGTGAATACAAGTGGCACTTGCAAACATTTAGATTTAAAAAGAGGCACTAGAATAAAAATAAATATACCTTCAAAATCAACGGCATGGATTATCCTTCAACTGTTACTGCCATTATATGCAGGAATGGCAATAACAAATAAAGACCCGGATATTACAATTGGATTGGAAGATCAATATCATACTGCTGATTATATAATTAAAATGAACTGGGATAAAATCTCTAATAAAAAAAGAATAATTTACATACTTGAAGAAAATACTGCTGTCATATGTATCGGTGATAAACCAATACATATGACCTCAATAGAAGTTAGTAAAGGTAATATTTATGTTAAAGGTCACTCTATTATGATGGGCTATATTGATAAAAAGAGTAATGATTCAATATTTAATAAGAAATCAATGATAATAAAAAATAACTTAGTATAAATTTTTATTTATATAATCAAGCATTTTAGATTGAGTATTTAAATGACCCAAACGGGTTTCAATATTTATAAATCGAATATTTTTTCTCAATGCAAACCAAGATAAAGATCCATCATCATTTTCAATTTGTTTATCTTGTAAAACAACATTAAACGGAGATTCTTTTAATAAATTATAATCATCAGGATTTGTACAAATAAAAAAGTTGTGATGATCTGGGTGATTGTTATTTTTTAGAGATACTTTTGTACTTAAAGGAATTTCATTTTCTATTGAATATTCTCGAATATTATTGTGTAAGGCAATAAGTAACCCTCCCTCAGGTGGAGAAATTCTCTCAAAGAACTCATCTCTATCTTCATTGATTAATTCAATTGTTTTATTCAGCTCTAATTTGGAAATATTATTATTTAATTTTATTATATTTTGTTTTACACCATCATTAGTAAAAATTCGATTTGGATCTATTATAAATCCATTTATTACAACTTCTCTTTCTACATTATCAATGAGATAAGCAGTTCCATTATTATTCTTTATATGCTTTCTTATTAGTAGTTCAGCAGTTTTTTCATCTCCATGAATCCATACTAACCTTCTATTAGATTGACCATTTTTTATAATTTCAAACTTAATACCTGCAAAGTGAAAATAATCTTTTATAATATGTTTGTCATCACCATAAACAGTAGATTTTATTACAAAAATTATACAGAATAATAAAAAGAGATTTTTCTTAATTATTAATATACTTTTCATGATATTACTTTTTGTAATATGGTCGAGTTTATATTTCCACCACAAATTATTATCACTACTCTTTTCCCTTTTACTATTTCTTTTCTTTTAATAAGCGCGGCAATTGCAGCACCTGCAGAACCTTCTATTAATTGATGATCATCATCTATTGCGTTTTTAATACCTAATGAAATTTCTCTTTCCCTAACTAAAACAAAATCATCTATAACCTCTTTACAAATATCATATGTAATTGACCCTTCTTCAACTCCACCAGCGGTTCCATCAGATAATGTTTGCTTTGAAGGAAGATCTAATATTCTACCCGCATTAAGAGATTCATACATCACACAGGAATTTTTTGGAGAACAAGCAATAATTTTTGCTTCGGGCTGTACTTGATTTAAATAACCTCCTATACCTGATATTAATCCACCACCACCAACTGAAACAATTACTTCATCAATATTATTTAATTGATTATCTAGTTCAATACCTATAGTTCCTTGACCTGTTATTATATCTGGATCATTATATGGAGAGATATATACTGAACCGATTTCTTTTGAAATTTCTCTTGCTCTAAATTCTGATTCTATACAATCGTTTCCATAAAATTCTACTTTTCCACCTAACCTCTCAATATTCAATAGCTTATTATGTGTAATGTTTTCTGGAACAATTATTTTTCCATTTACATTTAGTATTTTCATTGCTAAAGAAACAGCAGCTCCATGATTTCCCGTAGAAGCAGTCACAATGCCTTTCTTAATTTGATCAGAATCAAGAGCAGTTATTTTACTTATGGCGCCACGAAATTTAAAAGATCCTGTTTTCTGAATATTTTCCAGTTTGAGATATACTTCTCCATTAATTAATTCACTTAATGATGGTGAATGGTTTAAAGGTGTTTTTTGTATATAATTTTTAGATCGTTCGTACGATTCTAAAACATCATCTGGAAATGTTATCATAAAATTGCAATCCAATAATAAATGTTATATATAGTAATTATAGATTAGAATAATCTAATGGTATTTATGCAAAAACTGAAAAAATATTTCTTGAAATAATTAAATACTATTGATCTTGATTTTCAAGAAATAAAGATTTATTTACATTGGCAAAAAATTGTCGAAAGAACTTTGGTTCATGTATTCCGCCAGTGCTTAATATTTTACCATCTTGTTCAATTTCACCGCTAGCACTTACTCGAACCTTTGTATTATCTGCATTAAGATCATTAAGATTAATTGTTACCTTGTATCGGAAAATACGTGGACCAACTGGATCTGAATCACCACCGTTTCCCCCTGATCCTAAATTAATAGTAGGACCATCTCTGTCTCGACGTTTATCACCATCGCCATCATCATCACCACCAAAAATAAGATTAAAAAGTATAATGACAGCACCGGCAATAAAAACAACTGGTATCAATTGCCCTAAACGAGAAACTTGATTATTATTATTATTAGGATTATCAAGAGATAATGAAGCCTGGCCTTTTTCTGTAGTTCTACTTGCAGTAATTAATCCAATATCTGAATTCAAGACATCAATTGTATAATCCATATC
>SGYN01000008.1 GCA_004321715.1 bacterium | reverse complement strand
GTTCTATACGATCTGTGATAAGTCAAACATATCCAATAAATGAAATTATTGTAATTGATGATGGTTCAAACGATGGAACATACGATCTAATTAAGAGCAATTTTCCTCAAGTTAGGTTGAAATACCAAAGTAATAAGGGTGTAAGTAATGCAAGAAATGTTGGAATTAAGTTAGCCAAAAGTAAATGGATAGCCTTTTTAGATTCTGATGATGAATGGTTACCTAGAAAAGTAGAAGAACAAATAAATTTATTAAATGAAAAAGTTTCATTTAAAATATGTCATACGGATGAAGTTTGGATTCGTAATCAAGTACGAGTCAACC
The DNA here is from genome assembly GCA_004321715.1 of bacterium. Lineage (GTDB taxonomy): Bacteria > Fidelibacterota > Marinisomatia > Marinisomatales > TCS55. The sequence goes on along the minus strand of SGYN01000008.1, from coordinate 70,104 downwards.
CAATGAAAAAACATAGAAAATATGGTGGTGATATTTATAATAAATGTTTACCATTATGTGTTATTTCTCCATCATCAATTATCATTCATAAAGAAATATTTGATGATGTAGGCTTCTTTGATGAAGAGCTACCTGTATGCGAAGATTATGATATGTGGTTGAGGATTTGTTCAAAATATAGCGTTCTATTTTTGGATCAAAAATTAATTAATAAATATGGTGGCCATAATGATCAATTATCAAAAAAATATTGGGGTATGGATAAATATCGATTAATAGCGCTAGAAAAAATGATTGATAATCCTTACTTAAAAAGTAAAGATCGAACCGCCACAATCAACATGGCTATTGATAAAGCAAAAATATTACAAAATGGGTATATAAAACATAATCACAAAAAAGAAGCGCAAGAAATTTCAGAAAGATTAAGAAAATTAAGATCTCTAAATGAATTATATATCTAAAGCTATAATTAATTTGCATCCCATGATGATTGTAATATTTATTACGATGGGTTCTTTATTGTTTAGTCAATTCTTACCACACAATTTATCTGATGAAGAGAGAAGCAGGTTAGATGAAATTGGAATAAATCGCACAATTACGGATCCTCCAGATAGCATTGTATATGCTCCAGCAGAATTTGATAGTGTGGCAGGAATTATTTTTGCATGGGAAGCCTATTCAACTTTACTTACAGCTTTAATTAAAGAAGTTGCTGAAGAAGATACTGCTTGGGTTGTTGTTGATAATTCAACGGAACAGAATTCAGTATATAATACTCTTAATAATTCTAATGTAAATATGGATCGTGTGGTTTTTGAAGTATCACCCACCAACTCCGTTTGGATGAGGGATTATGGTCCATGGTGGATTTATGAGCCTGGAAATAGAAGAGCAATAATTGACTTGACATACAATAGACCTCGACCTCAAGATGACGCTTTTCCTGAATTATTTTCAGAAAGTATTGGGGTTAATTATTATGGTTTAGGCTTAGTTGAGGCTGGTGGGAATATGTTATTAGATGGGAAAGGTGCAGTCATACTTTCAGATGTAATCTTTGATGCTTCCCAGGGTTTTGACCCTAATCTTAACCTAGACCAGCTTAACCAGTATTTTTCAGATTATTATGGAGTTCACAAAGTGATTATTACCCCGCATTTAATTAATGATGGTACTGGGCATATCGATATGTTTGTAAAAATAATCAATGATACAACAATTATTGTTGGAGAGTATGAAAATCAATCTGCTGGATATCCAGGTAATTATGATATTTGTAATCAAGTTGCAAATCAGCTAGCAAATGAAACGAATGGAGATGGAAGACCATTTAATATTATTCGAATGCCAATGCCTCCATATAGTAATGGTATAACTTATACATATGTTAATTCTCTATTAGTAAATAATAAAGTATTGGTACCTATTTATGGATTTTCAGATTCTTTTGCAAATGATACGGATGTATTATCTCAATATGAAGAAATTATCCCCGGTGCACAAGCAATAGGTTTTGACTGTAATCAAATAATTCCTGCAAATGGCGCAATACATTGTATTACAATGAAAGTCCCAGCCATGAGAGAGATACTTTCCTGTGGTAACAACATTGGAGATGTAAATATTGATCAGAAAATTAATATTTATGATATATTAATTATGGTAGATATTGTAATTGATATTATGGAACCTGAATTTTGTTTTGAAGAGTTGGGGGATTTGAATTTGGATAATCAAATAACTCTTATTGATGTTATTGAATTAGTGTATTTAGTGATGGATTTATAAAAAATGATTGAAACAATTATATATGAACCAATGACCACAATAACTGATTTAATGATTGCTATCATTGCATTTTATTATTCCAAAGAACTTTATAGTATTTACATAAATCAGTTACTTAATGTACAATACCATTGGATATGGACATTTCGCATGCTTGCTTTAGGGGCATTACTCGGTGCATTGAGCCATGGGATTGGCCCATATCTTTCCGTTCCTATTGCCAATACAATTTGGAAATTCACAACATATTCAATTGGTATCATGACCTATTTTATGTTCTTAAGTTTGTTGCATCATTTATTTGAATATCAATTTGTCCTACAATTAAGATGGCTAATATTATTTTTATTAATCATTTATTTATTTATTGTAACAAAGAATGATGATTTTGTTAATGTCGTTTTATTCTATGTTCCTCTTATGGCTATTGTTTTGATAGGATTATTATATTCATATTTAGTTTTTCAATCTGATGGAGTAAATATGATAATTATAGGAATTATTATTTCTTTTGTAGGGGCGGGTGTCCAACAAAGTGGAATTGAGTTGCATAAACATATGAATCATAATGATATATCTCATTTTATTCAAATGCTAGCTATGTGGTTTTTTTATCAAGGTAGCCTAGTATTTAAGGATAGTGTGGTATGATTCAAATTTTCAGTTTTATTATCAATGTTTTGACGCTAGCATAATGAAGAAGTAAATTCGCCAGCAATTTTAGGATATCTATGAAAATTAAAGTAAATAAAATAAATGCATATTCAAGAGAATTAACCATTAATCTTTCTTGGGATGAATGTCGAGACGATTTTCAGCTAACTGTTAAAAAATTTAGTAAAAAGGTTAAATTACCAGGTTTTCGACCAGGTAAAATACCCCTTAAGGTATTGATGAATAAATTTATGCCCAATATTGAAGCAGAATTTATTGAGGAGGGTGTAAATAAATTTTATGTAGAGGCTTTAAAAGAAGAAAACCTCATTCCAGTTAATAAAGCAAATATTGAAGATGTACATTTTCATTATGAAGAGCCTTTCAATTTTAAAGCAACTTTTCAAATTGAACCTGAGATTGTTTTGCCAAGAATGAAAAAGAATTGTTTAAAAGTTCAGAGAACTGAGTATATATCTGATGATGTAGATATTGATAATGTGATTGATGAAATGCGTAGATCTCGTGCTGAAGTTAAAACTGTTGAAGATGGTGCAAAAGAAGGCCATTATCTAATTGTTGATTTTCAAAAATTAGATAATTCAGGTTTGCCAATTATTGGTGAGAAACTAGAGAAAAGATTTTTACAGATTGGTTCAGATCCATTTAGTGGGGATAATATGAATAAACTAATTGGACTGAAGCCAGGTGATAAAGCTCAATTGGATTTACCTGATATAAATGATAATTCTATGACTAAATATGAACTTTCTATAATTAATGTTGAAGAACAAATAATTCCTGAGGTAAATAAGGAGTTTATCAAATCAGTTGAACCGGAGGCTGAAGATGAAACAAGTTTTAGAGGCATTATTAAGACTAAAGTTGATGATAGTTATACACAACGAGCCAAGGAAGCATTTGAACGCATATTAGCTGATAGTATGATTGACTATGTTAAGCCTGAGTTTGCACCTGCAATGGTAGAATCATATTTGGATCATCTTATTGAAGAAGCAAAAGAACAGCAGCAGTCAAAAGATCTTGATGAAGATAAAATTAGAGATTCATATAAAGCTGTTGCTGAAAGAAATATGAAATGGTATCTTATTCGAAAAGCAATCGTCTCAAATCATAAGGATATCTCAGTATCGAAAGATGATGTAGAACAAGAAATTCAAAAACTATTAGAACGATCACCTGAGCATTCGCAAGAAATAAAAAAATATTATAAAAAACCAAGTAATCGTCAACGAATTGAAGATGACCTAATAGAAAAAAAGGTGTTGAACTATTTAGAAGATTTTGCAAAGATTAACGATGTAAAAGTTCATACTAAAGTGCTTCGTGAAGAAGCAGAAAAAGAAGGGAATAAATAATGACAAAAAGTGAAATTGCCCAGTTAGTTCCAATGGTTGTAGAGCAATCTGGCAGGACCGAACGCGCATATGATATTTATTCGAGACTATTAAAAGAAAGAATTATATTTTTAGGTACGCCAATTGATGATACTGTTGCATCGTTAATTATTGCTCAATTATTATTTCTTGAAGCAGAAAATTCTGATAAAGATATATTCCTTTATATTAATTCACCAGGAGGATATGTTTCATCTGGGTTAGGAATTTTTGATACTATGAATTATATAAAACCAAATGTAGCTACTATCTGCATGGGTGCTGCTTCCAGTATGGCTGCAGTTTTACTTGCTGGAGGTACGCCAGGTAAAAGATCTGCTTTGCCTAACTCAAGAGTAATGATACATCAACCGCTTGGTGGAGCAGAAGGGCAGGCATCTGATATTAAAATACAAGCTGATGAAATACTAAGACTTCGACAAAAATTGAATTCAATTTTAGCAAAGAGCACAAAGCAAACAATTAAAAAAATAGAAAAAGATACAGATAGAAACTTTTTTATGAGCGCTGATCAAGCAAAAAAATATGGTATTATAGATACAATTTTGACAGCAAGAAAAAAATGACAAATAAATCTCCTAAACAAAATCCTAAAAATAAAAGCCACAGGGCACTTCCAAGGCCTTCGGAAATAAAAAGTTATCTTGATCAACATGTTGTAGGTCAGGATAGAGCAAAAAAAACAATGGCTGTTGCAGTTCATAACCATTATAAGCGGATCATCTTCCAAGATTTAGATGATGGTGTAAAACTTGAAAAAAGTAATATTTTAATGCTTGGTCCAACAGGAACAGGAAAAACATTAATTGCACAAACTCTCGCTAATTTTCTTTCTGTCCCATTTGCAATTGCAGATGCAACTGCACTTACTGAAGCCGGATATGTTGGTGAAGATGTTGAAAATGTCTTGGTTCGGTTATTGCAAGTAGCGAACTATGATGTAGCTGCAGCTGAACAAGGAATAGTATATATAGATGAGATTGACAAAGTTGGTAAACGAGCATCTAGTGCGAGTATAACACGCGATGTTTCTGGTGAAGGGGTTCAACAAGCTCTTTTAAAGATCTTGGAAGGAACGATCAGTAATGTTCCACCAAAGGGAGGTAGAAAACATCCAGAACAAAGCCTAATTCCTGTTGATACTCAAAATATTTTATTCATTTGTGGTGGATCCTTTGATGGTTTATTAGATATTATCTTAAGAAGAGAAGGAAAATCTGAGATAGGGTTTACAAAAAAGAATAATAATGACATTAATAATTCAAAGAATACTTTAAACTTTTTGAAATCAGAGGATTTAATTGAATATGGATTCATTCCAGAGCTTATTGGAAGACTACCTATTATTACCAGTTTAAATAAGTTAGATGAAAAAGCATTATATAAAGTTCTTATTGAACCAAAGAATGCCTTAATTAAACAATACAAAAAGCTTTTTAGGATGGAAGGAATTAAACTAGAGTTCAGAAAAGATGCATTAGATGAAATTATATCACGATCTATGGAACGTAATGCCGGCGCTAGGGCCCTACGCGCGGTTATGGAAGAAGCAATGATGGATATTATGTATCAAATACCGGAGATGGATTCTATTGATAAGATTACCATAACCAAAAAAGTGATAACAGATGGTTCAAATCCTTTATATCATGTTAGAAGAAAATCTGCTTAAACAATATTAATTAATATCAAATATATACTTATGAAATTTAAAACTTACTTTTTACTCCCTTTAATAATTATTTCAGTATTAGATGCTCAATCCGATAGGGTTTCTGGTAAAATTAGAGGTAAGGCTATTGATGGGATGACTAAAGATCCTCTAGCTGGAGCTAATATTCTTTTATTGCCTGTCGAAAGTGGCAGAGGCACTATGACTAATGAAAATGGAGAATTTGTTATCCCTAATATAATGAGTGGTTTTTATAGTATTAAAGTCTCCTATATGGGATATGCTTCAACCATAATTCAAAATATTGAAGTTTCACCTGGTGCTACAACAGAAATTTTATGTTCAATGAGTGTAGAAGCAATTGAAGGTCAAGAGGTGAATGTGGTTGCTGAGAGCATGGAGAATACAGTAGATATAAAATCTGTAGTTACTCAAGTGAAATATTCAGGGGATCAATTATATAAAATGCCTGTATCAAACTTTACGGATGTAATTGCAAATGCAGGTGGTGTTGTGAAGACTGAAGCAGGTAGATCTCGAGGAATTCATATGAGAGGAGGACGTAGTGGTGAAGTTGCTTTTTATGTTGATGGCATCTTAACGAATGACCCTGTTGATCGTTCGCAGGGAGTACAAATTGATAAAGAATCAATTGATGTTCTTACGATATCAAAAGGTGGGTTTTCAGCGGAGTTTGGTGAAGCTATGTCGGGTATTGTAACTGTGGTAACAAAGTCAGGATCGAAGCAGAACTATTCAGGAAATCTAATTTTTGAAACAGATCAAGTTTCAAATAATAATTCGATTTATAATAATAACTATGGAAAGTATAATCTTCAATTTGGCGGTCCATTCCCAGGATTAAAGAAATATTTATCTTTTTATTTATCTGGATCATATGCTGGGAGCGATATTGTTAGTCCTAGATCCATAAAGCTACCTCATAGTTCATATACCCATCCGATGGGTACTTTTAAAATGACATTTACGCCACCAACTTCAGGTTTTAATGCAATTCTTTCCGCTTCTTTTGAAGATAAAGCTACTGAAAGTTATAGTCATAGTATTAGCAAAGGAGACTGGTTAAGAGATTATTATAAAACATTAGAAGGTAGTCGTCGTTTAAGCCTGCAAATTCAAAATACATTAGGAAAAAACACCGCCTGGAGATTAATGATTTCTACTTTCGAACATTATAATAATTACGGATCTGGCGAAAATACATCATATAAAGATTTTAATTATTTATCTACTAGATTAGACTGGGTCAATTATGCGGAAAACAATGGTTGGTATGATCCAAAAACTCGTATTTGGAAAGAGTTGACAGATGCTAATGGATTGCCACTTATATCGGATAACTATTTTGTAATTGATGATTTATCCGGTGGTACTAATAACAATCCAGCGCAACTCAGTAGCTTGTCCCTAGAAGAGCAAGCTTTTTACTATTACTATTATACACAAGGGAATCAATTTGATTTATCTACTGGTATGTGGTCATCAGAATCAGAAAAAGTTGTGGCCTATAATCAAAGATGGCACGAGGCTGGATCATGGTATATACCTGCTTTTTTAGATGAAGAATCAAACTATTATAATTCTACAGATTCAACAGCTCATTTTGATGAGTTTGATGAAAAAGAATATGCAAGTTATCTTTTCGGAGATGATGATTTTCAACGTGGTAATGATTTATGGGCATATCTAGGCAATATGCATAATGGATATTATTACGATCGTGATATTTTTAATGTTTATACTTTTGGCCCAGGGCGCCCAAGAAGTCATAAGTCTGTAAGTACGCATTCTAGCATAGAATTTCAATTAAATACACAGTGGAGTATGCGAAATGCAGCCAAATTTGGATTAAAAACTACATCCAGCACAATGGATTACCGAGACATTCAATTTGCAAACCAGAACCCCTATTTTGATTCGTATAACTATGAACCATTGTCAGGATCTGCTTATGCAGAAAATACATATGAAAATAATGATTTTATTTTAATGAGTGGATTAAGATGGGACTATTTTGACCCTAATGTAGAATCATTAAAAACTAGTTTATTAGTTGATGATGGTGTTGTTGAAAGGCAGCCTGCTAAGGTAAAAGTTAAACTGAGCCCCAGGTTAGGAATCAATTTTAATGCTTCTGATAAAACTGCAATTTATACTAATTATGGTTATTTCGTACAATTTCCTCAGTATTCAGAAATGTATCAAAATGTATATGCTGATATTTCAAGCGGGTTACCATTAGTTGGAAATCCAAATATTACTCCGGAAGAAACAATACAATACCAGTTTGGACTTGCTCATAAGTTTTCACAAACATTAGGTCTTGAAATTATCTCCTTTTTCAAAGATCAAATGAATCTTGCAACAAATAGAACCTACCCTGTTTTAATTGATGGTCAAGTAGCAAGTGTTACAGTAATGGAAATGGAAGATTATGCCAAAATAAAAGGAATTGAATTCAAATTAAAATTGAACAATTTTAGTAATTTGACCGGGGACATTGATTATACATGGATGTCAGCAAAGGGAACAGGGTCAAGTAATAGGGAGTATTACTATTTATACATTTTTGACTCTGACAGACCTTTACCTGTTAAAGAATATCCAATGGAGTTTGATATTACCCACTCCGTTAAGTTTAATTTGAACTATTATTTAGCTGCAAGAAACAGTAATACTTTTTTTGGCAGGCTCACTGGTGATTGGAATTTCAATTTTCAGGGTAATTTAGCTACTGGTGCACCTTATACACCGACGGATATTTATGGAAAAGCAAAAGAGATTGGTTCGAAAAGAATGCCTGGATATAAATCCCTTGATATGCGTGTAGAAAAATATTTAAATAATTTTAGTATGTATCTTGATATAAGGAACGTATTTAACTGGATTAATACAACTTATGTTTATTCTTTTAGTGGAGAGCCTGATACGAATGGTCGGCCACCTGTGTTTGAACGAAGTAGATATCTTCAATATATTGGACAGACTAATCCAATAAGTGGAAATATGATTTCATCAGCGGAAGAAGCTTATGATACTCACTTGCAGTTATGGAGGAGTTTATTGAACAACCCCTATAATTATTCTTCTGCAAGGTATTTTCACTTTGGGATTAATCTATGGTTTTAACATTATAATCTTATAGATATGTTTAGATTTTTTATTACAATTATCATTCTTTTGTCTACAATCCATAGTAAAAATAATATTACTTCTAGTAAAAAGATTCCTGATCAAGTAATGTACAGATCAAATACGTTTGACCAGGTACCAGATCCTACATTATCTTGGGTCGGATCGGGTTTTTTTAGTCAATATACTATTAGCAATACGGGTCAAAGTGGAGTATTTGAGCCTCCTCCTGGCTGGGGTGGATATAACGGTGAATTTCCTGTTGGTTATGGGGCTTATAATGGGAGGACAGGCGAATTTCCAAGCGGTACAAATCAATTTTATACATGGGGTGCAGGCTTGTGGATTGGTGGTAAATCTGAAAATTTTAATACACCAGAAGATAGATCGATTACTATTGGGGATAAAAGAATTGAAAATGTTCGTGTTGCTACAACCGCATATTATTCAGAAATGAGCTCTATATCAAAACTTTGGCAATCAAATCAGCTTATTTCTGCGGTCTCCGATGGAAAAATGGAAGAGAATAAAGGAGACTTTTTATTTGGTCAAAAAAACAAGGCAGTTGAAGAATATCAAGATATATGGTCTTTTTTTGTACCGCAATCTGGGGATTATTATTTTCCTAATTCAGATACATTATACCGTCTTGATTTTGAAAATATAAATAAACGTAGAAAACAATTTTTAGCAACAAGTTCCCTTGGTTTAGATAGTAGTTTACTATTGCTGGATCCATTTCGTGAGGATGAAAATGGAAATATCAGAGGTGATATTGTTTCCGATGAAGATACCTATTCTGTATTTGGTGATTATTTAGATGAACGAGATGGAAAATTTCTGTGGAATCGTGGATATGATACGAGGGGGTTAGGCATCAAAGTTGAACAACGAACCTATTCATGGACCACAGATGATTATTTGTATATCAATTATAAAATTACGAACATGAATGATTTTCCTTTGGATAGTATTTATGTAGGATATTTTATGGATAATGATGTGGGTTATGCTGATGATGATTTAATAGGTTTTGATCGATCATTAAACTTAGGGTATTCTTATGATTCGGACTCAGAAGAATCAGGGTGGATTGCTCCCGCCGGTTATTTAGGATCAGTTTTTGTAGAAACCCCTGTAGATTCTATAGGTGATCCTTCCCAGGGTGTTCCTCCTGCAGGTAATGAAATAAATGATTGGCAAATAGGCTTAACTGGTTTTCAGACATGGATTCGTTCAGATCTTGGTCAAAGTGAAGGTCATCCAGGAGATGTGGATGATGATGAAATGGATCATATCAAGTATTTTCAATTATCAATGGTTGATAGCTTTGAAGTATTCGAAGAACCACAAGATGTAAGACAATTAGCTACCAGTGGACCCGTAATTCAATTAGATCCTGGAAAATCTATTAGTGTAACTGTTGCTTTGGTAGCAGGATCATCTTTATCAGATTTAAAAAAGAATACACAATCAGCAATTGACAAGTTTAATGCAGGATATATTGGAGCTGAAGCGCCACCATCGCCAAAACTCAGTGTTCAACCAGCACACGAGGCTATTTATTTATCATGGGATAACTTTCCTGAAACGGTAATTGATCCATTTACTGGATTAGCAGATTTTGCTGGTTATCGAATATATCGATCCCTATCTGGTCTTCAAAATGATTGGACCTTACTTGCTGATTATGATATCGATGGAGATTCATCAGACTGGTCGGGTATTGTTGAGTATTCAAAAGGGACTTCAAATGCTATATCAAAGTTTATTGGCCCTTTAGGTACTGGTGATATCAGTGCAAATCCGTCAGTAGAGGCAATTGAAGATCGATTTATTGAAGCAGAATACACAATTGAACTTATGAGTCATCAAATAGATATTGATGGCGTTACTTTGGATACCTTAAAAATGGTAATTTATAATGTAACGAATAAGCAATCTGTTCTACCAAATATTGCTTCAATGACCATGGGGGAGGGTTTCCGTACATATGCTGAATATGACAGTACTGAGATGCAAGCTCTTAGTGGAACATTATCAGATATTGATGTATATAGAGATGGGTATTTTATATACCTTGATGGATTTTTTGTCAGACTATCTAATGGAGAATATAAGGATCTAGATTTAGATGGTGTAATTAGTGATATTGAAATATCTCAACAGTCATTAAGCCCAAGAGACGGCGATATCTTTATCATAAAAACTTTTGCCGCACAAGAAATTGGAAATCAAAATGGTTTATCCTACACATTTTTAGATGAAGGTTTGATTGATGGAATGAATTATTTTTATTCTGTTGTTTCCTATGATCAAGGTGTACCAGTAGCAGATATTCCTCCTTTAGAAAGTAGCCTATATCAGAACATTATAATGGTTCGCCCGCAGCATATGGCACTAGAACTAGAAGGAGCACCAAAAATTTCTAATTATGTGCATTCTGGACCATCAACAGGACAATTTCTAAAAGCAATAACCAGTTATGAAAATTTAACTGGTCATAATTATGAAATTCACTTTTTTCAAAGTGATCCATTGCAATCAACTAATGAATCGGCAGATTATGGAATTTTAATCGATTCTATTCTTGTAGATGTTGGTAGCATTGAACCATTAAATGATTTTGTCCCTGGGGTAGACTATTTCGATACATTGAGTATTGCAGGTTCTACATCAGAAATTGATGGAAGTCTTCCATTGGGCGTTGTCATCCCTGGTTCCTTTACTTTGTCCATTAATGATGTACAACTAGAGGATTTAGGAAATGGAATTATTCAAGGTGTGTCTGATGGGGATACGGTAAAAGGTGTTTTAAACTACGGTGATGGAGTTATTTATATATCATCTGAGATGTCTTCGACATTAACAGCTGGAAGTGCTTCTGCGCAGTATGCCTATAACCCATTAATCCTTGAAGATGCATCCAACAATATATTTACTGGTAAATTATCTCCAGAAACAGTTTATGGTTTATCATCTACTAGTATTTTAAATGAAGAAGTAATTACAAATAATCATGGTTTCATTTTTATGGTAACAAACCCTTCATTAAGTATTGACTCTGTTTATTGGAATTTGGGCACAAATGTAGCAGAAATATTTAAATTTGATTTGCGATCTCAAAGTTTAGAACCCTATGATTATTACATAACATTCTATGATAATTCTGACTCACTTATATCAGATACTTCTGCAGTAGGATTCTTCCGATATAATAATAATGGAGATGATTCATTCTTTACTCAACGTACCCCAATTAGTATATATAATATGACTTTGGATCAAAAGGTATGGTCTTATAATATTAGAAGAGCTCAAGAAAAAAAATATTTATGGTGGGTTTTAGATGAAGATAATGGTGCAAACACTAAAAATGCTTTTCGAATATTAACGGAGCAGGCACAAAAAAATACAGCGCTTAATCCTACTAGTTTTGAAGTAACATTTTTACCATTTGATGAAAATATAGTTGGTGGGGAGGCTTTATCGTATCCAGATGGACCAAATACAGAAACTCCGGATACGCTATTTATGAAAACATCCAGACCTTTAACAGTAAATGATAAATTCACTTTCTATACTGTGAATATGCTTGACACAATAAGCCGCGCTTCATTAAGCGATGTAAAAGTAGTTCCGAACCCATACATTGTTCGAGCCCTGTGGGATCAGAACCGTTTCAATCAACATATAGATTTTCGTCATTTGCCTGCTTCTTGTACAATTAGAATCTTTAATGTCGCAGGTGAATGGATTACTACATTAGTCAAGGATGGGATTGTTGGTAATAATGAAGTATATGATGAAGAAGGATCTCTTTCTTGGGATCTAAGAAATTATGAAGGCTTGAAAGTTGCCAGCGGGTTATATCTTTATCAACTAGAAGGAGAGTTGTTGGGTAAAACGGTGTATAAAGAAGGTAAAATTGCAATAGTGTTAGGCCCTTAATAATGAAGAGTATATTTCATCATAGTATCATTATCTTATTCCTAATCAATAATATCCTTATTGGAGGGCAGGGAAGTGCTGGAGCAAAATTTTTGCAGATTAACACAACAACCAGGGGAGCTGCAAATGCTGGTACAATGGTTGCTAGACCCGGTTTAATTGATGCTTTAAGCTATAATCCTGCGACTACTGCAACTTTAACTGGATCTAATTTTGTTATCCATCATTCAAATTATTTTGTAGGGATGAGTTTTGATTATATGTCTTTCACTTATAATGTTCCCTCTTTTGGGACAGTATCTATGGGTCTATTAGGTTTACTTTCTGGTGATATAGAAGAGACTACTGAATTGCAACCCCTTGGAACTGGAAGAACATTTACTGCAAATGATTTTGCAGGATTTGTATCCTTTGCGCGAAGCATGACTGATAAGTTTAGTGGTGGCGGAACAATTAAATATGTGATACAGAACATAGACAAGTTAACTGCAAGTGGTATAGCTTTCGATATGGGTGCAATATATAAAGTTGGCTTGTTCTACGATATGACCATTGGTTTTTCGATAAAGAATTTTGGTGGTGACTTAAAATATCAAGGAGAGAATCTTCAACAAACAATAAAACTAAGTGACAATGTTTTTGAAGAGGAAGATGTTAGGATCGAAGTGACTTCAGAAAATTATTCATTACCAATTAGTTTTGATTTGGGTTCGTCATTATCTATACCAATAAGAGCAAGTGATCAATTAATTCCTAGTTTAGCTATTCACAACATTGCAGATCAAGCTGAATTTTTATCATTTGGTTTAGAATATAATTTTGGAGAATTAATGTATTTTGTTATTGGACATGGTAATTTAAATGGTATGTTCGATAATAAAGCATCAGAAATAGAATTAAATGGTAATATGCGTGGATTTACTGGTGGATTTGGTCTTAATCTTCGTCCTGTATTTAATACGAAAAGTTGGGTTTCTTATTCATTTGAAGACCATAAATATTTTGCACCAATTCATTCATTTGAATTGACGATAGAGTTTTAACTTATAATATAAAAGATAAGAGAGAATGACTATGTATAATAAAATAGTAAAATTAGTTTTTGTAATAATCTTAATCACCCAGCCAATTTTGATTGCTAAGGAAAGTAGTAGATCTAGCGGTCAAAAATTATTAAGTAAAAGAGCTGAAATAAAATCATGTTCATGTGGTATGAATCACCGCCTAGGTGTAAGTATTGGTCGCGATGGGGAACGAACAATTACGGATACAATATCCTATTATACTAATCCTAGTTATGTGGAAGATTATGGGGATTTTATGTCTGGCTATCAGACAACTGGTGACGATTCCGTCGTAACAAGAGTTCATTTATTAACAGCTGGCATTATTAATCAATATCATGTGATGACAAGAGTTATAGATCCAGATGGAAATGTAGCCAATGATTATGCTCCCGTAGATGTTTGGATCTATGGTCCTGCTTATCAACAGAATGAGGAAGGGCTATGGCTTGGTCAGTACCCAAGTATGGCAAATACATATGATGGAACACTTCCAAGTACGATTGATCTGTTGATGCCTTATACAATTCCAACTGTATTTTCTAATAGTGCTCCAGATAATCATTTCAATGCTGAAGGTCAATGGGATCCATGGGCAGCTGCTACAAATGGTTGGAATGTTTTTGACTTTCCAACATGGACCCTCGATGGTTTAGGTATTAATGTCACTTCTGATTCTCTTGGTGTCCCTGATGATATGTTATATGTATATGTAGGATATAATATGGCTTCTACTGCAGGAGTAGATAATATTGCAACGATTTGGCAAGATGGATCAGTGGATCCTACAGATAATTGGTCATGTCGCTCTACCTTACATTCTATTGCGCCAGAAGGTGGCGCATGGTATGGTATCTGGAATGGAGAGTTTCCTTATCATCATATAGCTCAAGTGGTCGTACAGTATGAGGCAGTACCTCCTTTTGTTGAACAGTTACCTGATTTCAGCGATACCTGGGCTGAGGAAAAACAGGTTTGGGCAGATGTTGTAGACCTTGATGGTGATGCTTTTGCATGTACCTTAAATGTAACTATTGCACCAGTTGGTGCAAATCCGTATACACAACAATATGCAATGACTCAAGATGATGAAGTTGAAGGAAGGTTTTTAGCTGACGTATCTATGGATGTTGGTGATACAGTAAATTTTTATGTTCGCGCTACAGATGTAACAGGAAGATCGAGCTCTAGTAGCCTCCGTTCTTTTGTTCGCGTATCTTCTCCAAGTCCATCACAGAAAGTTCTAGTATTACAGGATGGGACAAGAGACAGTCTCGGTGGTACGTGGGGATCTATTTATACTTCTGCCACAGGTTTAAATCCATTATTGGGATCAACTGGTTATTATGTTTGGAATGTAAATGATCATGGCGGTGTTGACTATGACGTGATTAATCACTCTAATTTTGAATTAATTGTCAAACATGGATGGGCTGGAGGTGCGATGCCATCAACTGGTGAGGATGTCCATGGTTTTGGTGATTTTCTAGATCGAGGAGGTCGCTTACTATATTCTGATATGGATTATTTTTGGAAAACAGATTTAGCATCTGAAGGAAGCTTCTCTGAAGGAGATTTTGCATATGACTATCTTGGACTATCTTACTATTGGAATGACCCCGATAATGATGGAGATGGAGCCAATGGTGGTAGTGGTGATTTAAATCATTATGGAGAGAATAATGATCCAATTACTACCACATGGGAAGATAATGCCTATGGTCCATTAGATTATGAATTAGTTGGATGGACTAACTGGGGAGACTTTATGAGTGTCGATCTTGCAGAATACGTTTTTGTTGGAGATCAATCTTTTAATAAAACCGGTTCAAGATATAATGGTATGGGTGCAGATGCTCCATTTAAAACAGTATATTTCTCATTTCCTATTGAGTCAGCACAGGATTTTACTACATTATTATCTAATTCAGTAGACTGGTTGATGGGCTTGGGTGGGCCAGAAGGATCCATATCACAAGCAACTCCTCAAGATGGTGAAACCGTTGATTTAAGCTCCACTGATCAATTAACATTTTTGTTTGGAGGAAGTGTCTCTGACCCAGATGGAGACCTAATTGGATATAAAATTGTGCTTGATGGTGATTTAGCAATGCTTGATGTTCCAGCAACCGATGGTATATCTGTTAGTTTATCAGCTGCAGAAGTCGCCGAAATGTTGGGCGAATATCAATCTCTTACTGGTACGTGGAAGGTAGTTGCATCTGATGGATTGGAATCTATTGAATCTGATACTCGTACGCTTACCGTTGTAACGGGAGCATTATCTACAATCGAGCAATTACTGCCAAAAGAATTTTCCTTAATGGGAAATTATCCTAATCCATTTAATCCTGATACGAAAATTCGTATTGAAATACCTGTTCGTGCGGACCTTACTATTGTGATTAGTGATATTCTTGGTAGAGAAATTAACCGTTTAGGAAATAAAGAATATTCAGCTGGTATCCATAGCTTTTCTTGGGATGGAAAACATTTCTCAGGAAATCAAGTCCCATCAGGTATTTACTTTTATGAAGTAATTGCGAATGATTTGAATTCTGGAAAGAATTTGTATCGCGCCTCAGATAAAATGGTCTTAATGAAATAATTATATATTTATTCTATAATAATTACGGGTGAGTAATTATTAATTGAAGAACGTATAAATTAATAAGAGGAATTATTACAAAGAGCCATTCATATGAAAAGAATATCAACAATATTTATTATTCTATTATTTAGTCAAAATATACTAAGTGCTATTAATAATCCTTTTTTACTTATTAATAAAGATCTGCATGATGGTTTTTTAACTGATGTTAAAGCAGTGGAATTAAAAGCTCGGACATTATTAATTCCTGAATCTTTACCTGCCCGCTATCAATTTGAAGAACCAGATTATATTCCTTGTGGCCTAGGAATTATTGATGATGCGCAAGAATACTATGATCAACTTCCTGGTGACCTACAAATCAAATTAGATAACATTAATAATGATATTGATGAAAGATCAAATGATAGAGTATCATATTTTACTCCTGAAGGGAACGTGCAGCTTAACTATCAATTAACGGGTGAAGATGGTCTAACAGGTAGTAATGCGCAGGATAACGATAATAGTGGTCATCCTGACTTTGTCGAAAACATGGGCCAGTATATTGAAGATGCTTTAGCTGTATATATTGACTTAGGTTGGATCAACCCATTAACCTGTACTAGTAATAGTATGTTTTTAGTTACTATAGAATATCAATCAGGTACTTATGGATATGTTCCTGGAAGTAGTTATCATAGAATTTATATGAGTAAAAATTTAAGTGATAGCCAAAACAAGCTTACAACTTCCCATGAACTTCATCATTTGGTTCAGCATGCGTACACTGGCTGTGATGGAGACCCTGGACCTAGCGGTTCTTGGTATAGGGAATGTTCTTCTCAATGGGCTGAGGAAATAGTTTGGGATGAATTAAATGGCTATGAGGGATATGATCAAGCATTTCAAAATGAGCCGTATCGGAGCTTAGACTACTTTGAATCAGGTGGGTTGTATCAATATGGTTCTACTATATGGAATCTTTATATTCATGAAAATTTTGGTGATAGTGCTGTTAAAAATATTTGGGAAACACCAATTAGTGGGACGATTTCAGCTATCAATAATTATTTTATAAATAATGGATCTAATTTTGTTGATGAGTTTACTAAATTTTCGGCTTGGCGTCATTTTACTGGATCAAGATCCCATGGGAATTATTATGAAGGTGAATTTGAAGAAGCTAGCAATATATCACCTGTAGCCATTACGCGTACGGCAACTGGTGCTCTAGTTAATTATACACCACCATCAAATAAATTACCAGATGATATGGGTGTTAATTATGTGAAAATCAATAGAGGCTCTGGTTCACAGGATAATTTGTTAATTCAGTTTGATGGTGATTCAAATTATAATTGGAAATTAAAGGTATTTACGCACCAAGGAACGTTAGACGATGGTTTTGAAATACCAGTTGATATTAATGCTGATGGATTTGCTGTATTAAATAATTGGACTTCTTATAATTCTGCAACTATCAACCCTATAGTTACTAGCACAAGCGGTGCCAATGCCAATTATATACTTACGCTGATGTCCATTGAGAATTTACTTTTATTAGACGATATTGAATTTAATGTCTCAGGAGATAATGCATATCCTGATCCAGGAGAAACAATTTCACTTATTGTCACTGTTGCAAACTATGGGAATAACCTTTCTTCCGTTTTGGGAGAAATTAGTACAAATCATTCTGGCATTACTATTTCAGATGCGACCACTCAGTTTGGAACGGTTGCAACTAATGAACAATCAGATAATACGGCTGATCCTTTTATAATTGATATCAGTGAAAATGTTGATCTAGGTGTTGCAAGTTTTGATATCACACTTACTTTTGATGGAAATGAATCGATTACAGAGGAGTGGAGTATTAATATAGGTATTCCTCCAATTCTTCTTGTAGATGATGATAATGGTGATAATACTGAAGATGTTTTCATAGAAGGAATGGATTCATTAAATGTAAGTTTTGAGATTCTAGATAGGACTTCAACACCCTTGGATGATCTAAATTTGGATATACGAGATATAGTGATTTGGAATACTGGATCAGCAGATGGCAATGGATTATCAGCAGTTGAAAAAAATGTAATTATGGAATATCTAGATTCAGGAAAAAACCTTTTTCTTTCTGGTAGTCACCTAGGTGAAGAATTAGCAGATAGTGAATTATTAAATAATTATTTAGAAATGCGCTATGCCGGTTTCCGTACGGGGGGAATATTACGAGGTGTTGAAGGAGATCCCATTGGTGTAAATTCAGATAATAAGTTATTTTTATCACTTGGCAGTGTTGGAATTGATTCATTATCAACTTTTGGTGATCCAAGAGCAAGTCTTTCTTTTTATTATAATGGAGATGAATCTCATGGGGCTGTAATGCGTTATTCATCTCCTGATTATCGTGTTATTCTTTCTTCTTTTAATATGGATGCAGTGTCTCCTCCAAATTCAACATTTCTCAGTGAAAAAGATTATATTTACAGTGTGTTAAACTACTTGGTATCTGATGTAGAATATCCTGATGTGCCAACACTGTTATTACCTGCTGCGGGATATGCAGATACCCTAACGTCATCAGATGATAATATAAGTTTTTCTTGGAATAGCTCAGATCTTGAAGGAATAAATACTTTTTTCATACTTGATGATCCTGAATTTATTCGCCCGATATTTACATTTAATATGCAGAATGAAGTCACCACAGTGTTAGCATATGATACCTTATTATCTTTATTCGGTTATGTTGATAATAAGGAATTATATTGGGGTGTTTATAGTAATGTAAACGGTGAAGTATCTATCAGTGATTTGAACTCATTTGAAATTACTCTAATGAATGAGTTATCAGTAGATGATAATATTAATATTCCTAAAAAATATCAGCTATCCAATGTATATCCGAATCCGTTTAATCCTCGTACAAGTTTTACATTATCCATTCCAAAAATGAGTTTTGTGAGTATAAAAGTATTTGATTTAATAGGTAGAGAGATTGCGATTATTGCTCAAGATAATTTTGATCAAGGAATACATAAAATTTCATGGGATGGTACATTAAGAGATAATTCTATTGCCACTAGTGGCGTATACCTTTTGATTGTTGAGATGGGTGAAGAATTATTTAGCAAAAAACTAATTTTAATGAAATAAACAATTGTTGGTTTTTGATTAAATCATGAATAGCTTAGATTCAAACAATATGAAAATAGAAAAAAATATGAAAAGATATCTTTTATCAATAATTACACTTTTAACTGTAAATCTGTATGCATTGGATTGTCCATCTGATTCTTCTTATCATACAGATCTTAGAACTTTATTACCAAATGGTTCCCCGAATCCAACATTTAATCAATTAATTGCAACAGGATTGTGCGGATGCGTTGGTTTTACTGCAGAATTATCAGGTATTGAAGAAGACTCTACGCTTACTCTAAGTTTATTAATTCTTGATAATGAACCTGTTCGAGGTGCTCAAATTGATATATATCATGATGCTGGACCTGCTTTAAGTTATGATCAAGGTGGAAATGTAGTTAAAGGAGATAAGCTTGAAGGTTTAGATGATCCAACAACCTCAACGGTAATAGAATCCATGACTCTATTGGCTAATGAGATGGATGGTTATGTTAGAGTGATGGCTTATAGTACTTCACGTGCTAATACTGCTGGAGATGGAATGGAAGGAGCATTATTTCATCTTACATATAAGGCTATTAATGGACTTGCTTCTCTTCCGGCTACTATATCTTTTGGTCTTGGTTCTTTAGATCTTCCTGGTACTTCAATGGATCCAGAAATATTGAACGTTGCCTGTAGTTTTCCAGATACTTCAAATATGGTCTCTTTTAATACAACAAATCTTGGTGTTATGGCAGAAAATGGAATTCCTCTGCAATATAATTTATCTCAGAATTACCCCAATCCATTTAATCCCTCAACAAAAATCTCTTTTGATTTGATTGATGGGGCAAAATCAACTTTAATTGTTTATAATCTTCTTGGTAAGAAAATTAATACACTTATGAATTCCACATTGAATCCAGGGCATCACAGTATAGAATGGAATGGTCTTGACTATAATGGGCAGTCAGTTGCATCCGGTGTTTATTTTTATGAATTACGATCTGGTGATTATGTAGCAAGAAAGAAAATGCTTTTGCTTAGATAGTTATTATACAAGATTTATTTATTTTTAGAATCCCTTTATCTAACAAATAAAGGGTTTTTTTTACTTATTATTCTTTATCCAATCTTCATTAAAAACAGCATGTTGGATTGTTTTACCTTTTTTATCTTTTAAAGAATATGTTAGATGTATTAATCTATCTGATGATTGAATTAATGAAGGATATGCTAATGTGATACCACTATTATATTCATACTTTCCAATATATTTCTTTACCTCCCAAGACTTCCCCTCATTAAATGATAATAAAATAGCCATTTGACTCCTACTAGATTCCGTATCATTACATGCCATTATCCAGTTGCCATTCTTTAATTGTAATACTTCAATACTTGAGCTAGGGTTTGGTATTTTTGTATCAATAGCAAATGACCAAGTTTCACCATTATCCTTGGAAACACTTTTTAAAATCCTCTTTGGATCATCACCAGAATCTCTCATATATGCTACAATATGACCATTTTGCTTTTGAACTAAACTTGGTTGGATGGGTCCTAGTCCTACTATTGGATTACTTGCTTTCCAATGTTTTCCATTATCATCGCTTATTGCCACAATAGATATATTGTATCCATCAGAATAAAGAGGCAACAGCACCCTACCAGATTTTAATGAAATTGGATGTATACGTGTCATCCATCCTTTTTGTCTCTTTTCAGGATCTTTGGATGCTTCAATAATTAATTTTGAATATGGTAGAGCATATTCAGCCCACATTGGTTCATCTACATATTGTTCAAAAGCAAGTTCGATAGTCTCCCTAAATTTTTCTCCTGGTTGGAGAATGATATTATCTTGCCAATTCCAAGTAGGTATTTCTTTATTCAAATAATTTATAGAGGTTCTATATCGCAACATTGAATTTTCCCATTGATTTGCGCGTACGGCTATCCAGAACAACCATAATTTATCATTTTTATCAATCCAGAGAACAGGATTGCAATCTGGTAAGCTTGGAGTATCTGCCATATCAAAGACATCACCCCATTCATTACTACCTTTTTTTAATCGGCTTCCTTTAATTTGTACATCATTAGCTTTTCTTTCGCCAGAACCATGGAACCAGCAGGATAGAAGATCTCCATTTGGTAGTTCAATAATACTACTTCCATGTACATGTTTATTTTGAATAGGAAAGATAGAATATTCTTTAAACAGAGGTTTACCATTAATTACAGCAATGAAAAATGACAATAAGAATATCTTCCTCATCTTTATTTCAGTTTAAAGATATGATCAATTAATGAAGAGGTACTTTTACCAGGTATCAAATCAATAATTTCAACGCTACCACCATGTGATATTACTGTATTTGCTCCCACAATACTATTCATTGAATAGTCGCCACCTTTGACCAAAACATCTGGAAGTAACCTTTTAATTATTTTATCTGGGGTATCTTCATCAAACCCTACTACCATATCTACACAATTAATTGCATTTATAATAATTAATCTATCTTCAAAATTCTGAATAGGACGATCATTTCCCTTTAACTGTTTTACTGATCGATCGCTATTTAGGCCAACAATTAACTTATCTCCTTTACTTTTTGCTTTAGTAAGTAGATCTATATGGCCACGGTGTACTAAATCATAACAACCATTAGTAAAAACAATTTTATTCCCTGTATCTTTCCATTTATTGCTCTGAGTAATAGCAATTTCCCAGCTAAGTGCAATCATGAAATAGAATCATCCTTTATTACGTTAGCAAATAAATTATATTAAAATACGATTAACTGGATCCCATTCTATTCTGCGTCCTTGCAGATATGATTCTGTTGCCATGTGACACGTTACACCTTCATGCAAGGCTTCTTCAATATTACAAGTAGGCAATGTTTTACTTCGGATAGAGTCAAGCCAATCTTTTACGTGTAGATGTGTTGAATCTACTCGCTTCCCATCTCGATATGTATATAATAGTCCCTTATTAGCAAAATATTGGGATGTTGCTGAGGTGATCCCATCAATTTGTTTTGAACCTGGCGCATAAGAATAAATAGGATATTTAGAATTTATGACACCTTTTTCAATGCGATCTTTATATCTTGTAGAATAAGGATCAGCTTTAACTATAAACCCTCCAAGTGCTCCACTATTAGACTCTCCACCAATTTGCATTGTTGCATCATGACCCATAATTCTATTTCCACGGCTGTTTAAACTTGATAAAGTTGCGCTATATAATACAGTTAAATCCTTATCAGGGTATTCTAATGTTGCATTCCATACATCAGGTACATCTCTACCATCTTTATAATAATAAATACCTCCAGATGATGATGCATACTTAGGAATTCCAAGCCCCATTATTTGGTTAATCTGATCAAAATCATGAGAAAATAGATCTCCAGATAGTCCTGTGCCATAGTCATACCAGCATCTCCATCGAAAGAATCTTCTCAAGGCTTCTTCACCAAATGGAATTTTATTTGGTGAAGGCTCTTGAAAAGTTTCCCAATCAATTGTTTTTGAATTTCCTTTTGGATCAATTCCCCATACCCAAGCGCCACCAGGAGAATTTCTATTTGTTGTTAGTTGAACAAGATTAACAGGACCAAGTAAACCTTGATTTATGATTTTCTTAGCCTGCTCATATGCTTCTACTTGTCTATTTTGGTGCCCAAGTTGGAACGTAATCCCAGTTTCTTTCACCGTATCATATAATTCAATTGTTTCATCAAATGTTCTTGTTAGTCCTTTTTCACAATATACGTGCTTACCTGCTTTTGCGGCAGCAATTGCAACTCGAGAATGCCAATGATCCGGTGTCGCAATAATAACAGCATCAATATCTTTACTTGTTACTAAGTCAGTATAATGTTTATATCGCACGGCTGTCTCTTTTGCTTTTCCACCAGAACGAACCTCATTCTTGGAAGCTTCTATCCCTAATTCAGCCCTTACATCAAATAAATCACACACACCAACAAGGGAACAATTCAAATCTGTTTGAGACATAAATGTTTCAAATGCTTTATCTAGTTTATTCTTTTTTGCTCTTTCTGAAGCACTAGATGTCCATCCTGGAGTTGCAAAACCAAGTCCTCTTGTAAGATGACCACCACGGCCACCATAGCCAACCACACCAACTCGTAAATGATCACTGTTACCAATCTCTTTTATTATCGATGGTGCTTTATTATCACTAATGAGATCTTGAAGAAGGTTTGATTTCTTTAGTTTATCTAACCGCAATTTTTGCCATAACTTGATAAAGAAAAGACCTAATACAGGTATTGTGGCTAATCCCTTTAAAATCTCTCTTCGATTCAATAAGTCAGCATTTGATCCTTTATTTTCTTGATTCATTATTTATCTCCTAATGAATTTAATTCTGATGAAAGTATTAATCGATCCAGGCCTATAAATTGACTGCTTGGGAAGAGATATAATACATATAATGCAAAAGCTTCTATAAGATTTTTATTTACTAACATGTAACTACCCTCACCAGGTCTACTATATTCTAATCCGATAAATGGAGGAGCAAACAAATAGTACAGTAATACAAACCCCATACCAAAAAGAGCTCCATACCTGCTAAATATTCCTAATAATAATGATAAACCAACTAGTGTTAGCCCCCACATATTTATAAAATCAGTAAAGCCTAAAATAGTTGAGTTTGCAACAATTGATTTGGCTAATGATGACAAAACCCATTTAGAATCCAGTAAATATGCAGCAGAACTCCAATAGGGGTTAATTATTTTAGATATACCTTCATAAAGGAAATGCCATCCAATTAATATACGTAATATAACGAGACCAGTAAGTTGCGATTCCGAATAGGTATCATTTTTCATAAGATCGATTTTCATTTTACCCTTCCTAAGTTAAATGCTGTTAAAATCTACAAATAGAAACTGATAATTAATAGAGCCCTTTATTATTTGATGAACATAAGCTTTCTTGCCTGGGAAAAGTTTCTTGTTTGCATGATTGCTAAATAAACACCTGTAGATACTGCTTTGCCAAAACGGTCTGTTCCATCCCATTGAATTTCATATTTTCCTGCAGATTTAAATTCATCGGATAAAGTTTTGATTTGTTTTCCATGCATGTCATAAATAACAATGCGTAGCGCATCTCCATGTAACATATCAATTGGAATTCTTGTGTTTCTATTAAATGGATTAGGATAGTTTTGATGAAGAGCAAATGATTGAGGTATAGTTTTTACATAGAATATTAGTTTCTCTTCACATAAGACTGTATCAATCCTATCTGTCGCCGATACATACCATTCATAAGGAGTTCCTGTATTTAATTTATTTTTTGTAAGGAATGTGATGCTATATTTATCAATGATGTTATAAATAACTGTATCAATATTGCTTCCTTTTAAATAAAAATGATATTCGATTGTATCATTATCTACATCAATAGTAGGATACCATTGAAAAGTGAACCTTGTTGAATCCTCAATAACATTGTCTATTAATTCAAAAGGTTCCGGGGGATCATTTTCAGATTCTATATTAATTATTACCTTTGATGAATCAAAAAACTCTCCATCAAATACAGAGACAATGATTGTATCTTTTCCATACCAATTTTCTACAGGAGAAATTATAACTTCATTATTATTTAATTCATAATTTATCCATTTATTAGTACTGATTATTTTCCATTGGAGTTCGTGAAATTGGTTATCAATATCAACAACATATTTTTGTAAGAAACTTATTGAGTCTTGAAAAACCTCATCTTCATTCATCAAGATCATTGGTATATTGCTTAAGAATGGGGCATCATTTACTGGTTTAATAGTTATTGAAAGCAATTTAATATCTTTGGCATTCTTAGGATCCTCAACCTGTAACAAAATAGGAATATCTTTACCAAAATAATTGGCAGGAGGGTGAATATCCACTTGTTGATACTTGGAATTGATTTTCACCCAATCAATGTCATATATATTTGATATATCATGTTCTTTGGGTGAAATATACTCACTATTAAAGAATGTGGATAAATATCGTCGTGAACTTCTATATAGGTTGCTACCAAATGAATTATAACTATTTTTTTCAAAGTTTTTTATTATAGACCAAGTTAGCAGACTATCATTATCATCCTGATCATCAACATATTCATCTAATTTTAGGTTTATTCTTTCATCTTCATTTATAATAATGGGAGGAATAAAACTAATAGTTGGAAAATCATTTACAGGGAGAACACTAATAATCATCTTTGCAGTATCACTCAATTCTGAATCTGAAACAATAATATTTAATGTTTCATTCCCATACCAATTAGTTATTGGATTAATATTTATAATTTCATTTTTAATTGTCAGTTCTAAATGTTTTGGTTTGATAATACTCCATTTTAAAGATTTTATATTATTATCTGGATCAAAAGCATAGCGATTCCACTCATGAATAGGGAAAGATATAGAAGCATCCTCATACAGCGAAGTATCTGGGATATACCCAGTAAATTTTGGAGCGTCATTTATAGGAATGATGTGAATTAGTAAAAGTGTATTAGCAAATTTTTCACCATCACTTACCAACAGATAAAGACTATCAGAACCAAACCAATTCTCTTTACCATGAATAATAAAACTATATTCATTTTCATCAATAATTATTTTATTAGATTTATTAATATCTAGTTCTAATTGATTAGAATTATTATCTGGATCATTTACTTCTAAAATCAGTTTACTTTTATTGATTGATAAAACTTCATCTTCATTCATATTATATGTATAAATATTTTTATTAAATTTGGGTGGATCATTAATTGCATTTATATTAATTATCCATTCAGTAGAATCTGTGTATTCTCCATCAGAAATTTCAATTATGATTGTATCAACCCCATACCAATTGGGATTGCCTTTTAGGATCATTGAATTTTCATAGAGGTTTAATCCAATATTAGAAGCTTCTCTAGCGTTCCAGGTTAAAGATTGATCTGAGTTATCAACATCTGAAACATATTCTATCCAATCTATAAATGCAATTTGTAGAATTTCATCTTCATTGATAGTAGTTAAAGGGAGTATGTCTATGAAAGATGGTGGATCATTAATTGGAGATATATATACATTAACATCAAGCGTATCTGATGTACTATTATCAGAAGCAATTATTTGAATTGTTTCATGACCAAACCAATCTTTTGCAACTTCAATTATGATCTGTTTGTCAGCTATATTTATTTGAAATGGGTGTTTTTTTATTACATCCCATGACAATTCATGTACTTTATTATCTATATCATAGATAATTGATTCTAATGTATTTAAACCAATAAAAATTTTATTATCCTCATTTATATTGATTGTATCTAACCTAGATAAAAACTCTGGTGAATCATTTTGAGCTTTAATATATATGGGAATTATTGAACTATCAGATAAAGATGAATCAGATATAATGACGCTGATTGTATCGAAACCGTACCAATTATTTTGAGAATTAATTATTAATTGATTATTAACGAGATTTAATGAAGTATTAGTCCCAGATAAAAAATTCCACTGAAGATTACTTATGGAGTCATCTGGATCTGATATAAAGGAATAAAATGAAGATAATTCAATAATCATTACCTCATCTTCATTCATTAAGATCATAGGTATGGTATCAACAATTATAGGGGCTTGATTCTTCTTAATTTCTTTTGAAACAATTAAATCTATGCTATCGATTTCATTAAATAAAATCAGCTTCTGGTTATTTGATGTGCTATCTGGAGAAGTAATTATTGGAATAGTATCTTGTTGTGCAGTTGCTGTTATAACAAAATATAAAGGAATTATATAGAAGAAGTATGATGATATTGACCGTTTGGTGGCGTTCATTGGTCTAATATTTGTTGCTCCAGTTATATTGTTAATAAAAATTTAAGAGTAAAAAAAATACCTCCCAATAAGAACATTAATCCATTTGATCTAGATAATATTCATCATATGCAGCTAACAGACTTTCTTGTCCAGAGTAAGGGGCTGGAGAATATTTTTTGGAATTAATTCCTAATTGAGAATATTCGCATATATTCCAATCTTGCTTATTGGTTTTATCCCAAAAGTCTATGGATTCATATATAGACTTTTTATGACTTTTAGTACTTTGATCTAAAAATAACCAAGAACAGTTCACTGTACATTTATCAGTACCTCTTGGCCAAACTGTATGATACATAACATATTCTGGATGAAGGCTCAATAACATATTTGGGAATAATGAGTAATAATATACTCGATGTAAATCTTGTCCTTTAACACTTTTAATAGGAGGACAACAATATTTTCCGCTAGGAGTTATACTTTCTTTATCGGAGTTGAAATTCATGTATCCACCAAGGAAGGGACCTGAATATAAATTATTTTCCCCTCCTAAATAATTATGAATTTCTGCGAGTTGGGGGTGTATCATTGGGCAATGATAACACTCACAATAATTTTGAATAATTAATTTCCAATTACAATTAACAGTATATCTCTTTTGCTCTACAATGCGAAGCTTATGTAGCTCCCAAGAATCCAATAGGTTATCTATTGGTTTAAATATCTCATTAAAATTTTCAGGGGTTTCGCTAAGATTAATAAATAGAAATCCTTTCCATTCTTTTGTTTCAATAGGAAATAATGGGTAATTGATTTTATTAAAATCATTAACTGTATCCATATGAGGAGAACCAACTAACTTTCCATTTAAATCATAAGTCCATCCATGGTAAGGACACTGAATTGTCTTAGAAAAACTCCCTTTACTTTGATTGCATATTCTAGTTCCTCTATGACGACAAACATTAAAAAATGCCTTTATTTTATCTTTTTCAGACTTTAATACAATCACACTTTCACTACCAAGCTGAATAGTAATATACTGACCCTTATTTATTAAATCAGAATCTCTACCAATACAAATCCAATTATTATGAAATATCTTTTTATATTCTTGATTTAGAATTTCAGATTGTGTATAAAATTTTTGTGGCAGAGTTTTGGCACCTTTTGTTAGCGTCTCAGCAGTCTTATGAAATTTCATTATTTTAATATCTCCATAGCTGCATTATATCCATTTGTACCATGAAGTCCACCACCTGGATGTGTTCCTGGACCACATATAAATAAATTATTGATTGGGGTTCTATATTGGGATGAACTTATAGTTGGACGCATAAACATAAACTGATCTAGTGTCATTTCACCATGATTCAAATTCCCCTCAGTTATTCCAAATTCATTTTCTAAATCTAATGGTGATAAAATGTAAGTGTGTTTAATGATTGATCTAATATTTGGGATCACTTTTTCTAATGTGTCTACAATATTATTCTTTAATTGATCTTTTATACTGTCAGACCATTCAGTATCTCTTAAATGATATGGAGCATATTGTATTGTTGCCGAAAGAACATGTTTATCTTTCGGGGCAAAATTTGATTCTAATAAGGATGGTATTACAAACTCTATGTAAGGATTATCAGGAATTTGACCATATTTTGCAGCATCAGAAGCGCGCTCCAAATATTCTATTGATGGACTGATTGAAAAAACTGTTTTTAAATGTTCATTATTAACACCTTTAACTACTGGCAGCTTATTTAAAGCAAAATGTACTCGCGCTGTGCTTCCACGATATCTAATATTATTTATCTGCGTTCTAAAGTCTGGGGTTAAGTTTGATGGACCAACCAGATTAAAAAATGTATTATTAGGATCTAATGCAGAGACAATTTGTTTTGCCGTAATTTTCTTTCCACTTTCAAGCGTAACACCATTACATACATTTTGATCAGTATTTATTGATATAACTTTTGCAGATGTTTGAATTTCTACATTAAATCTTTCAGCAACTTCTTTTAAAACTGTAGCAAATTGTTCTATTCCTCCTTTTACAAATTTAATATTATGGAATAATCCATTGCTATGGACATGTTGATGTAAAAGATTATATCCTGTTCCTGCCGCATAAGGACCAAATGATAGATGGTGTATCCCAGCAGTGGATATACAGCTTCGGAGTAATTCATTTTCAAACCATTCATCAGCTAATTCAGGCATCATCATTGGGGCAACACGTAATAGATCCACAACACCTTGAGATCCATGTTTCCTAATTGGGGATAATAAGGATCGCATTCCTAAAACTTCTTTTATTCCTAAATTTGGTAAAACGGGGGGGGGTAACTCATAAAGTTTTTCTAAAAACTGAGATAATTTTTTTATATAAGAGATAAAATCTTCCCATCTTTTAGAATCCTTTTTAGAATATTTTGCAATTGAATTGATAGTTTTATCTATATCTCTATAGAACGTAATATGCTCACTATTATCTCCAAGATTAACTCTAAGTATTTCAGGTTCTACTAATTGCAAACCATTAGTATCTAAATCTAATATCTTCATTAAGCGAGGATCTATCCATTTAATAGTATCATGAACGACATTACATGTAAATCCAGGAGTAAATTCCATTGAGGAAGCTATACCACCAATTTTATCTCTTGATTCTAAAATGAGGACACGCTTTCCTTTCTTTCCTAAAATAGATGCAGTAACTAATCCATTTATACCAGCACCAATTACAATTACATCATAAGTTTTCATTACCAAGATCCTAAAATCTTTTTTGCAGCCATTTCACCTGGAGATCCTGTAATGCCGCCCCCAGGGTGTGTTCCTGAACCACATTGGAAATAATTTTTGATTGGTGTAGTATAATCAGCCCATTTCACCGCAGGTCTCAGCGAGAATAATTGTTGAAGAGTTAGTTCGCCATGAAAAATATTCCCTTCGGTTAAACCAAATGTTGATTCTAGGTCTGCAGGTGTTAGTACTTGGCGATGCAAGATAATATCTTTGATATTTGGTGCATATCTTGAAATCGTATTAATCACCGCGTCCCCAAAATCCTCTCTTTTTTGATCATTCCAACCTCCGTTAATATGGTATGGTGCATATTGAACAAAACATGACATAACATGCTTACCTGGTGGAGCCATATCAGGGTCCAAAACAGAAGGAAGTATGATATCCATAAATGGCGCTTCTGAAAAATTACCATACTTTGCATCATCATATGCTTTTTCCAAATGATCATACGATGGACTAATTGAAATTGCGCCACGCAAATGGCGCCCATCACCGGGGAGGCACGAGAAATCAGGCAGCGCATCAAGAGCTAAATTTACTTTCCCAGAAGATCCTCGGATTCGAAAATTCTTGATTGCGGAAACAAAATCCGGTGGGAGTTCTGATTCATCAATCATATTTAGAAAAGTAAGTTTTGGATCTAGTGCAGAAATAACTATACTTGAATTATATTCATCGCCATTATCTAAAGCAACACCGATAGCACGACCATTCTTAACAATAACTTTTTGGACAGACATTTCTGTCATTATATCAACACCAAAATGTTCTGCAGATCTGGCAATTGCCATACTTACACCACCCGTACCACCACGTTGAAAACCCCATGCCCTATAAGCACCATCAATATCTCCCATATAGTGATGGAGCATTACATAAGCAGATCCTGGCGAGCGGGGACCCATAAACGTACCAATAATTCCACTTGCTGACATTGTTGCTTTTAATGGTTCGTACTCAAACCATTCATCTAAAAAATCTGCTGAACTCATTGTCATAAGTTTTGTTAAATATTCAAACTGTTTTGATGTTAGTGATTTAACATGATCTAACAATTTTTTCGTTGCAGAAAGATCTGATAATGATGGTCGAATTGGATTAGGAGCAATTGTTTCAAGTATGGGTCTGACAGCCATACCAATTTGTCCCATGGCAGGTCCAAATCGCATATAATTTTCTGCATCTTTTTTTGAATGACGCGCTATTTCACGGTATGTTTGATCGGAATCAGCTGTTCGAATAAGATAATCATTTTCTAATGGAGTCATTGTGCTTTCGAGAGGAAGAAGCTCCAGTCCAAACTTTGGTAACATCAATTCACGCATAACATTGGACTTCATTAAACTGACAACATAAGAGCATACTGAAAACTTAAATCCTGGGTAAACTTCTTCTGTAACTGCAGCACCACCAAGCACGTGTCTTCTTTCAAGTACTAGAACTTTTTTGCCGGATCGACCCAAGTAAGCAGCAGCCGTAAGCCCATTATGACCACCACCAATTATTATTGCATCATATTTATTTATTTTGGACATGATCGTTTTCTTTCGGGATTATAAAAAGGAGTTTTAACTACAGTAGCTTTTGTAAGTTTTCGAAAATGTTCGACTTTTAATTCGAACATTAATTTGGATCCTTTTTGAGCATAGGTAGATTTTAGATGGGCTAAAGCAATATAGCGCTTCAGAAGAGGTGACCATGTACCGCTTGTAGCATACCCTATTTGTTCATTTTTATAATATAATGGAGTGCTTGTTCTCCATGCTGTTTGTGGTAATCCTGGAGCTAGGCCCACTTCTCTGTAGTGTTTTTCAAATTCTAGCCATTCTATTTCAACACCTACAAAACTCCAGTTGGACGCATGATTTAATTCTTTTTGCAATGATGATTTACCAATGAAATCATTCTTATTCATTTTGACTGCCCAGCCTAATCCTAATTCATATGGTGATGATTTTCGAGATTCTATTAGAGCATGTCTTGATGATATATAGTCGACATCTAAAAGAATCAATCCTGCTTCTATTCTTGCAATATCCAATGCATGAAGCCCGGTAGGCGTAATACCAAAAGATTTCCCTTTATCCATTAATAGATCCCAAACTTTCAATGCATCATTTGGATTGATCCATATTTCATATCCTAAATCACCAGTATATCCAGTTCGTGAAATAGATACGGGAATATTACCAAAGGTTGTTTCCATCATCCAAAAAAACCTTAGTTTATCCAAATTATTAGTCGAGATAGAATTAAGAATTGCGCGAGAATTAGGGCCTTGTAGAGCTAGAGCTGCTGTTGAGAATGAATCATCCTTAACATTTACATCCATTCCTATCGCATTACTTTGAATCCATTCCAGATTTGGTTCTGCACTTGTAATTCGAAATTTATCTTTGGAGAGTCTCTGTATTGTTCCATCATCGATAACTTTACCATCTTCATCACACCAAGGCGTATACATAACTTGCCCTACTTTACAAATAGCAATATTACGTGTTACTAATTGATTTAATAATTTCTCTGATTCGGGTCCTTCCACTATGTATTTCTTTAATGGTGTTATATCTAAGAGGCCTGCTTTTGTTCTAATTGCAAAGTACTCATTTTCATGAGTCAATTCATAGCTTGTTGCAGCAAGGTATCCAGCCCATCTACGCCATTCTTGGGATTCATTTAGTTTAGAAGTTCGCTCAAAGAAAGGAGATAATTTTAATTGAGTCTGCGCAGTAAAATTATTTTTATATGGCATTTTATCTTTGGCGATATATAGGTCTTGTTAAGCAGGTTGGTCCTCCTGCACCTTTCAATGAAATTTCTGATCCATCATAGGTGAAAACCTCTACATTATTTGATTCTAATAGTAATTTTGTAATGGGATTGCCTGACATCATAATGCATTTTTTTGGAGCTAATGATAATACATTGCATGCCATTGATTCGTATTCTTCATCGGGCACATTGATTAGTTTAATATTTACACTTTTTAAAAACTCTATAAATTTTGCAGGTAATAGTTTTGGATAAATTAAAAAAAGATTTTGATCAATTGGACTCACATTACTCATTAGGTGTAGGCAATTTTCAGGACCAAGGTAATGGGGGAGGGGTACTGATATTATATGATCTACCTCGGCACCAAGTATCTCCTTCAACTGCTCTATTCCTTCTTTATTTGTTCTATATCCCTCACCAACTGCAATTGTATGTTCATTTATCCAAATAACATCTCCGCCTTCAATGATTCCCGGATATTTTATTTCTCCAATTATTGATATATTATTCTGAGTCAGAAAACTCTTTAGTGCTTTTGTTTCATTCTTTCTTGTCTTTTTACCCATATTGCAAATTACAATTCCTCTTGATGTAGCAATACCCGCATCATGGGTATATATAGAGTCTAGATCTGTTTGATCATCTTTTGGTAGCATTAGTATTTCAATACCAAATGATTCGATAAGAGCGATTAGTTTATTGTATTGAAAAACTGCTTTATCAAATTTAGGCTCTGATGTAAAATGCAAATCTTTCCAATACTTCTTTATATTGTTTGTATTTTTCCATGCTAAATTGGGGCTTTTCATAATTACCCTGCGCAATGGATCAACCATCGAATTACATTTTATTTTATTCACTGATAATGATTAAACAATTAAAATTAATTTTTACTTCCCATATTGTAAATTTAACTATACTTCTTTATGAACTATTCTATTAATTGATCAAATATTATAATGGATACATTAAGTCATGCACTATGGGGAAAAGGATTATTCGGTTATCGAGGTATGCCTTGGATTGCTTTGTTTTTTGGAGCAATGCCAGATTTAGCATCTTTTGGCGCATTAATAATTGTGAATATAATTACCGGGAATATTCCTGAATTTGGAGGGGGACCACCTCCTTTAGATACACTACCAGATTGGGTTTTTTTATCCTATAATATTTTCCATAGTTATGTAACCGCCTTTTCGATAATAGCAATTGTCTACTACTTTAATAAAAATTATGCATTTGCAATGCTAGGCTGGCCGTTTCATATTTTGTTGGATTTTCCTTTTCATTCAAAAGAATATTTTCCAACCAAGCTTTTTTACCCTTTCTCAGATTTTTATTTTGATGGAATTCCGTGGAGCAATCCATTTATATGGTTCCCAAATATCATTGGAATAATAATATTATTTTATTGGAGAAAAAAATATCGTAATCAGTAAGAGTTAATCAGACATTTTCCAAAAAGCTATTCCGCCGGCTTGTTTACCAACTTCAATATGGTCAACTAAAATAAGGTTTTCTAAATCTATAATATCAACAGAGCCTGGTTCTCCACGAATACCTTCAACAGAAACAAATGCATATTTACTATCAGGAGATATCACTACTCCATGGGTAACTCTTCTTGTGTTTTTAATCCGTGCTAATTCAATTCCTGATTTTAAATCCCAAACACCTGTTTTTCCTGCTGATTTATATGTAATAACTAAATATTTTCCATTTAGACTAACTTCACAATTATATGGACCTTTATCGGTATTGAATTTTCTTGAAATAGCCCACTTATTTAAATCAATTTCAACAACATTATCTATACCATTATTTACTACATATAAATATTTATCGTTTGGATGTGGGTATACCCATGTTGGTTTTTCTTTTGGCATTTTATGTGATTTCATATTTCTATGTTTCATGGAACCTATTGAATGCGTCATGTGCTTATGTTTACTAGTCCCAGTAAATAAGGTTCTACTTATTTCAAATTGGAGGACATCAAGTTCATATAAAGTTCCTGACATCATTGCTACTGAATATTGTTTTAATCCATCATTAGTTATTCTTGAACCGTGAGGCATGATACCAGTTTCAATTCGATTTACTTCAATCATTTCCTCAGGATCAACAATAGATATGGTACTAGGTTCGTGTTCACCATGAAGATTAAAATTTACTACATACAGAAGACCTGTTGCATTTGAGATTTGCATTGTAGCTGGAAATAAGCCCAACTCCACACGATCAATAAGCTTATCCGTTCCTGTTTCATATTTATAAACATGTCCATATGGAAAGCCATGCGCTAATGACAAATACCAGTATTTTCCATTTGGTGATACCGTAATTCCATGTGGACCTTCAATTTCTAAAGGCCATACGCCTACAGGAATATCTTTTATTATTTTCCCATTATTTCCATCAAACTTAATTAGATGCACTTCATCTTGAGATTCAGATGTTACATAAACAAAATATTCTCTTCCTTTTATTGTACCTAATAATATTATTACAGCTAGTAGTATTCTAAAAATCAGCATGTTTAAATAAACTAATCTTCATTATCTTCAAAATTCACTAGCTTTACTGCATACAGTCCACTATTCATATCAGCAAAAAAGATATAACTTTTATAAGGTTGTGGTCCCCAAACCATTGTTGCATTTGGAATGCGGCCCTCAGGATGATTAGATAAATAAAAAGCTATTTCTCTTCCTTGTTTATACAGATCGCCAAGTAGCTCTCCTGATATATCAACAACTCGTAATCCACCTTGATAAAATGCAGTATACAAGGTGTCACCCTGAACCCATAAATTGTGCGATCCAGCTTCTGGAACTTGGTAAATTGCTTCTTCAACAGGATTTTTATAGTCATTCATATTTAAAAAATGATAACCGCCTCTGGGATTTGCAGGCTCTTTATTTTGAATCTCTCCTAAACCAAAGGGAAAATGTTCATCACCTGCGATTACATAAAAACTTCCTGTAGATTCACTTAAAAAGGGGAAGGCAGCATGGTTTCTTCCTGTAGTATCATGTTTTGATGTCATTAATACAGGGCTCCTTACACTTCCTTTTCCAGCTGATTGTAAAATTGGATTATTCATAATGGTATATCTATTTTCTTCCGAAAATTGTAGTCCTCCAATATCTACAACATGAACTCCATCGCTCCAATTAGATGAATATGCGATTCCATTTTCAATCCACACATCATGAATACTATGACCGGGAGTATTTAATTCATAACTATTGACACGCCACGGTTTAGTGGGATCAGAAATATTTATAATATCATATTTCCGTCCATTATTAACCGCAAATACATGGTTTTCATAAATAAAAGCATTATGAACACCTCCAGTAAGGCCATCATTAAATTCTGATAATATTTTTACATTGTATGGATCACTTACGTCCAGAATTACTACACCATTCTTTCTACTTGAAGCACCTTCTCTAGTTATAACTCCTATCCGTCCATCTGCAGAAACTTTTACATCATTTACTGTCCGCGCATCTACTGTTACAGTATCGATTATAACTAAATTTGATGGATCTGTAACTTCCCAAAAATAAGCCTCTCCATTTGCTTCCCAAGTTCCAGTTACAGCAAAATCTCTATCACTAAATTCATCAACACCTTGCCATACCCATAAATCAGATGTAAAAACATCTGTAATTAGCCCATGTCCAATTAGTTCTGCACGTTTTTGAATATTTCTAGGCTTTATTTTTACAGTAAGTGATGAAGTATACCCACTTGAAGTTGCATAAATAGTATATTCTCCAGGATTTTCAGCAACAAATTTACCATTAGGTGTAACTACGCCACTTGCTGGTAGACCTATGCCATAATTTGCTTCCCCTGTAAATGAAAATTCAATAGGAACATCTGTTATTTCTTTACCAGAAGCAGTTTTTGCTAGTGCATTAAAAGTGATCACATCTCCTGTACGATATGAACCTTCATTCATTGATAGTTCAATCTTTCTTACTGGATTTCTAAAGATACGCAGATTTATTTCCGAAAAGATTACTTTATTTCTTTGATTACTTATAGAAACACTAAGTTGAACTCTACCTCTTTGTTTGATTGAGAGGTTTCCAAAGTCATCAAAGCTAGCTATTGAATTATTTGATGACTCAAAAGTTGGCTTAATATCATTTCTTGATACACCAGCTTTATCTAAAACTTTAGCCAAAAACTTTATTCTT
Source organism: bacterium (assembly GCA_004321715.1). Taxonomy (GTDB): domain Bacteria; phylum Fidelibacterota; class Marinisomatia; order Marinisomatales; family TCS55. Next base: position 32,985 of record SGYN01000008.1, on the reverse strand, counting down.
GTTTTTTCATATGCAGTGCTTGGTGGATCTATAAAACCAACTTTTTCAATTGGAGGCGCAGGTACAAAAATTGATAAATTACCACGAACTCTTTTAAATCGATCATCTGTAATACTGGATGCATTCAGATTAAATGACCCAGGTTTAAACACTTTTAATTGGACATTAGCTATACCATCTGAATTACTGATCCAAGGCTTTACTTCAACAGATCTCCATTCTCCTGTTAAAAGAAATTGATTTTTTGATAAAGAACCATCTTTTTTTAGTAGTGATACTTTAATTTTGATAGAATCTCCAATTTCTAAATTGACGGAATCAGGCTCAAATTGAAAATATAAACTATCATTATCACTAGCAGTAAGATTTATATTTACTAATAAAAGGAAAGCATATAAAATATTTAATTTTAATTTATTCATAGTTAATTACCCCTAATATATTTTTCTCGGATTCAGGTAATTTACTTCTATGAGATATTTAAAGCAAAAATATGGACAAAAATAATCCTTTTTATATAAAAATCAAGACTATAAAAGCGTAAAAAGCTTTTATTTTAACATATTTAAAAATCAGCGTTAAAATTTATTTCTGTTTCTGGGCTTTCTTGAGTGATTAGCATATCTTCAAAATGACCTCCCAAAGTGCTATAGGATCCATTTGGATAATCATCTGGCCAGTGTGTAATAGATACCGCTTCATAGTTTGTAAATGAAAGGTTACTAAATGAATATGTGTATTCATTATCTACTACCGTTTCTAATGATAGGTATTGAAAACCTGCAGGAGGACCTTGTGGTGGATATGTTGTGTTTAACGTAAGTAGTACTGTTCCAGTATCTGGCCAAGCTCCACTGAAAGTTATTTTACCATATATTGATCCAGATTCGGCTAGTATTACTTCATTATTTGCGTCGTTATCTTCACAACCTATAGTTATTATAAGTACTAATGTGCACAGTAGTCTTAAAAACAATTTATTCATTGTTTATCGGTTCCTTTATCAAGTTAGTTTAATTGCTTTGAAAAATTTATTTGCCAGGTTCTTCCAGGCATTGGATAGTGTTGTATTAGCACGTATTCTGTATCAAAAATATTTCTAATTATACCCGTTATCTTATAAGAATTAATTCTTTTTATAAGCTGTAAATCAAAAAGAATGGTTTCCGGTATATTTTCAATAGGGAAGCGAAATATATTATCAATGACAGGATGATCATCACTTAGGAAATCCTCATATTTTTGTGAGCTTTTATAATTAAATAAAAGAGAAATATTTGTAAAATTAAAAATTTTCCTGCTGATAGAGCCTTTTATTTTATGATTTGATCTATAAAGAATTGGTAAATCTTTATTCTTTAGATCAATCATATCTAAGTATGAATAACTTAATTCTAATCTTGCTATATTAAATGGCAGATAAAAATCTCCACCCAGTTCAAAACCGTATCCTTTTACATTTGTTCGGTTTAATGATTCTACAGGTATAGAATAAACAAAATCAATCATATCATTATAATAATTATAAAATATATTTGTGAAGTATGTATACTTTTGGTTGGCATGATTTTTGAAGCCAATCTCCGCCGCAGTTAAATATTCTGGTTGCAATGTTGAGTTTCCTCGGAATTGTAGCCCATAGCTGCTTTCATGTTCTAAAAAAAGTTCTGATATGGAAGGAGCTCTAAATCCTCGATTTATTGAGAAGTGATATTGCTTAGTTGGAGTGGATTGAAAATAAAGATTGAACTTTGGTGAAATAGCTTCAAATATTTTTTTTGTATAATTTTTTCCACCTCTTACCCATCGATGATCATATCGTATACCAGCATCTATTTTCCAAAGTGTACTTATATTTTTTTTCAATTGACCAAATAATGCTAATGTACGTTGGGTAGGTTGAGTATAAATTGAATTTATTACATCAGCTTTAGACTGATCATTTCCAAATTCTGTACCAACAGTTAATATTGATTTATCATTAAAAAAATGTTGGTATTCACTTCGAAGCAATAGCATTTGATCATCGTATGTTGTTTGTCCTTGGACTTTTTCAATCGGTGTATCATTTCTATCATTATATATTGTATAAAATTGATTTAGCCCAAGTGAAGAAGATAAATAACCATTATCAAACACTGGTAATGAATAAAATAATTGGATATAACTACTTATTCTTTCTGATTTTCTATATGAAATTAATCCCGGATTATCTGGATATACAAAACCAGGTTGCCCATTATTAGATTTTGTAATAATGGTAGATAAGGACCATTTTTTTTGATTATTGGATACATTCTTAATTTTGAATGATCCTCTAATATTACTGTGGTTTGCATTAAATCTATGACCAGTAGAATAATTATAACCTGCAGTAGTAAAAACTTTTATGTTATTTATATCCCTACTATAATTAAGATTCAGGATATTGTTATTATAACTTCCAACTCCAGCATCATACGTCAGTAATCTGTTTGGTGTATTTGACTTTGTTACCATATTAACTACACCTCCCATAGAATTATGACCATATAAAGAAGATGCGGGGCCTCTTACAATTTCTACACGATCAATATTTTCTAAGGGTATAGCATTCCAATCAGGTGCTCCTGAATTTGGTATTGATACAGGAAAGCCATCAATAAGCAAAAGAACCCTATTATTATAACCACCAGGTTTATAATCTGAGGAACCACGAATTGATATATTCACATTCCTACCATGTACGTGCGCCATCTGCAGATCGATGCCATGCATTGATCTTAACAATCCAGATATACTGGAGACACTTTTTTGTGATAACATTTTGTTATCAATGATTTGAGTGATTTCAGGCGAATGTTTTGATGGAAACATTCCCACAACATTTATTGTTTCCCATATTATGGGCTCTCTTTTTAAAAAAACAATTAATTTTACATCTTCATTTTCTTTCATTACAATCGATTTTGAATATGTTTCATACCCAATTAAAGAAATTTGAAGATCGTATGATCCTTCATTCAAATTTGAAAAAATAAACTCACCATTACTATTTGTTGAACTACCAATTTCAAGATCACTTAATAATACATTTGCACCTATCATTGGAGAATTATCAATTTCATCAAATACGACACCATTTATACTTCCCCCAATAATTGGGAAAGATGTCAATAATAAATAACATAAATACTTTATAATCATCTTACTGTTTACTAATTAAATTATTTAATAGTGCCTCTACTTCATCTTCTGATACAGAGCCCTTTTTATCATCACCAAAGAAAATTAAACCAGTAAATAAACCACCAATGGCTTTAAACATAAGATCAGTATTTAGCTTTGGAAATTCTTTGAGTTTTATACCATCTTCTAATAAACCTCTTAGGATAGAGTAAAGCTGACCTTGGTATTTTTTCCAATTCTGATCATTAAAGTCAGTAAGGTTTATTACTTTTGGTGCTTGAAAAAGAAATTCATATAGGTTCGGCCTAAGCTTTGCATTGTGCGCAATCTGAACCAAGATCTTAATAAAAGTTTTTCTAGGACTTTGTTCTTCTTGAATTATGATTTCTAAGCTTTCTATTAAGGTTTTCCACCCATCTTCCATAATACCTAGGAAAACCTCCTCTTTTGATGAGAAGTAATAGTAAAGTGTTGCTTTTCCAAACCCTGCTTTTTCGGCAATGGAATCCATTGTTGCCCCATCTAATCCATTTGCTTTAAAAACATCAAGCGCACTGGAAAGGATACGTTCCTTTCTAATTTTTCGTTCTTCTATTTGGCGTTCTGAAAGCATGAGTTTATATTTCGACTAAGGGTCGAATATTAACACATGCTTTACAATAAAACCCAACAAAACTTGATACAATTATTGATAAATATCAAAAAATATAATTATAGGAGCCAGTTTGTAATACTGGTATATAGATAATTATAAATTATTAACATAAGCAATTTCAAATTTCTCCAAGTGTATATAGAATGATTTATTTGCTCTCCATCGATCCAAGTACTCATAACGTTTATATTCTTTATTTCTTCTTGCTCTATTTCAAGTGGATTATCAGAGAGAATCATTAGATCTGCTGATTTACCAATTGTTATTGAACCTCTGTTTTGTTCTTCAAATAATTGCCAGGCAGCATTTATTGTCATGGATTTCAAAGCATCATTTACGGATATACGTTCATTTTTTCCCAAAATGACTTCACCTTTTTTTGTTTTTCTTATTACTGCTGTAGTGATTGCTCGAAATGGATCTACTGGAGTTGCAGGATTATCTGTGTGAATTGTAGCCTTATGTCCCAATGATATTGCTGATTGAATTGGCATAAACCTCTTTGCTCGTTCAGATCCAACAATATATTTTAGTTTATCTCCATAAAAATATATATGATCTATAAAGAAGCTTAAGGTAATTCCAAGTTCTTCTGCTTGAGTAATTTGTTCTTTTGTTATCAATGCGTTGTGTTCAATTCTATGGCGATGATTTGTTCGTGGATACTTATATAGAATTTTTGTAAACGCATCTAAAATACCTTGTATGGCAATTTCACCTTGTGCGTGTATGGCAATTTGATAGTTATTCCTGTGATAATATTTCAAGGTTGTAAATAATGAATCCTCAGTAAAATTTATTGAACCCCGATGATTTTTTTTTAGTCCTAAGCGATTTAATGTTAAATCAGTATTTAAATATGGTTCTGAGAAAGCTGCTCCACCCGTATAAGGAGAACCATCCATATATAGTTTTACCCCTTTTATTTTAAAAAAATCATTTCCGTAATCAACTGTATAATTGGTACCATCAAGCTGTTTGTTAACTGGGTAAACATATAATCTAACAGGGGCGCCATTAATGGATAAGTTTTCCATAAATTGTAATGGGTTACCTGCAATACTTACTGGTCCTAAAGCAGAAATGGAAGTGTAGCCTGCTTTAGCATATTTTGTATATTGAATATTAAGTAGCAATTCTGCTGTTCCTTCAGGTGTCTTAGGCATTTTATCTAGTACATATTGCAATGCGCTAAATTCATAAATAACTCCATTTAAATTACCCTGACTATCTTTTTGGAACTCTCCACCTCCAATTGGGTTTGGAGTATCCATAGTTATTCCAGCTGATTTATATACTGCGGAATTAACATATGCATCATGCATCATTTGTGTTAATATAAAAATCGGGGTATCTAATGAAATACTATCTAATTCAGATAATGTAGGTTTATATAAATCAGATACCAATACGGGATCCCATCCAAAAGCTAGAACCCACTCACCAGGGGACGCCTCTTTAACAGCCGATTCAATTACGTTTAAGATTTCTGATCTAGAATTAAAATGAAATCCACTTATATTTATAACCTGGCTTAGTATAGATGTAGCGATAGGATGGCAATGCGCCTCAATAAAACCAGGCATCAATGTTTTTCCACGTAAATTTATAACTTTAGTTTTCCATGATCGCAATTTGAATATATCATCTTTTTTTCCAATAGAATAAATTTTGCCATCGTGAATTGCAACTGCTTCAATTAATGGATTTTCATCATCCATTGTTAAGATATGACCACCAAAAAAAATTAAATCAACTCCAAATAAAGGAGTGATTATCAAAATAAATTTGATTAAAAATTTCATGTATAATTCTTTACAGTACCATCTGCTTACTATAATAATTGTTTAATTTGATCAAAGTTAAGATAATACTGGCAACCTCAGGATAATTAGTTGTTGAAATAATTTTGCAGAATATTATTTTCATATATCTTATAATATTAAATAATTATATAATTAATACTAAAATTATATTGCTTAATAGCATAAATATATAATAATATAAGATAAGAGGAGGATAAATATTTTAATGAAAATCGATGATTATGATAGAGAAATTCTAAACTTTTTACAATCAGATGCACGTATAGCAGCGAGCCATATAGCTGATGAGCTTAAAATTTCAATTCCAACAGTAACAGAGAGAATAAAAAAATTAGTGGAAGCTGGAGTAATAAAAGGATTTCACGCAAATATAGATCCTAAGATGTTAGGTTTAGATGTATCTGCCATTATCACAATAATTTCTGAATCTTCAGAGCATTATAAAGATGTTATTGATTTAGCAAAAGATTCATCAGAAGTGATTCAATGCTTTAGTACAACTGGAAAGGGATCTCACACTCTAATAGTAATTGCTAAGAATTCTCAAGCACTCGAAGAATTACTAAGAAAAATACAAAGTTGGCCAGGTGTTTCAAGAACAGAAACACAGGTTATTTTGTCATCGTATGATATAAATAAAAATAGTTATCAAATTAAATAATAATTAAAAAATAAGGAGTAGTTATAGTGAGTAAAATTAAAGCTGAATATATTTGGATGGATGGGCATGAACCAACCCAAAAACTTAGATCAAAAACCAAAGTTTTTGATGGTCCCTTAAATAGTATAAACGATCTTCCTTTATGGGGATTTGATGGTTCAAGTACTAATCAAGCAGCTGGTAATGACAGCGACTGTATGTTGCAGCCTGTATCCTATGTTCCTGATCCAATTAGGGGAGGTGATGATGTTTTAGTTATGTGTGAAGTTATGAATGCAGATGGTTCTGTTCATTCAACAAATACAAGAGCTCATTTAAGGAAAGTTGATGAAAAATTTAAAGATCAAGAATCTTGGTTTGGTATAGAACAAGAATACACATTCTTTCAAGGAAGAGTTCCATTAGGTTGGCCAGAAGGTGGATATCCAGCGCCCCAGGGCCCCTTTTATTGTGGGGTTGGCGCTGATGAGGTGTATGGGCGTGATATTGTTGAAGAGCACTTAGAACTCTGTCTTGATGCAGGTTTGGAAATATCTGGTATAAATGCAGAAGTAATGCCTGGTCAATGGGAATATCAAGTTGGTCCTTTAGGCCCTTTAGACGTAGCAGACCAATTATGGATAAGTCGTTGGCTATTATATCGAATTGCTGAGGATTATGGTGTCAGTGCCACCCTGCATCCAAAACCAGTAAAAGGAGACTGGAATGGGGCGGGAGCGCATACAAATTTTAGTACTAAGTCTATGAGAAATGAAGGTGGAATAAAAGTGATTGAAGCTGCATGTGAATCTTTAGGAAAAAAACATGAAGATCATATAGCTTTGTATGGTGCACATAACGAAGAAAGACTTACTGGATTGCATGAAACATGCTCTATAAAAGATTTTCGCTATGGAGTAAGCGATCGTGGTGCCTCAATAAGAATTCCAATGGCTACAGCTAATGATGGTAAAGGTTATTTGGAAGATAGAAGACCATCAGCTAATATGGACCCCTATGAAGTATGTGCAATATTGATTGAAACTACTTGTAGTTAAAAGTAGATCATATAGTATAAAAAAGGCGCTTTTAGCGCCTTTTTTATATCTAAACTTTATCTAATGCTTGTTTAAAATCATTGATTATATCATCAACATTTTCAATACCAACAGATATACGTACCAATCCATCAGAAAGACCATGTGTTAATCGATACTCTTTTGGAACATCCCCGTGTGTCATTGATGCAGGATGTAATACCATTGTTTCCACAGAACCAAGGCTTTCAGCTAGAAGTGCAAGTTTAACTGAATTTAAAAATTTTTCCCCTGCAGGAATTCCTCCTTTCAATTCCAAAGATATCATACCACTAAACCCACTCATTTGTTCTTTTGCAACATCATACATTGGATGAGAAGGAAGGCCTGGATATGTTAATGTTGATACTTTGGGGTGACTATCTAAAAACTCTGCTATCTTTATCGCGTTTTCTTCATGTTTTTTCATTCGAACATCAAGAGTTTTTACTCCTAGTAAAGTCAACCAACAATCTATTGGACTTGGAACTGCGCCAATGGTTTTTTGAGCAAACCTCAGTTTATTAGCTAAATCTTTTCTGTTAGTAATTACTATTCCCCCAATTAATTGGCTATGTCCGGTAATATATTTTGTAGTGCTGTGCATTACTAGATCCACATCAAATTCGAGTGGCCTTAGGAAAACAGGTGTACTAAAGGTTGAATCAACTGCAAATATTAAATTATTCTTTTTTGCGATTAAAGAAATCGCATTTAAATCAGTTATCTTTAATAAGGGATTTGTTGGTGTTTCAGCCCAGATCATTCTTGTATCTGAAGTAATGGCTTTTTCAACTTGATCTGGAAATGAAGTATCAATAAATGAAAAACGTATACCATAATTAACTAATAGTTGATCAAATAATCTATATGTTCCTCCATAAACGTCATCTGAACAAATAACATGGTCTCCGGACTTTAATAATTTTAAACAACTATCAATAGCTGCCATCCCACTAGAAAATGCTATTCCATATTTTCCATTATCAAGCGCCGCAAGATGGTCTTCCATAATTTCTCGTGTTGGATTAGCTGATCTAGTATAATCATACCCTTTGTCTTGCCCAACCTTCTCCATTACATATGTTGCTGTTTGGTGAATAGGAGTGACTATTGATCCAGTATCTGTATCTGGTTTAATAGCTGCGTGAATAACTTTTGTGTCAAATTTCATTTTTATTAGCTACCTTATATTTATTTTTACAATTATTGCATCAAAAATAATACTTTAATTTATTGGTTATTCTATAATAACAAAAAAATATTAAATTCAATGCTTGAAACTTTTAGGAAATTGAACTGAGTAAAAAAATTAATATAGCACTTTTTGGGTTTGGCCGAATAGGAAGAAATATATTTAGGCTTGGTTATACTAACCCTAAATTAAATTTTGTTGCTATTAGTGATCTTGGGCATGCAGAAGCTCTCCACTATTTATTGATGAGAGATTCTGTGCATGGTTCTTTGGATGATAAAATAAAAGTTGATGGTAATTATTTTATTTCAGAAGATCAAAATGTTAGAATTCTTTCAGGTGGAAAACCTGGTACTATACCTTGGGATACTTTCAACGTTGATTTTGTTGTAGATGCCACCGGTAAATATCTTAATAAAGAAGAATTAGAACAGCATTTACATTCTGGAGCAAAGCGAGTATTGGTTACTAGAACTCCAAATGATGAGATTGATCGAATTGTAATTCCTGGTATTAATCAACAGTCAATAAATAAAGATGATAAAATAATTTCTGCAACTTCATCTACAACGCAAGTTTTGGCTTTGATGTTAAAAATCTTAGATAAACATTATTCTGTTCAACGAGCGATGATGACTAGTGTTCATGCGTATACGGCTGACCAACCGCTTGCTGATGCAGTGGGTTTAGATTTAAGACGAAGTCGTTCGGCTGTTGAAAATATCATTCCTAATACAAGTAGTGCTCCTGCGATTATTGAAAAATTAATGCCTCAGTTTTCGGGTAAGTTGGATGGTATAGCATTTAATGTTCCTGTTCCTAATGGGTCTTGCGTTGATCTTACAACGGAGCTAAAAACTCTACCAAGTATTGAAGAACTAAATCTCATTATGAAAACAAATTCGGAAAATGATTATAAAGATTTAGTTGGATATACTAATGATCCTATCGTTTCTAGTGATGTAATTGGCAGGGAAGAGACTATGGTATTTGATGCAAAAGCAACTATGATTACTGCTGATAAGTTATTAAAAACTTTATGTTGGTATGATAATGGTTGGGGATTTGCTAAAAGATTAATTGATACTATTCAATTATATGCTGAGGATGATTCATGATAAGAGTAGCAATTAATGGATTTGGTCGTATCGGCCGTTCAGTATTTCGAGTATTAAATCAACGAGAAGAAATAGAGCTAGTAGCAATTAACGATATATTTGATAAGGAAGCGCTAGTTTATCTTTTAAAGTATGATACTGTGATGGGGCGTTTCCCTGGAACTGTTGAATTGAACAATGATATGCTAACTGCAGGCGAACAACATGTGAAATTAATATCTGAAAAGATACCAGAAAATTTGCCCTGGAAAGATCTAGGAATAGATATTGTTGTAGAATCAACCGGTATATTTCGAAAAAAAGAACAACTTCAAAAACACTTAGATGCTGGTTGTTCTAAAGTAATTTTAACAGTCCCACCAAAGGATGAAATTGATTATATGGTTGTGCTTGGTGTCAATGATAAAGGATTACGTAAAGAACACCAAATTGTTTCTAATGCAAGTTGTACAACAAATTGCCTAGCTCCAATGGCAAAAGTACTAAATGATAATTTTGGTATTGAACTGGGCGTTATTAATACAATTCATGCATATACAAACGATCAAAGATTAGCAGATGTTCCTCATTCGGATTGGAGAAGAAGTAGAGCTGCTGCGGAAAATGTGATTCCAACAACTACGGGTGCTGCTCGAGCGGTTGGTAAGGTTTTGCCTGAGCTAGATGGAAAGCTTGATGGAATAGCTATGCGTGTTCCTGTTCCTGATGGTTCGGTTGTTGATCTTAATGTTAGGTTAAATCAAGATGTAACTATTGATATGATTAATGAATCCGTTTTGGCCGCTTCAAAGGATGATTCGATGTCTGGGGTGCTTGAATATTCAAATTTACCTGTTGTCTCAACTGATATTATAGGAAATAAACATTCTTCAATTTTTGATGCACCATTTACTAGAGTTATTGATAAAACTTTTGTTAAAACTCTAAACTGGTATGATAATGAATGGGGATATTCTAATAGAGTAGTGGATTTAATGTTACTTTTAGGGAAATTATTATAATTGTATTCTTAGAATAATACCTAATAAAAAAACCCTATCAAAGAATAGGGTTTTTTATTGCGGGACCGACGAGACTCGAACTCGCGACCTCCGGCTTGACAGGCCGGCGTTCTAACCAACTGAACTACGATCCCTGTAAATCTATTTTTCCTGATAAATTAAACTAGCAGGAATAAATATAATATATCCTAAGAACAACATAATTGGAGCTAATGTTAAACTTTGAAAACTATTTACTGTTCCAGTTGCCATAATAATATATCCGAAAATAATGAAAAGTACTCCGATAAAAAATATGATATAATTAGTCTTATTAAATGACCAGCCTTCAATTAATTGTATTTTTTCAGGATTATTTTGATTACCCATGAGGCGGCAAAATTACATTATCATAGTTGGCATCACAATGGTTTTCCTCATAACTATGTTAGGTGTTTAACATAAATATTTTATTTTAAAACTAAACAATTTTAAAATAATTGTTGACAGCTATGAAATATTGTTTTAATGTTGCTTTGGAGAGGAGCATCCATAGACAGTTATGGACTGTCTGTGGGTGTTTTTTTTTATTTTTTTGACGGTAATTTTAAAATAGGAGGCGTATTTGCCATGAAAAAGCAAAATAATATGCTGTTTCTGGTTATGTCATTATTATGTGTGCAGATGATATCTGCGCAGGCAATGACTGTATCAGGAACTGTATCAGATGCCCAAACAGGAGAAGCACTTCTTGGTGCTCAAGTATTTGTAAAGGGCACATTTGTTGGGACAACGACTGATGATAATGGAGCATTCTCATTAGATATTGAGGCAGGTGCCACATTGGTTGTTAATTATATTGGTTATAAATCACAAGAAGTAGGTGTTGCAGATGGTCAGGCTTTACTAAGTGTACAGCTTGAACCTGATGTACTAAGACAAGATGAAGTTGTGGTTACTGGTCTCGCTTCCTCAGTTAAGAGACGTAACTTAGCTACTGCTGTTGCCAAAGTATCTGGTGATGAATTAAATGGATCACCTAGTCAATCATTAGATCAAGCATTGGGTGGAAAATTTGCTGGTGTTCATATACGTAGAAATACTGGTGCTCCTGGTGGTGGTATGAGTGTAAATCTTCGTGGAGTAGCAACCATAGCTGGTGAAACACAACCATTATATGTAGTTGATGGAATCATCGTAAATAACTTTGCTAATCAATCAGGTATTGATGTAGTTAGTGCTGCAACTGGTGCTGGTAGCGCTAGACCGCAGGGGCAGCCTACGAACCGTATTGCAGATATTAACCCAAGCGATATTGAGAGCGTTGAAGTTCTTAAAGGCGCTAGTGCTGCAGCTATATATGGTGCAAAAGCGTCAAATGGTGTGGTTATCATAACTACCAAGCGTGGTATGTCAGGAAAAACTAAAGTGAATGTTTCACAACGTTTTGGCTCTAGAAGTATAATTAACAAGCAAGGCTTTCGTGTTTTTGAGACCTATGATGAGGCAGAAGCTCAGTATGGTGCAGATGTTGCGGCTTTAGGAAATGATGCTGCTGGTAACTGGGCAAATAGACAAATAGACTATGAAGATGTTTTGTATGGTGAAACAGGAAGTCTTAAAGAAACATCATTAAGTGTAACTGGGGGGGATCAATCCACTCAGTTTTTTCTTTCTGGTCAATATCTTGATGAAGGTGATATCATTGTAAATAGAGGATATAAGCGTGTTTCAGGTCGTGCAAATGTTGATCATAGAGTAAATGATAAGTTGAAGGTTGCAACTACTGCGTATTTAGCTAATACTTTTTCTGATAGAGGTATAACTGGAAACGATAATAGTGGTAAATCATTTAATTTTGCTATTGCTGCTACACCAAGTTTTATAGATATTCGTCAAAATAGTGATGGAACTTGGCCGATACATCCTACAAATGCATCTAATCCACTGCATGAATCAGCTGTGCTTACTAATGAAGAAACTGTGAATCGTGCGATGGGAAGTACAAGGTTAGATTATAATCTTATGAGAGGTTCTGATATGAGTCTTGACTTAATTGGAACTTTAAGTGCGGATTATGTAGGTCAGGAAAATACGGTATTTTCTCCACCTGAACTTCAAGATGAACAACTTAAATCAAATCCAGGGTCATCTGTATTATCAAATCACAGTAGTTTGAACACGAATGCTTCATTTAATTTGGCGCATCGTATGTCTCTTGGTGGAATGAAACTTAATACTACTGCAGGATACCAGGCAGAAACGCTGGATTATAATAATTCAATGATTATTGCTTCAGGTATGGTTGTTACGCAAACAAATATTGATCAATCAGCAGCGACTTCTGCCTTACAGACTAGACGGAAACAGCAGGATCGTGGTTGGTTTGTTCAAGAAGAGGTAGCTGTTGGTGAAAATATTCATGTTTCGCTTGGTGTTCGCTCTGATCGTAGCAGCACACTTGGTGATACTGAAAAATCACATATGTATCCAAAGTTTGCAGCTTCGTACCGTACTGGTCAACTAGCGGTATTCGATGACTTGAAAGTAAGAACATCTTATGGTGTAACAGGAAATATGCCTAAACCATTTGCTAAATATACTGCTATGTCTCCTTCAAATATCGGAGGCATGTCTGGCTTGGTAACCAGTGGTTTAAAAGGCCTAGATGATATTGCGCCAGAAGAAATGGCAGAACTTGAGTACGGTGTTGATGGTTCAATCATGAATGGTCTACTTGGATTTGAGTTCACATTATATAATCAAAATATCACAGGTTTATTACTAGAAGTTGAGGAAGCTCCTTCAACTGGTTATACAAATAAGTGGGCAAATGCTGGTGATATGGAAACGAAAGGTATGGAATTAGATCTTGTACTTAATCCAGTGAGAACAAAAGATATGAACTGGGTAAGTAGACTATCTTACTATACTACTTCTTCAGAAATCACTAGACTTGATGTAGATCCATACAATACTGGTGGTTTTGCAACATTTTTAGGCGCTTACCGTATTGAGAAAGGTTGGTCTCCCCATACAATGGTTGGAGCTGAATTGGACGCTAATGGTGTGCATAAAGTGTTAGGTAATGAAACACCAGATTTTGTAATGGGTCTGAATAATAGAGTTCAGTTTGGTGCTTTCAGCCTTGTAGCTCATATTGATATTAAGCAAGGTGGAGATATTATTAATCTTCAAAAATTGATCGCTGATTTGGGTGGAACAACGTATGATTATGATGATCAAACCTTAGATCTTAATGATGATGGTGCAATGGATGGAGATGGTCCTGAAAGACTAACTGTATTGGGTGGTGTTACTGCTCCATATATCGAGGATGGAAGCTATGTCAGGTTATCCGAATTAAGTTTTAATTGGGATGTACCTAAATCATTACTTGCTGGAAAAGTTTCTAGTATGCAGGTTGGTGTTTCAGCCAGGGATTTTTGGTTAAGCACTGATTATTCTGGTTGGAATCCAGATGTTAGTCAATTTGGTAATGTAGCCGTTGGTGGTTCTGTTGATACAGGTCCTTATCCAATGTCTAAAGCTTTATATTTTAATGTTTCAGTAGGTTTATAGGAGGTAACAATGAATAACTTAAAAAATATATTACCCCTACTCTTAGTAACTTTATGGTTTGGATGTGAAGATCTAGAATTTCCAGATCCAAATGCACCTTCAACAGATGTGGCATCGATACAAACACTTGTCACAGGTGCTGAAGCAGGTATGCGTTCATCATATGGACTCTATCTTCGTGAAGTTAGTTCAGTAGGTCGTGAATCGTATTACTTAGAACCAGCTGACCCTCGTTATACGGGAGAATTACTTAGAGGTCCTCTTGACCCTGGTGGTTTTTTGGTATACTCTCCTTGGGCAGCTCGCTACAGTGTGATAGCAAATTGTCGTATACTTATTACGCAGTTTGCTGATGATGCTGGAGCTTCAGGATTTGCAAAAACTATTGAAGCATATCAGCTTTCATTAGTTCTAAGTATGCAAAATGAAAATGGTTGTAAAATAGCGCCATATAACGGTCTAGAATCTGACTTTGTTTCAAAAGCAGCTGGTTGGACAGAAGTGGCTGCTTTATTAGATGCTGGATATGCTGAACTTAATAGTGCAGGTAGTTCTTTTAGCTTCACGTTATCAAGTGGATTTGCTGGGTTTGATACTCCAGCTACATTTGCTCAGTTTAACAGGGCATTAAGGGCTAGAGTAGCCGTTTATATGGATGACTGGTCCGTTGCGCTAACTGCTTTAGATAATTCTTTTATGGACCCAGCTGGAGATATGTCTCATGGTGTTCACCATGTTTATAGTTCTGGTCAAGGAGATCAAAGTAATGGAATGTATGCTGACCCTACTGGTTCATTTATTAGGCTTATGGCTCATCCTTCTTTTGAGACAGATGCTGAAGCAGGTGATCCTCGCTTTTCAAGTAAAGTAGTTAAAAGGTCTACGGAAATTACATATGATGGATTAACTAGTGATTTAGCTCCAACGATTTGGACTGGTGATTACGATCCAATTGCAATTATCCGTAATGAGGAGTTAGTTCTTCTTAAAGCTGAAGCAACAATTGGAAGTGGTTCTGGAGATGGCCTCACTGAAATAAATGTTGTGAGGGCTGCTCACGGTTTAACTGATGCAGCAAGTGGTGGATTAACTCAGTTGCTCCATGAAAAGCGTTATTCCTTATTTCTAGAAGGACATAGATGGATTGATATGAGACATTATGGACTTACAGGTGAACTTCCTTTAGATAGAGATGGTGATGTGGTTTTCGATTCATATCCAAAACCTGAAACAGAAGTACCTGGTAGTTAATTTCATTATAAATATTAATAATGATTATAAAAGAGGCTCTTTTTAGAGCCTCTTTTATTTTCAGTTCATAATTATTATTTTTTTAAGGAGGTAATCATGAAAAATTATGTTTTCATTTTCTTAGCACTAATAATTATTTCTTGTTCCGAAGAAGCAGGAATTATTCCAGATTATGTTCTTTCTGCAGAACAAAAGCATAACAAGTTTAGTAGCGCTATTCCGCCAGTTATAAGGGTTTCTACTGGATCAGTTATTAAAGTTGATACACATGAGGCATCAGATGGTCAACTTCACCGAAATGCGAATATTGATGATCTTAAGAATATTGATTTTGGTCCGATTCACCCACTTACTGGACCTGTATATATTGATGAAGCTGAAGTGGGTGATATTTTGGCTGTTGATTTACTGGAAATAGAATTACATGATTATGGTTGGCAAGCAATTGTACCTGGTTTTGGTTTTCTTTCTGAACGGTTTCCAGATGCAAAACTTACTGTTCATAAAATTAATACACTTACGAGTACAGCTACATTTAATGATAAAGTACAATTAGACCTAAAGCCGTTTCCAGGAGTAATGGGTGTTGCTCCGGCAACTGATGAGATGTTAAGCACTATCCCTCCTAGAGCAAATGGTGGTAATATGGATGATCCTAATTTAACAGAAGGAACTACAGTATATTTTCCAATCTTTGTTAAAGGTGCTTTATTCTCTATTGGTGATGCGCATGCAATACAGGGTCTAGGAGAGGTATGTGGTACAGCGATAGAGGCACCTATGACTATTACATACAGGTTACGTGTTTTAAAGAATAAACCCGCTATTGAAGAACCTCAATATGAAAATGATGATTATTATGCTGTTACAGGTTTTGGAGAGACTATAGATATTGCTACAAAAAAAGCAGTTAATTATATGATTGATCATTTAATAAATAATTATGATATAACAGATGAAGATGCATATATGTTGTGTTCTTTAGTTGGAGATCTTCATATTGCTGAAGTAGTTGATGTACCTAATATGTTAGTTACAATGCACTTTCCTAAGAGCATTATTAATCAATTATAAGTCTAACATTTTAAATACAGTCAATTATTTATTTTTTTACAATGAATTGACTTTATTTTAAGTAAATCAGTATCTTTCCGCCCCACATATGCTGGATATAAAACAGTTTAATCCGGGGATAAAAACTGTAGGAAGTATTGCTGGTATCGTCATTGCAAGTATATTAGCATTCTATTTACTAGTTATTTACTGGCCTCAGTCAAATCCCTATGAACGTGTGGAAATTAATATTCCAAGAGGGGTCACTTTATCTAAGATAGGTGATATCTTAAAAGAAAGAAATATTATTTCAAACAAAAGAACATTTACAATGGCAGTAAAATCATTAGGACATGAAAAAAATATTCCTGCAGGAAGATATATTCTTCATAATGCATTGAACAATAGGACTATAATCAATCAGTTGGTTTATGGAGCGCCTTCATTAAAAAGAATTACTGTATTAGAAGGATGGACAATTGATGAAATAGCTAATGAATTGGAAGCAAAATTAAAAATAAATAAAAAAAGTTTTTTAAGTTTATGTCATAATAAAAGAATGATAAGATTATTTAATCTTGAAGGAAATTCATTCGAAGGTTATTTGTTTCCTGACACCTATTCTTTTGCAGAAGGGATTGATCCTTATTTAGTATTGACAAGGATGGTAAATGAATTTAAAAATAATATTTCCAAATCGATGGAAGTACAGGCGCAAGAACTCGGTTTATCTATCCTAGAGGTAATTACATTAGCATCTATTATTGAGGGTGAAGCGATATATGATTCTGAGCGTTCAATTATTTCAGCAGTGTATCATAATCGGTTAAAAAAAGGAATGAAATTACAAGCGGATCCCACTATTCAATATATAATTGATGATGGTCCAAGACGCTTACTAAATCATGATTTAAAAATTAAATCAAATTATAATACATATCTTTACAAAGGATTACCTCCTGGTCCAATAAATAATCCCGGTAAAGAATCTATTATTGCAGCTTTATACCCAAGTGTTAATGAATTTTTGTATTTCGTAGCTAAAGGAGATGGATATCATACATTTACAAAGAATGAAAAAGATCATAATAAGGCCAAAAGGAAATTTCAGGAAGTTCGCAGGAGAGTTAATAGACTAAAGAATAAAATTGAATCTGAAGGGAAATAATTAAATCATATGGATTTGAAAAAATTAAATAATAGCCAAAAAGCCGCTGTAGAAGCAGTAGATAAGCCAATATTAATTTTTGCTGGAGCAGGAAGCGGTAAAACAAGAGTGCTTTCTTTCAAAATTTCACACCTAATCAAAAAAGGAGTAGTGAAACCTGAAGAAATATTAGCAGTTACATTTACAAATAAAGCTGCTGATGTGATGAAACAGCGGGTGAATGCTTTAATAAAAAATAATATTGAATTTCTTAATATTGGAACTTTTCATTCTATATGCGCAAAACTGCTAAGGAATGAAATTAATCACTTAGGGTTTACAAAGAATTTTGCTATTTATGATAGATCTGATCAAATTTCTTTAATAAAAATTATTATGGCAGAAATGGATATACCTAAGAATAGTGTTATGCCGAAAACAGCAATAAATAAAATTAGTTTTTACAAATCGAAACTTATAAATCCTAAATCCGCTATAAAATCTGCTAAAACATTACAAGATAAAACTATAGTTGATTTATATAAATCTTATAATAAATCATTAAAAGAGAATAACGCTTTAGATTTTGATGATTTATTGAATTTTCCATTAGAGATTTTCAATAATCATCCTAGAATACTAAATAAATATCAAAAGGCATGGAAATACGTGTTGGTCGATGAATATCAGGATACAAATAAAGCACAATTTTTATTTGTTAAAATGTTAGCTGAAAAACATAGAAATATTTGTGTTGTTGGAGATGATGATCAATCTATATATGGTTGGCGAGGGGCTGATATAAGAAATATTTTAGATTTTGAAAAATATTTTACTGAATGTGAAATTTTTACTTTAGAAAATAATTATAGATCAACAAATCAAATTTTACAAGCTGCACAATCTGTTGTTCGTAACAATTCAGATAGGGTTGATAAAGATTTATTATCAGTTAAGGGTGAAGGTGATTTGATTGGTGTTATTGAAACGCATGATGAAATGGAAGAAGCTGATGCGGTAATTAATGCGTTACAGAAAGAAATAAAAATGAAAAAGCGTACTTTTAATGATTTTTCTGTACTCTTTAGAACTAACTCCCAATCTAGAGCATTAGAAGATAGTTTTCGAAGAAGCGCTATCCCTTATAAGATTATTGGCGGAACTCGTTTTTATGAACGAAAAGAAGTTAAAGATGTTTTGGGTTATTTACGTTTAATTGTAAACATAGATGATACAATTTCTTTAAGGAGGATAATTAATTTTCCTCCAAGAGGAATTGGTTTAAAAACAGTTGATAAATGTTTTATCCAATCTGTTAAGGATAATAAAAAAATATTTGATGTGCTCAATAACCCGGAACCCATGAAAATTCGTGGAAAACAAGGTGATTCACTAATAGCTTTTTACAAATTAATAAAGAAATATAATCAATTATTAACAAAACTGAATGCTAGCGAGCTAGCAAGAGCTCTAGTGGAAGAAGTAGGTGTGCTAAATTTTTATAAAAAGCAGGATAATATTGAGGATAATGAAAGATATGATAATGTATTAGAGATTCTGAACTCAATTGATGAGTTTATGGATAGAAATCCTAGTGCGTCTATATCTGATTTTCTTGAAGAAGTTTCATTGTTAACAGATATAGATGAATGGAATACGGATGATAATTATGTAACAATGATGACAGTTCATGCTTCTAAAGGACTTGAGTTCCCAGTAGTATTTGTAACTGGTCTTGAAGATGGATTATTTCCCTTATCAATTGCGTTGAATGAGCAACAAATAATGGAAGAAGAAAGACGATTATTTTATGTTGCTTTAACTAGATCGCAGGAAATGGTTTATTTATTATATGCTACGGATAGAAGAAGAAGTGGTTCTGATAGTTGGGGCGGAGTCGCATCACGTTTTATCAAAGAAATTCCAGAGGATTTTATGGAGAATATATCATTTTCTTCAGCAATGACTAGAAAAATTGTAAAGACAAATACCGGCACTATAAAAATGAAAATAAAACGAACAATCACAACTTTTGATGATTTTAAAGTGGGTGACGCAGTTGAACATGCGATTTTTGGTGAAGGAAAAATTATGGCGTTAAGTGGTAGTGGAGAAAACCAAAGAGTTGGCGTAGCTTTTAAAAATGGGTTAAAAAAGAAACTTATAGTTAAATTTGCTAAATTGAAGAAAATGTCATAATAATTAATAAAAGTTTATGAGTAAAAACTTACAATTATTAATGGATGCATTAAAAAATGAAGGCATGCGTTATACAAAACAAAGAAAATTTGTTTGGGATGAGATTTGTCGAAATGAAGACCATCGAGACGCTGAAGAAATTTATTTAAATATTAATAAGACCGGTAGAATTGTATCCAGAGCTACTGTTTATAGAACAATTGATGTCCTTGTAAAAAATAATTTGGTTCGGCAATTAGAATTAGGAGATGGTAGAAAGAGGTATGAAAACAAACTTGATAGTAGTCACCATGATCATATTGTTTGCCTAAGTTGTGGTGATATTCAAGAGTTTGTTGATGATCTCATTGAAAATCAACAAGATAAAATAGCAAAAAAATATAATTTTAAAATTGTTAGACATATTCACCAGCTATTTGGCCTTTGTAGTAATTGTAAATAAAACTAAAATTATTTTTAATTTATAAGCTTATCTCATATTTGGATATACGTTCTTTTTATAACAATTTTAAATTTGATATTCTTGACTTTACATATTCTTTTTGGAAAATTCATATACCATGAAACCCATCACATCAATAGATAAGTTTAAAGAAGGTGATTCTATCCAAGGCTTCTTTTTATGTTTTGAAAAACATATTAGACACAGTCGTAATGGTGATTTATATCTTGATTTAAGGTTGCGTGATAAAACAGGATCAGTAAATGCAAAAATATGGGATAATGTAAATGAATTAAAAAAGAAATTTAATTCTGGTGATCCTGTAGCTGTTTCTGGTGTTATAGAATTATTTATGGATAGACCCCATTTAATAATAAAAAAAATAAATCGTGCATCTGTACAATATTATGGTCGATATGGATATGATCCATCCTTAATTGTTTCTTCATCAAAAAAGAATGCATTGGAGATGTGGAAAACTATTGTGAAGATAATACGATCAATGAATTCTACTCATTTAAGAAGATTAGTGAGTATGGTATATAAAGAAAATAAAGAAATCATAATGATACACCCAGCAACTGTGAAATTTCATTATAATTATCGCTCTGGTTTTATTGAACACATTTTATCAATGGCAGAAATTGCTGAGAAATTAATAAAACATTATAAGGTAGATCGAGATCTATTACTTTCTGGTATTTTTCTTCATGACATTGGAAAACTTGTTGAAATTTCTTCTGATCTTGAAGCAAATTATACGGATGAAGGCAAATTTATTGGACATGTAATTCTAGGAAGAGATATCGTTAGATCAACCTCAAAAAAAATAAAAAATTTTCCACAAAAAGCTCTAACTAGGCTCGAGCATCTTATAATTTCAGAATATAGTAAATATGAATGGGATAATAAGATGAAACCTAAGACACCCGAATCATTGCTATTACATCTTATTAAAAATATTGATTCAAAAATGAATTTATTTATGTTGGCTATTGATGAAAGTAGTGATAGCGGCAGATGGACTGATACTCATAATATTTTTAGAACTTCACTCTTCAAAGGGAGTGATGATTCAAAATAAATTTTATCAATCTTATATTTATCTTTCCATTTGCTTTGTAAAACAAGTTTTAATTTATTTATAATAAGGCGTATTTTGAAAAAAATCCTATTTTTTTGCTATCTTTTTTTTACACTTATCTTCGCAAATGAATTTATTAATTACCCATTTGATTGGACTAATCATTTTGGAGTTATATCTAAAAATGGACGTGTTATTTGGAATGATGATTGGAAGCATGGAATACTTTTTTTTGATGGAACATTTTCAAATTACCCTAATCGTTATGGATTAGACATTAATAAAGAATATCATTTAAATAATAATAGTGTGCCAATGAATAAAGTTGTTGAATTGGATTCAGCTTTTACAAACACTCGTATTCAATATACTCAAGGTGATTATTACCTTGATATGTTATCAATCAGTACAAAGTATGCAGATAAAATAGGATTATTTACTATGAATGGTTTTAAAAAAAGATATACTGGTCCTTATGCTGATTATAGCTTGGGTATAATAAAGCCAATTCAGCAATCATATAGTATTGAATACAACACAACTAATTTTCAAGCTGCAATAGGTCATTTTCTAACTTCAAGTGGATTACCTGATAGTAGTTTAAATGGATCCTTATATGATAAAATTTTAAATGCAACCATACTAACGAATGGATTTATAGGTAACTGGACTTGGGCCTTTCATGGATATCAATTTAATCAGAAATATGAAGTTGATCATTCATCATGGAAAAAGCCTTCAATTCAACATCTTACTAGATCAGCGATAGAAGCAAAAATTGTTAATGTAATTAAGGACTCAATTACGATTGGTTTTGGGTTTTTAGTTAATCGTAGAGGACTTTCTGATATTAATTCTTTTTCTTCAACAGAATGGGGCGATATATACTCAGATATATCTATAAAAAACTTCAATATTAAAGGAGGACTTTCTTCTATTAATAACGAGCATAATTACTTTCTAAGGTTATTATTTCATTTAGGTAAAAAAGATAAAGGCATTTATTTTGAAGGTAGTAGAGAAATAAAACCCAGTCATGCATTTATGCCATCAAATAACATTAATCCACATTCTGTAATAACTAATTATTTTGGCTTAAATACACGATATTCTTTATCAAGATTCGATATTATGACAAATATATTTTCACAAAATATTCTACAAAATTATAATGATAAACTAGAGATATTAGGGTTCGATATTAATTTAAATTTCACTATTTCTGATAATTGGACTTTATCAGCTTTTTCTCGTCATTTAACAAATATAAATGTTCTAACTGATGGCGTTGGAGACCTTATAGAACTCAGTTTATATGGAAATGAAAATTTATTTAATAATAATATGATAATATTTTTTGATTTAGGAATAATTGGATGGATAAATCGTAATTCTGAAATTAGTTTTAACCCATTCTATTGTACTCCAATTTTGATTGAAGATTCAGATTTTATATTAAAGGATCAATGGAACTTAAAATCCACGATTTCTTTAAAAGTTTCATCTTTAAAGGTTTCATGGAAACTGAATAATATTTTAAGTGTATTACAATCAAAAATTGATGGTATTAATGAAGAAGAAACTATGATCGTAAATAATTATCTACTACATCAAAATAATCGAAGCATGGGTAGACTCATGGAAATCCATATTGATTGGCATTTCTCAGATTAATTTGAAATTTCCCAAACCGCATAATCTCCAGGACATGCATCTACAATATAAGTAAAACTATACTCGCCTGAATTATTATGAACATATACAGTATCTGGATCATTAAAATCGCTTGTAGTTCCCATAAAAATATAATTACTATGGGCATCTGCAGAATAAAGACTATTTGTATTATATGATCCAATTTTTGAAGTTCTATTAATTGTAAGGTCCGATTTCATTCGCGCAACCCCACCTTCAAAAGTCCTATATGCTTGTTCATTAATTTTCATCATATCTCCACCGCATACAACCCCAGTATCATATTCTTTTATTTGAATAGACCCTGAAAGAAGATCTATCTGACTCGTACCATAATAAGTTTCTGTCCAATCAGGACTATAATATGTTCTTGATATCCATAATGAACTGCCTTCTATTAGCATTTGCTGAGGGCCATTGCCTACTTGAAGTGTCTCTACAATCTGTTTTGAATTAATACTTATTTTCTCTACGGTGTTCCCTGAGCTTATTGCAACCCATAGATGTGTACCATCAGAAACAATACCTTCAGGCATTCCATTTACTTTGATTGAGTCTTCAATAAAATAAGTTTCTAAATTTAATACTTTAATATCATTACTATTCCAATTAGTAAAATACAACAAGTCATTAACGATTGTCATTTCTCTTGGTCCAGAATTTTGAGTACTAATTTCTATTCCAGGTAGACTTAATCCTGTGGATGTGATAGAATATATTTTTATTAAATGGCTATTATTAATTAACACAAATAATTTATCATCATAAACCATAATTGATTGGATCACGTCTCCTATATTTGAAACTTTTTGTATCTGATTAGGCCCTTGAAAAACTGTAATTGAAGCATTGCTTCTTCCAAAGTTACCCTCTGAAGCTATAAAAGTTAATTTTTCGTCATTATCTACTCCTGTATTATTTTCACAAGCAATAAATAAAAATAACATAAATATAAATTTGCTTTTCATCATTTTCCTTTTTTTAAAAGTTAGGGGATAAATATTTAGTCTATAAAACTACTTTTATCCCGAAAGTAAATTAAACACGAAGATTTATTTAGATATCCTGACTTATACTTGGATTAGATTCAATTTTCCTTCTCATCTATAAAAGACAATGGCATAATAAATTGATCTCAAGTAATTACAGTAGCGGGAACTGTGGCTGAATTACACGGCCTTCCCTAAATAAGTCTTTCTGATTGATCGTTAAAGATTAAAATTTTTACATTAATAATCAAACAGCTATTTTATTATTTTTTATGGAATTCTTGTTAAATAGAAACTATGTAGAATAAATTCCTCATTAAATATTTCATTTTAATAACCATGAAGACAAATTATTTTACAATAAATGTATCTGTTGCAAACATATACTATGAACCTGATTTTAAATCACAGCTAGTTACGCAAGGGTTATTAGGTGAGTCTTGCATAGTTTTAGGTGAAAGTGATACTTGGGTTAGAATTCAGCAGTGGGACAATTATGAGGGTTGGATTAATAAAGACCAGGGTGTTTTTTCGGAAAAAAAATATGATTGTAAACTAACCGTGTTTGAGATGGATGGGGTAGTGATTCAACGAAATGGTAATAATATTATCAGGGACCTTACTTTTGGTAATAAGCTTATTGGAAAAGCAAAAAATGGAGGTTTTGATTTGATACTACCAGATGGAGAAAAAGGTTGGACCGATACTTTATTGGGTAATATGACTGATAAGCCATCTAGAAAAAGCATTCTTCGTTTAGCAAGATCTTTTTTGGGCACTCCCTATCTTTGGGGAGGAAAATCTCCGCATGGTTTTGATTGTTCAGGATTTATTCAGTCCGTTTTTTATACTTTTAATATTGAACTGCCCAGGGATTCTTTCCAACAAGCTGAATTATTAGAAAAATATAAAATAAATCGAGATGAAGTACAGGAATGTGATTTACATTTCTTTAATAGTAAAAATAAGATTTCTCATGTTGCTCTTGCAGAGCAGGGTGGATACTATTTACACTCTCAAGGTTGGGTCAAACAAGAAAGTTTTGATAAGAAGTCGCCAAATTATAATCAAAATTTGGACTCAAAATACATTTTTTCAGTATCAATGAAGGAAATTTTAGGTTAATGAATAATTTTGCTACTAAAGAACGTTCATTACTTAGCCGAGCTGTTCTAGTATTAAATTCTAATTATGCTCCAATGACAATTACAACATCGAAAAGAGCTATATGTTTATTTTTCCTTGATAAAGTTGATGTTATTGAATCCTATGATGATAGTATCCATTCCCCAACTAGGGCTTTACAACTACCAAGCATTGTTAAAGTAAAAGATTATGTTAATTATAATAGTATGAATGTTGTATTGAGCAGAAAGAACATTTTATTAAGAGACAAACAACAATGTCAGTATTGCGCGAGTAAATCAAATATATTAACTATTGATCATATTATTCCTAAGGAAAGAGGTGGTTATGATTCTTGGGATAACCTTATAACTGCTTGCCAAGATTGTAATAGGAAAAAAGGTAATAGGACCCCAGAAGAAGCTAGAATGCCATTATTAAAATATCCAAAAAAACCTAATAGAATTCATTATTTTCAGCAATTTATTAAAGAGTCTCAACGAAATTGGAAACCTTATTTATTTTTAGAAGCATTTTGAGGTAATTATTTGAAAAGAGTTTTAAGTGGCATACAGCCTTCTGGATCACTGCATATTGGGAATTATTTTGGTATGATGAATAGAATGATTAAGTACCAAGAGGAAAATGAACTATTTACTTGTATTGTAAATTACCACGCTTTAACAACAATAAATAATCCGGAAGTTTTAAGAAATAATACAGTTAATGCCGCTTTAGATTTTCTTGCCTTAGGTTTGGATCCTAAAAAATCTACTTTTTGGATCCAGGCTGATGTCCCGCAAGTTACAGAGTTCACATGGATTATATCAAATGTTACAAATGTTGGATTAATCGAACGTTCTACCTCATATAAAGATAAAATTTCAAAAGGCTTTATGCCTAATATGGGTTTATTTAATTATCCTTTGCTCATGGCATCAGATATTTTATGTTTTGAAAGTGATATTGTTCCTGTTGGGAAGGACCAAAAACAGCATTTAGAGATTGCCCGCGATATAGCTATAAAATTTAATAATATATATGGAGATATATTGGTTGTCCCAGAAGAAGATATAGATAAAGATACCCAATTAGTACCTGGGATAGATGGACAAAAAATGAGTAAATCATACAACAATATTATTCCAATTTTTGGTGATGAAACCTTCATCAAAAAACAAATTATGTCTATAGTGACTGACTCTACCCCGGTTGACCAACCTAAGGATTTAAACTCCCCTTTATATAGATTGTTTGCACTATTCCTTAGTGATAAAGATAAAATATTATTACAGAATAAATTTCTTAGTCCAGGTTTACAATATGGTAAAGTAAAATCAGATTTATTTGATATCGTTATGGAGTATTTTCGTCCTTTTAGAGACCGAAGAGAATATTTGTCTAAAAACTTAGATGATGTTGTAAGTCAGTTAATAATTGGTTCAGAAAAAGCAACTTCCGTCGCAGATACAATTATTGATAAAGTAAGAACCGCTACTGGATTAAATTATCATTTAAGATAAATGTATAAAGTAAAACTAGAGAATTTTAGTGGCCCCCTTGACTTATTATTATATTTTATACGTCGAGATAAAATTGATATATATGATATCCCAATTTCTTCCATTACAAAAGAATATATGGATACTTTGGAAATGTTAGAAAATTTGAATTTAAATATCGCTGGTGAATTTATATTGATGGCTGCTACTTTAATGAGAATAAAAGCAAAAATGCTTTTACCTAAGCCTGAACTTATTGATTTAGATGAGGAGTCTGATCCCAGAATAGAATTAGTCCAACAGTTGATTGAGTATCAGCGATTTAAAGAAATGTCTTTTGATTTAAAACAACTAGCTGATCAAAGGAGTCATTATTATCCACGTGGTATGAAGATGAAATCTCCTGAATATCAAGAAAATATAAGTGAACATTTAAAAGATGTTACAATTTTTGAGATAGCGCGTATTTTTAAAAATGCAATGGAAAATATGCCAGTTATTCATCCATATGAGCTTCATAAAGAAGAGGTTAATTTAGATGCTCAAAAAGCAATGATATTACAGTCTTTTGATATGCAAGGTGCGCTGAATTTTTCTTCTTTATTAAATAAATTAGCATCAAAGATTGAAGTTGTTGTAACGTTTTTAGCTATACTTGAATTAGTTAGAATGCGGAAAATAATTGTTATTCAAAATAAAGTTTTTGGTGAAATGGAAATGCAAAAAATTGAAGCAGAAGCTTAGATGCAATGAAACTATCTGAAAAATTACAAATACTTGAAGCCCTTCTTTTTGCTGCTCCTGAGCCTCTTACACAAACAAGAGTGAATTTAATTTTTCAAAACGATGCGCCAAATTTAGAGGATGTTATTAAAAAACTTAATGAGCATTATGAAAAGAATAAGAGATCATATATCATTCAAAACATTGCTGGCGGTTACCAAATCACTACTCTTCCTAAATATAATAAATGGATTAAAAGAATGTTTGATAAATCTGGAAAATTAACATTATCCACAGCTGCAATTGAAACACTTGCAATCGTAGCATACAAACAACCAATAAATCGATTTAACGTAGAATCAATCCGTGGTGTTGATTGTAGTGGTGTAATTAGAAATTTACTATCAAAAAACTTGATAAAAATTAAAGGGCGTGATGATTCACCTGGACGTCCACTATTATATTCAACTACAAATGACTTTTTACAAAACTTTGGTCTTAATCGTATTTCTGATTTGCCAAAGATTAAGGAAGTTGCAGAATTAACCGATCAAGACATGCTAAAAAAAATGAAATTAGATAGTTTACAATTAAATCAACCAGATAATCCTGACCTATCAATTGAAAATGATTCTGCACCTAATTTATTGCCTTCATAAAATAATTAATGCGTTTAAATAAATATTTAGCGCTATCGGGAGTATCATCTAGAAGGATGGCAGACGATTTAATAAAGGCTGCTACCACCACTGTTAATAATATAGTAATAACAGATCCAGCATTTCACGTAAATGAAAATGATATTGTTAGATATGATGGTAAAAATATTAAAATTAATCATAACCATATAGTTATTATGTTTAATAAACCATTAGGTATAATTACAAGTATGGATGATCCAAGAAATAGACCAGTTGTGGCTGATTATTTTCCAAAAGAAATGAGACTTTTTCCAGTTGGTAGATTAGATAAAAACACAACTGGTTTATTGTTAATGACAAATAATGGAGATTTAGCTAATAAACTTATGCATCCTAAAAATCTTATTCCTAAAATTTATAAAGCTGAAATAGATATGATACTTGATGCTAAATTAATTTCAAACATAAAAAAGGGAATCTTTATTGGATATAATCAATGGGCGAAAGCAAAAATTATTAGTCAAAAAAAGGTTAAAAGTAGAATATTAGTTACCTTACAATTACATCATGGTAAAAATAGAGAAATAAGAAGATTATTTAACAAAATTAATAGAAAGCTATTTAGTTTAAATAGAGTCAAATATGGTGATCTAGAATTAGGAAATTTGCCATTAGGAAAGTATCGGGAGTTAAATAAAAGAGAATTAAATAAAGTCCAGAGATCTTTAAATGATTAATACCGTAATTATTACTATTTTTAAAATATATTCCATTTCTTTGGTTTTCAATGTACTCAATAGTAAATTCGCCAGCTTTTTGAGAAGGTGATTAAATGATAATTGCTATTGATGGTCCTGCTGCATCTGGTAAAAGTACCACAGCTAGATTAGTTGCTAAAAAATTAAATATAACTTATTTAGATACTGGTGCCATGTACAGAGCCTTAACTTTTCAGTTGTTGAAGTCGAATGTTGATTTTGATAATTTAGATAAAGTTTCTACAATTCTTGGTAATCTCACTATTGATATGTATGATCATAAAGGAACAAATATAATTAAACTGAATAATGAGGATATTACAGAGCAAATAAGGTCTAGTAATGTAACTAAAAATGTAAGTGAAGTTAGTGCATTGCTTATTGTTCGAAAATCTATGGTCGTTATGCAAAGAGAAATTGGGTATAAATCTGACTGTGTAGTGGAAGGGCGAGATATAGGCACAATTGTATTTCCAAATGCTGATTTTAAATTTTTTATGACAGCTGATATAAAAATGAGAGCTAATAGAAGATTAAATGAGATGAATCAGTCAGCAACTGTTAAAACATTTGATGAAATTGTTTTGGATTTAGAGATTAGAGATGATAAGGATACAAACCGGGAGAATTCTCCTTTGCGAAAAGCAGTAGATGCAGTTGAAATTGATACCTCTGAGTTGACTATTGACGAACAGGTTAATAAAATCATTAATCACATAAAAAATAATTAAAAAATAGGAATAATATGTCTGAAGAAAACAAAAAACAATTAACTATTGAAGGGGATGAAGTAAAGCTTGCTGATTCCAGTAATGATTCTAATCATTTAGAAGACTTACCTTTAGTTGCAACAGATGCTAATGATGATAAAAGTAGTACATCTGATATTCAATTAGATTACCTAAATCCTAAATTATTTGAAGATATTCGTACTATAGATATAGATGATTTGATTTCTAGTACAGATGAATTTTCTGTTAAAGATGAAATAAAGGATCAATATCTTGGTTCAATATCAGATATATCTGAAAACCAAGTTCTTTCTGGCCGAGTTATTGGAATGAATGAAAAAGAAATCTTAATTGATATTGGATTTAAATCTGAAGGAATGATTGATCGTTCAGAATTTCCTGGAGATACAGTCCCTCAGATTGGTGATCAGATTGATGTTTATCTTGAATATCTTGAAGATAGAAATGGTAATTTAGTTTTATCCAAAGAAAAAGCAGATTTTATGCGAAATTGGAGAGATATAAGAAGCTATTATGATAAAGGCGAAATATTTACTTGTAAAATTGTTAAAAGAATTAAAGGTGGTATGATTGTAGATATTAATGGTTTACCTGGATTTCTTCCAGGAAGTCAAATAGATGTAAGGCCAATTAAAGATTTTGATAATTTCCTTGATAAAGAAATTGAAGTTCGTGTCGTTAAGCTTAATGAGGCGCGAAAAAATATAGTTGTATCTCATAAGGTGATAATAGAAGATAGCCTTCAAGAGAAAAGAGAAGAATTTCTTTCTGAAATTGAAGTTGGCCAAATAATAGAAGGTAGAGTAAAGAACATTACAGACTTTGGTGTTTTTATTGATTTAGGAGGAATTGATGGTCTTCTTCACATTACAGATTTATCTTGGGGTAGAGTAAATCACCCTAGTGAAATTGTTGAGTTAGATGAGACAATTACGGTGAAGATAATTGATTATGATGATAGTAAACAGAGAGTTTCACTTGGTTTAAAACAGCTAATGCCTCATCCCTGGGAAAATGTTGAAGATACCTATCCTATCGGATCTAAAGTTAAAGGTAAAATTGTAAGTTTAACAAATTACGGAGCTTTTGTTGAATTAGAGGCAGGTGTCGAAGGATTAATTCATGTTTCTGAGATGTCTTGGACTCGCCACATTAAGAACGCCTCAGAAATATATGCTATTGCTGAAGAAGTAAATGCACAAGTACTTGCAATTGATAAAGATGATAGAAAAATAAGCCTCGGTGTTAAGCAGTTAGAGCCTGATCCTTGGGATGATATTCAAGAAAAATATATTGTTGGTGCTTTGCAGAAGGGTAAAATTGTTAATATTACTCAGTTTGGCGTATTTGTTGAACTAGAAGATGGAATTGAAGGATTAATACATGTGTCTGATTTATCGTGGACAAAAATAGTACGCCATCCTAAAGAAATGGTGCAGAAGGATGATAATATAGAGGTCAGTATTCTTGAAGTATCTCGTGAAAAAAGAAAAATTTCACTTGGTTTAAAACAAATATCAGAAGATCCATGGCCAGATATAGTAAAGAAGTATGAAACTGGAAAAGAAGTTACTGGAGAAATAATAAAAATATTAGATAAGGGTATTATCTTACAACTAGATGATGATGTTGAGGGAATTGTTCCATTTAGTAATAGATCTAGTAAAGGTCGTAAAGAAAAATTATCAAAATATAATGTTGGGGATAAAATATCTGGCTTAGTAATGGAAGTAAAGCCAGATGAAAAGAAGATTATAGTTTATATTGAGGATTTATCTGATCAAAATAGTTCTACTTCTAAGAAGGGCGATGTTGAAGAATATTTAAGTGGACAAGATGAACCTGCTGCTCAAAAGATTGAGATTCCTGATGAATTAACAGATAAATCTTCTGAAGAAGATCCAGTTAAATAATTCTTAATAAATTATTAAAAGTTGATTGATTTTTGAAAAAATCAAATTTCGTAACTTTTTTAAATAATAAGCAATTTGGCCCACGATTAGGCGCGTTTGGCTTAGCAGTGTTTTTGTGGCTTTTTGTTGTTAGTAATAATTATTACTCTACAATAATTAATATCCCAATTGAAGTAAGAAATCTTAATGAAAGAAAGAAAGCCTATAAAAAAGAAATACCTCAAATAGCAAAAGTTCGATTTAAAGCAAGAGGAAGATCTATAATAAAGACTTTACTTTTAAAAGATTTTGTGAAAGATTTCAAATTAGTTATTGATTTAGATAGAATTTCTGAAGAATATAACTTTTATTTAAATGATTATTATAACAAATACCCCCAGAAGGTTTCAATTCCATCAGCTTTTGAATTACAGTATGTTGAAGTTGTCTATCCTGATTCAATTTATATTAGTTTAGATGAGTATATGGTTAAAAATGTACCCATTAAAAGTAATATTGTAATAAATCCTACTCCAGGTTATATAAAAGTTGATAAACCATATCTAGATTCAAGTTTAGTTACAATTGCTGGGGCAAAAAATGCGATTCAATCAATTGATTTCATTTATACAGTTAATGATACTTTTGATAATATAGATATTCCATTTAATAAAACAATTTCTCTTGAAAGAATAAATAATACGCTCATAGAATATTCTTTTATAAAAGTTAATTATGGTCAAGATATTCAGGCTATTAGTGAAAGAATTATAACAGGAGTCCCAGTGTTAATTAAAAATAATTTGAAGGGATTGGTTGTTAGAAAAAACCCTAGTACCGTTTCATTAACTATTGTTGGAGGTATGAATTACATTGCAAAAATAGATCCATCTGATATTGTTGTTAGTATTGATTTTACTTATTTATGGTCCCCAAAAAAACAATTCTATGAACCTAAAATTATTGTTCCTGACCAAATCATTAGTTGGAAAGATTTAACACCAAGAAATATTGAACTAGCTGTTGCAAAGGAATCAGAATGACAATTTTAGGAATAGAATCATCATGTGATGAAACTGCAGTATCAATTTGTAGAAATGGTAAAATTTTATCAAATATTGTTAGTTCACAAGAAGTCCATAATAATTACGGTGGAGTAGTACCAGAAGTTGCTTCTCGTGAACATGATCGACTTTTAAATATTTTAGTTTTAGAATCTATAAAAAAAGCTAACGTTTCTTTGAATGATATTGAAGGGATTGGTGTTACAAAAGGACCTGGTCTTGCTGGAACGTTATTAACTGGTGTTAGCTTTGCAAAAGGGTTTTCACAAAGTTTAAATATCCCAATCATTGGAATTAATCACTTAGAAGCTCATATATATGCGAACTTTCTAGCGTATCCTGAGTTAAAGTATCCATTGGTTTGTTTATTAGTTTCGGGAGGACATACACAGATTTGGTATATTAAAAATATTTTTGATTATGAACTT
>SGYN01000007.1 GCA_004321715.1 bacterium | reverse complement strand
CTCACCTAATAGAGGGTTAAAGCAAGCG
Source organism: bacterium (assembly GCA_004321715.1). GTDB lineage: Bacteria > Fidelibacterota > Marinisomatia > Marinisomatales > TCS55. The sequence goes on along the minus strand of SGYN01000007.1, from coordinate 70,869 downwards.
GGTTTCTATGTCTTGATTGGTGCAAGTATGCCAAACGTATTAGTAGAAGCTGGATACATTTCTAATCCAAATGAAGAAAGGAAGTTAAAATCAGCTGCTTATAGACAAAAAATAGCAAAGGGGATATATGCTGGGATAATGCGTTTTAGAAGATCAAAAGAACAAATAATGTCTGATAATTAATGTCAGATACTCGACCAATAGGTGTTTTTGATTCGGGATTAGGTGGGCTTACAGTTTTAAATGCGATTAAAAAGATAATCCCAAATGAGAATATTGTATATGTTGGAGATACAGCCAGGGTGCCTTATGGCAATAAAAGTACGCCACTTATAGTGCAATATGCCTCACAAATAACAAAGTTTCTTTTAGAAAAAGATGCAAAATTAATTATAGTTGCTTGTAATACAGTATCAGCACTTGCGATATCAAATCTTCAAAATGATTTTGATATTCCTATAATAGGTGTGATAGCGCCAGGAGCTAATTCTGCTGTAAAATTAACAAAAAATAATAATGTGGGCGTTATAGGAACTATTGCTACAATTAGTTCAAATGCTTATCAAGATGAGCTAAATAAAATTAATCCCTCTATAAACACATTATCACAAGCATGCCCCTTATTCGTACCTTTAGTTGAAGAAGGTTTATTAGAAGGGCCAATAGTTTCAGCTATAGTAAAACACTATCTTAAAAATCTCGATTTGTCAATGATCGATACGTTGATCTTAGGTTGCACCCACTATCCTCTATTGAAGCCAGTAATTAAGGAACACACTAATAATTTAATACTAATTGATTCCGCAGATTCTTTAGCAAAAGAAGTGCATTTGATTTTAAAAAATAACCACATGATTAATAATAATACAAATAAAGGAAAGCAAGATTTTTTCGTTACCGATTCACCAATAACCTTTGCAAATATTGCTAAAAGATTTTTAGGATATTCGATTATAAATGTTAAAACAGCATCAATCAGCTGAAATTAATTCTATCTTAGATAAATTATTTAGCTTACAACGATTAGGAATAAAAGTTGGGTTAGATCATACATATCAGTTATTAGATAGATGTGGGAATCCACATAATAAACTAAAGACTATTCATATAGCAGGGACAAATGGCAAGGGATCAACAGCAGCCATGCTACAAAATATTTTGCGAACAGCAGGTTTAAGTGTTGGGTTGTATACATCTCCTCATTTAGTAAACTTTAACGAAAGAATTAGAGTTGACGGTATATCAATCCCTAATAGTTTTATCATCAAGTTTATGAAAAATTTCAATGATGATATTGATAAAATAAAATCAACTTTTTTCGAAACAACGACAGTTTTAGCATTATATTATTTTTATTATAAAAAAGTTGATATTGCAATAATAGAAACTGGTTTAGGTGGTAGATTAGACTCTACAAATGTATTAAACCCTAATCTTACTATTATAACATCTATAGATTTTGATCATGAAAAAATTTTAGGTAATACTATTAATGAAATAGCAAATGAAAAGGCTGGAATAATAAAAAAAAACATACCAGTTATTACAACTAAACAACCAAAAGAAGTTTTAGATATTTTTATTAAAAGAGCAGAATCCTTGAACTCTAAAATTGAAATAGTTAATGACCCAAGTAAAATTTTTACTGATTATCTTTTTACAAAATTTATGATTGAAGATAAAGAATTTTCTATTCCTTTATTAGGAAAGCACCAAGCTTATAATGCAGCATTAGCGATTAGATCTTCAAAAATTTTCATGGATAAATTAAGTTATCAAATAATTAATGATGCACTAATGACAACTGTTTGGCCAGGACGTTTTCAAAGGCTAAATAAAAAACTTCCAATTTTTTATGATGTAGCACATAATTCAGCTGGTATTAATACAATTAGATTAACATTAAAGTCTATAAATGCATCCAAAAAGATTGGCCTCATTGTTTTAAAAGAAGATAAAAACGTTGATTCTATTGCAAAAAGCCTTAAAGGATTGTTTGATGAATTAATTATATCAACATTACCAGATTCACAGTTAATGGACAAAAATCAATTATTTAATTCTTTAAAAAAGAATAGTATTACATGTTCAATTATTTATCCTATTGAAAAGGCATTTTATTACATATCAGTTCAATCAAGAAAAGGGGCAGTTTGTGTAATTTTTGGAAGTCATTACATGGCAAAATCAATTTATAAATTTTTTGAAATTAATTTTGACAATGTTAGTATATAATGTAATTTATGATATTGGGTGACTTCTAAGCGCCACAAATTTTCCCCTAATAGTATTTTTTACAAAATAAAATTTTAAAGGAATTATCTTATGGATGTTAATCAGTTACAATCCCAAAACATTGGTGAGCTAACCAAATTCGCAAATGATTTGGAAGTTGAGGATATTGCAGGTTTAAGCAAACAAGAGCTTATTGTAAAAATTCTTGAAGCTCATAATAAAAAAGAAGGAATTCTGCAAGCAACTGGAGTTCTAGAGGTATTAAAAGAAGGGTATGGCTTCTTAAGAAGTCCTGACTATAATTATTTGCCAGGACCAGATGATATTTATGTAAGCCCATCCCAAATTAAAAGATTTGGTCTCAGAACTGGACACCAGGTCTTTGGTGAAATACGCCCACCAAAACAAAAAGAAAGATTTTATGCCCTATTGAAATTGGAAGCTGTGAATGATTACCCTCCCGATCATGTGAAAAAAGCCACTTTATTTGACAATTTTACCCCACTTTATCCAGAGAAAAAATTTAATCTTGAAGTTGATAAAAAAGACATGTCTACTAGAATAATGGACTTGGTATCACCCATGGGCATGGGTCAGAGAGGATTAATAGTTGCTCAACCAAAAACTGGTAAAACAATTCTTCTCCAGAAAATTGCTAATGCGATAAGAGCAAATCATCCTGAGACCAAATTGCTTATATTGTTAATTGATGAGAGACCTGAAGAAGTGACAGACATGAAGCGCAATGTGGATGCTGAAGTTGTAAGCTCAACTTTTGATGAGCCGCCTGAGCGTCATGTATCTGTAGCTGACATGGTTATTCAAAAAGCAAGAAGAATGGTTGAGTTTGGTGATGATGTTGTTATTCTATTAGATAGTATTACAAGATTAGGAAGAGCACATAATGCTGTTATTCCTCATAGTGGAAAAATTCTTTCTGGAGGTGTTGACGCTAATGCGCTTAAAAAGCCTAAGCAATTTTTTGGTGCTGCCAGAAATACGGAAGAAGGAGGAAGCCTTACTATTATTGCAACAGCTTTAATTGATACTGGTAGCCGAATGGATGATGTTATTTTTGAAGAATTCAAAGGTACGGGAAATATGGAATTAGTTCTTGATAGACGTTTAAGCGATAGAAGAATATATCCCTCTTTTGATTTAGTGCGTTCTGGAACTAGAAAAGAAGAGTTGCTTCTCGATAAAAAAACTTTAGCTAGAATGTGGATATTAAGAAAATTACTTAATGAGATGAACACAATTGAGTCTATGGAGTTTTTACAAGATAGGATTAGAAGAACTAAAACCAATGATGAATTCTTAGATACAATGAGCCAATAACTTTTTTTAAATATAAGTATAATTTCTAAAGGATAATCATAACTACAAGTATAAAAGAAGATAGAGCTGTAACAGCTTGTTTAATATCCGATAAACCGGTAAAAAAAACACCTTATCAGGTCAAAGGTGTAATTATGCACAATTACTCATCGTATGATATTGTGCCAATGCTAAATGGCAAATACCGTGATAGATATTTATATCCGCGAGTACAAGTAAAAGTTCTTAATGAGAATATATTCATTATTGGAATAGGTAATGGGGCTGATGCGGTGTTACGATTAATAGATAATATTAAATCATTAGATTTTGGAAACATAACTTTTGAAATTTTAGATAAAAAAGTTGATGAGGATGAAAATGTTTTTCAATATAGAGAAAAGCCATTTAATTATCAATTTATAACCTCTTGGGCAGCTTTAAATAAAAATACTTGGAAAGCTTTTAATAGAATGGAGGCTGAAAATAAAATAAATTATTTGAATAAATTACTTGAGAAGAATCTAGCTTTTATTTCAAATGAATTAAAATTGACAACACCAAATAAGCTATTATCTATGATTAAGGTTGCTTCTATAGACCCAGCTTCTATTGATAATAAATGGGGAGCCTTTGACGGGATGTTTAAAACAAATTTTAATCTCCCAAGTTTTATTGGGCTGGGTAATGGAATAACTAGAGGTTATGGAACATTATTTAATGAACAGACTTGTCAAATTTTTAATAAAGATGATTTAGGATTACAAGATCTAAATGAAAAGACGTGTTTTAAATCAGAGTTGGATGAAATACACTCTGATGATTTTGATAAATTAAATGCTAGAAAAAATAAAAAGAATCATGGATTAAAAAGAAAAAAAATAAAAAGATCAAAAAGCGTTAGTAATAACAGTAATAATAAAAATAAAGATAGTGAACCTAATTTTAACACAGAGATATATCATCAAAAGCAACATAAAGTTTAAATCATGTCAGCATTAGATTTTTCCGATCGCGTTACTCGCGTAAAACCTTCATTTACATTAGAAATGACGAGTAGAGCTGCTGATTTGCGTTCCAAAGGTGTTGATGTAATAAACTTAAGTGTTGGAGAGCCAGATTTTAATACCCCTGAGCATATAATTCAGGCTGGAAAAGAAGCTATGGATAATGGGTTTACGAAGTACACTTCTGGTCCCGGTATGATTGAATTAAGAAAGGCAATTTGTAAAAAGCTTTTAATTGAAAATGGTTTAACATTTACGCCAGATCAAGTTCTTGTATCAAACGGTGAAAAACAAAGTCTATATACTGCATGCCAAGCGTTATTTGACAGAGGAGATGAAGTAATTATTTTTTCTCCATATTGGGTATCATTTCCTGAATTTGTTCGATTGGCAGACGCAGAGCCTATAATTGTATCTACAGAGGCAAATAATCAGTTTGAACCTAATTTCAATGAACTAATTTCTAAAATAAACAGTAAAACAAAAGGAATGATAATTAATTCTCCTTCAAACCCTACGGGTGGTGTATGGTCAAATGATGCAATAGCAAAAATTTTAGAAATTTCTAAAAAAAATGATTTGATTGTCATCTCTGATGAGTGTTACGAAAAACTTGTTTTTAATGGAGAATATACTAGTACCGAAAAATTAAATACTTATAATACAGAAATTGTAACCTGTATGAGCTTATCTAAAACATATGCCATGACAGGTTGGCGCATTGGATACGCGGTAGCGAATCACAATATAATACGTGCAATGAGTAAGCTGCAGGGGCAGTCAACTTCTTGTGCTAATTCTATTGGTCAAAAAGCTGCAATTTCTGCATTGAATGGTGATCAAAAATGTGTTGAAATTATGAAAACCAAGTATAAAGAAAGAAGAGATCTAATGATCCAATTATTAAATGAAATAGAAGGTGTTAAATGTATGATTCCTGGTGGCGCTTTTTATGCGTTTCCAGACTTTTCTTATTATTTAGGTAAAAATCATAATGGAGAAAAAATAAACGATTCTTTTGAACTTTGTGATTACATTTTGGACGTTGCTAAGGTGGTGTCTGTTCCAGGAGATGGTTTTGGTGCCCCAGGCCATATTAGATTTTCGTATGCTATCAATAAAGATACAATTCGAAAAGGTATTGATAGAATTATTAAAGCTTTAAGTGAATTAAATTGAAGGAGTATTCATGAAAAAAGAAATCCATCCAAAGTATCATCCCGTAGTTTTTGTCGATTCTGCCACTGGAGACGAAATTTTAACAAAATCAACGATAACCAGTGATGAAAAAAGAGATATTGATGGAATACCGCATTATGTAGTTTATTGTGATATTACATCTTTTACACATCCGTTCTACACAGGTAAACAAAAATTAGTAGACACAGCAGGGCGAATCGAAAAATATCAAAAGAAATATAAAAAATCGTCTAAATAGCTTATTCTTTAATATAATGGCCTTATAAGATATAATTATAAGGCCTTTTTATATATAATACTTATGAAAGAAAAACTAAATCAAATTATAGACCGTTTTAATGAGTTAGAATCCCTTTTAGCAGACCCGAAAGTGATATCCAATTCTGAAAAATTAAAAGAGACAGCAAAAGAACATACTTTTCTTAATTCTGTTATTCCAAAAGCAAATAAATACTTATCATTACTTCATCAAATTCAAGAGAACAAGTTGATAATTGATAGCGATGATGAAGAACTAAAAAGCTTAGCTATTGAAGAAAACACCAAAGCAGAGAGCGAATTGCCTGAACTTGAAGATCAGCTTAAAATTTTATTAATCCCTAAGGATCCAAATGATAATAAAAACACCATAATTGAAATACGCGCAGGAACAGGTGGAGAAGAGGCGGCTTTATTTGCAGCAGATCTATTTAGAATGTATAGTAGGTTTGCTGAACGGAACGTTTGGAATCGGGAGGTTATTGCAAGTAATGGTACGGGAATTGGTGGTTTTAAAGAAATAATATTCTCAGTTAAGGGGACCTCTGTTTATGGAATGATGAAATTTGAAAGTGGCGTTCATAGAGTCCAGCGTGTACCTAAAACTGAAACAGGAGGTCGTTTACATACCTCCGCAGCAACCGTAGCAGTTTTACCTGAGGCGGAAGATGCTGAAATTGATATAAATGAATCGGATTTAAAAATTGATACTTACAGGGCGAGTGGAGCAGGAGGGCAGCATGTTAATAAAACAGAATCTGCAATAAGGATAACGCATATACCAACAGGGCTAGTTGTTACTTGTCAAGATGAAAAGTCACAACATAAAAATAGAACAGCCGCAATGAAAGTTCTGAAATCCCGTCTTCTAGCACAAGAAGAAGAAAGACTTGCAAAAGAAAGAGCAGATGCAAGAAAATCTATGGTATCTACCGGCGATAGATCAGCAAAAATAAGAACGTATAATTTTCCGCAGGGTAGAATAACAGATCATCGAATTAACTTTACATCATATCAACTAGATAGCGTTATGGATGGGCAGCTGAACGAATTTATTGAACAATTAAAAATTGCTGATCAGCAAGCATTGCTTCAAACTGAATAAGTAATGCAAAAACCCGTAGTAAAAAATAACCATTCGCGGGTTATAGATATAATTAACTGGGCGGAAAACCATTTCTTATTAAATGGATTTAACAATGCAAGAAAGGAAATTGAATGGCTATTAGAAGAAATATTAGACTGTAAGAAATTAGACTTATATCTTCGCTACGATGAAGAATTATCTGTAGAAAATCTTAAAATATTACACAGCTGGATTAATAGAAGAATAAAAAAAGAACCTTTACAGTATATAACAGAAAGCTGCGAATTTTTTGGAAGAAAATTTTTTGTAAACGATAACGTTTTTATACCTCGACCTGAAACAGAAACATTAATTGATATTGCATTATCAGTTATAGAAAGTGATTCAAATCAAAATGTTTTAGATATCTGTACAGGTTCTGGCTGTATAGCTATAACATTAGCAAAAGAGTTAAATAATCCAAATATTAGTGCAATAGATATTTCAAATAAAGCTTTAGATATAGCAATGCTTAATGCGAAGAACCATGATGTGTATATTAACTTTGAACAAAAAAATATATTAATTGATACATATAAAAATAAGTTGGATATGATTGTATGCAACCCTCCGTATATACCAATGAATGAAATGGATTCATTGATGGATGATGTGAAGCTATATGAACCTAGAATAGCACTTACAGATGGATCTGATGGTTTGTCGTTTTACAAAAGAATAAACGACTTAGCGCCCTTATTAGTTGTTCCAGGTGGCTATATACTTCTTGAAGTAGGGTTAAACCAACACCCTCAATTTGTTAAAGATATTTTAGATGACAAACTTTATTCCCAAATAGAAATAGTATCAGATTTAAATGGTGACCCGCGAATATTAAAGGCGTTAGTTAATTGAATAAGATTATTGCATATATAATTATTATGCGCCCTATTAATGTTGTAGTTGCTGCACTTGCAGCTATAATGAGTGCATATATTTTGGAAAATTTTTATTATAGTTTAACTAGTATATGCACATTGATTATTGTCATTTTTTATACTGGTGGAGCAAATGCATTCAATGATTATTGTGACTATGAAATAGATTTAATTAATCGTCCAAATAGGCCATTAAGTCGTGGGACAATAAATAGCAATGAAGCTTTTATATTTTCAATACTAATGTTTCTTATTGGTTCTTTAGTCGCGTTATTGTTGCCATTAAAAGCCACTATAGTTTCTGTTGGCATAGCTCTCCCATTGATAATTATTTATAGTTTAAGATTAAAAGGTATTCTAATTATAGGTAATATAGTTGTGTCAATGATACTTGGCCTATCTTTTATATTTTTTGGATTATCACACGGAAATATTTTGCCAATGATAGTTCCTAGCTTTTTAGCTTTTGGATTAACATTATTAAGAGAATTAATCAAGGATATTGCAGATATTGTGGGAGATAAGGAAAATAATCTGAAAACCCTACCTATAGTAATTGGAGAAGAAAAGTCTATCTTTGTATCATATTTTTTAATATTTATAATTGGATTTGGATCTTTAATGCCATATTATTTTAATATTTATGGAAATTATTATTTAATTTTATTAATTCTTGGGGTCGAGATTCCTTTGTTTATAATTATATACTATTTTGTGAAATTACCTGTAATAAGTTCAGCTAAAAAGAGTACTGATTTGTTAAAATTCAGTATAATAGCAGGATTAATAGCAATTTTTACCGATCATTATGTCAGCTGAATTTGTTCATTTACATAATCACTCTGATTATAGTCTTTTAGATGGTGCCCAAACTGTTCAGACTTTAGTTAATACTATAGATGATTTAAAAATGGATGCGGTTGCATTAACGGAACATGGAAATATGTTTAGTGCCGTAAATTTTTACAATAATGCAAACAAGACTGGAGTTAAGCCAATCATCGGTAGTGAGGTCTATGTAGCAGTAAACAATCGGTTTGATAAAAAACCTAGAGCTGAGGGAGGATGGGGGAATAATCATCTGATTTTACTAGCTCAAAATTATACAGGGTACAAAAATTTGATGAAATTAATCTCTCTAGGCTATCTTGAGGGCTTTTATTATCGCCCAAGAATTGATAAAGATCTTCTAAGAGAGTTTAGTGATGGATTAATTTGTTTATCAGCGTGTTTGAAGGGAGAGGTTCCAGAAAAACTTGTCAATGGAGATTGGGAAGGAGCAAAGCAGTCTGCTTTAGAGTTTGCTGAAATTTTTCCTAATCGATATTATTTAGAAGTGCAGAATCATGGAATTGATCATGAACAAGTAAATGTTGATAAAATGCAAAAATTATCTAAGGAATTAAACTTGCCTTTAGTTGCAACCAATGATGCTCATTATGCTAAGCACGATCATTGGGAAGCGCATGATATACATATTTGTTTGGGCACTGGTAAAGAAAGAAACGATGTTAATAGACTTCGATATGCAACGCCAGAATTTTATTTTAAATCACAGGATGAAATGTATAAGCTTTTTAAAAGCGTTCCTCATGCAATTGAAAACACAAGATTAATTGCGGACAGTATCGATTTATCTATACCAACAGGTGAATATCATTTGCCAAATTTTCCCTTACCTCCCGATCAGGATGTTACTGACCCTGACGAATATTTGAAGACACTATGTAGCAATGGAATTAATGAAAAATATGGAGAATTGACACCAGACCTTAAGAAGAGAGTAGATCATGAGTTGAGCGTTATAAAGAAGATGGGCTTTTCAGGGTATTTTTTAATAACTCAAGATTTTGTTAAATATGCGCATGATAATAATATCCCAGTGGGGCCTGGAAGGGGTTCAGCTGCTGGTAGTATCGTTTCTTATGCTCTTGGTATAACAGATATTGACCCAATGAAACATAATTTAATTTTTGAACGATTTTTAAATGAAGATCGTATAAGTATGCCCGATATCGATATAGATTTTTGTATTGAAAGAAGAGGAGAGGTAATTGATTATATTAAAAATCAATATGGGGAAAACTCTGTCACGCAGATAATTACATTTGGGAAAATGAAGGCCAAGCAAGTAGTTCGCGATGTTGGCAGGGTAATGGGTTATTCTTTTGGAGATGTTGACCGTGTAGCTAAGGCTATTCCAAATGAATTAAACATTACCCTAGACAAAGCATTAGCAAAAAGCCCTGATTTACAAACGATGGCCAATGGTGAATACAAAGAATTAATTGAATTTTCAAAAGTATTAGAAGGCATGAATAGGCATGCATCGACTCATGCTGCAGGTGTTGTTGTAACCCCAGGAGAATTAACCGACTACATGCCTTTATATAAATCAAGCCAGGGGGATGTTACGAGTCAATACGATATGAAGAACTTGGAAAATCTTGGTTTATTGAAAATGGATTTTCTTGGATTGCGCAACCTTACTGTAATTAATCATACAATTAATATGTTAAATAAAAAAAATATATCAGTTGATATCGGAAATATTCCTATGGATGATCCGAAGGTTTATCAGTTGTTTTCAAAAGGGCGAACAATTGGTGTATTTCAATTTGAGTCCGCAGGCATGAGAGAGTTTTTAAAAAAATTACAGCCCACACAGTTTGAGGATTTAATAGCAATGAATGCTTTGTATAGGCCAGGACCTATGCAAAATATTGATAAGTTTATTAATCGCAAATCCACAAAGAAAAAAATAAAATATATTTCTCCTTTATTAAAACCAATATTAGATGAAACATATGGTATCATTGTTTATCAAGAGCAGGTAATGCAAATAGTAAACGAGATAGCAGATTTCACGCTTGCGCAGGCTGATATTTTAAGAAGAGCAATTGGTAAAAAAGACAATGAACAGATGGAGGCCTTAAAGGTTAGGTTTATTGAAGGCGCTTCTAATAATGGAATTTCAAAAAACAATGCTAAAGACATATATGATTTAATTGAAAAGTTTGCTCAGTATGGTTTTAACAAAAGCCATTCAACTGCTTATTCTTATATAGCTTATCAAACCGCTTGGTTAAAAACGTATTATCCTGCAGAGTTTATGGCGGCAAACTTAACAAGCGAAATGACCAATATAGACAGGGTTGTCATTTTAATTAATGAATGTAGAAAAATGAATATTGATATTCATCCGCCAGATATAAATGTATCAGATATTCATTTCCAACCAATGGATGATGAAACAATTTCTTTTGGTCTAAACGCGATTAAAAATGTAGGGGTTAAAGCGTTAGAACAAATTGTTATCGCAAGAGATAATGATGGCCCATTTGTTTCATTATTTGATTTTACTAGCCGAGTAGAGTTGCAGGCTGTAAATAAAAAAGTATTAGAAAGTTTAATTATGTCTGGTGCTATGGATCATATTGATGGATCTAGGGCAGAAAAATTTTCAACAATTGACACTGCTATTCGATATGGTCAAAATGTACAATCTGATAAGAGCAAGAATCAAGTAGACTTATTTGGAAGCACCTCAAATAACCCGGGCATTTCAATGATGCCTAAATTACAGGAAGTGCGACCGTGGTCTGAAAAAGAATCACTTGGCAATGAGAAAGAGGTTTTAGGGCTTTATTTAACGGGTCATCCACTATTGGAGTTTGCAGATGATTTAGAGGATTTTAGCAGTCATGATTTTTCTGAAAAAATAAATTCAACTACTAATAAAAAAGTTCGGATAGGAGGATTAATTCAGAATCTGAAGATTCATTATGACAAAAAAAATAACCAGATGGCATTCTTTACATTGGAATGTTTGGGTGGAAGAGCAGAAATATTGGTATTTAGTAAAACATACTCCAAGTTTAAAGATATAATTTTTGAGGACAATATTTTGTTTATAACCGGTAAGCCTACAGATGATTATGATTTTAGTGACCTAAAATTAGTTGCTGCAGAAATTGTTCCGCTTGAAAAAGTAAGAGACTATTATGCAAAAAGAGTTAACGTATATTTAGATTTTATTAATATGGATACTAAACAAATTGAAGCTTTACATGACCTATCAAAGCTGTACCCTGGAAAATGCAATTTAATGTTCCATTATAAGGATGATAATAATAGAAAAAAGAGAATTTTATCACACAACATTCGAGTATCATCCACTAGAGAGTATTTAACAAAATTACGGGACAAGTGTGGGAAAAATAATGTTTGGGTAGAGTAATCAATTTGTATGATAGCAGTTATACAGCGTGTAATTAATGCAAATGTCAAAATCAATAATTCAGAACAAAGAACTATTAATCATGGATTAGTAATCCTATTAGGACTTCATAAAAATGATACAGAAAAAGATATTACTTATCTTGTCGATAAAATAATTAGTTTAAGAATTTTTAATGATAAAAATAATAAGATGAACTATTCATTATTAGACGTCAATGGCTCTGTATTAATTATAAGTCAATTCACCCTTTGCGGAGATACATATAAAGGCAGAAGACCAAGTTTTTTAAATGCTGCGCATCCTAAAAAAGCGATGGTTTTATATAATGATTTCGTAAAGTTGTTTAAACAAAAAAGTGTTGATGTAAAAACCGGTGAGTTTGGTGCACATATGGATGTAACAATTGTTAATAATGGTCCTGTAACATTTGTTATTGATTCAAATAATTTATAAAATATTAAAATTTCCTTGTTTACAATGAAATTTCTATAAAATTTAAATAATTATGGATAGAAAAATACGTATAGTAATGGCAAAGCCCGGATTAGATGGGCATGATAGAGGAATAAAAGTTTTAGCGAGCGCATATAGAGATGCTGGAATGGAGGTCATTTATTTAGGGTTGCGACAAACACCTGAGATGATAGTTTCTGCAGCCATACAAGAGGATGCGGATGTAATAGCGTTATCTGTGCTATCAGGTGCACATATGACAGTGTTTCCTAGGGTTATAGATCTTATGAAAGAAAATGAAATTGATGATGTATTATTAACTGGTGGTGGAATAATATCGGATAAAGATAAAGAATCATTAACTGACATTGGAATTGGTCAATTATTTGGTCCTGGAACTCCTGTACAAGAAACTGTAGATTATATAATTAATTGGGTTAAAAATAATAGGCGTTAGAAAATGAATTTAAATAATCAATCAGAATTGGAAGCGTATTTTGCTGATAATTTCGATACGGTTTTATTCCCTATTTTAGCAGACATGTATCTTCAAAATAGGGATATAGATAGAGCTAGAAAGGTCTGTGATATAGGTTTAGGTTATCACCCGGATCATGTGGATGGAAAATTTATACTTGCAATGGTCGAACTAGAAATAGGCAACGAACGAGAAGCAGAAAAATTATTAAAAGATGTTGTTTCATCAGGCACTGATCATTTGCAGGCAGCATTTCAATTAGCCGTCGTTCAGCAATCACTGGGTAGAGCAGAATCTACTTTACAAAAGAGCTGGAATAAGGTTATTGATTTAGATCCAGAGAACAGAGAGGCAAAATCGATTCTCTCAATTATTGAAAAAGGTGAAAAACCTTCCAAAACAATTAAAAGAGCTAAACCCAAAAATAGTAAAAAATCTATAAAACGCAGAAAATCATCCTCAAAAAAAGATGACGGTCCACAATTAGCTATAAGCCCTAGAATAGCAACCTTTACAATGGTAAATGTATTGAAGAATCAAAAACTATTTTACCAAGCGCTTGATGTTTTAGATATACTTGTAACAAAAGGCGCTGATGCAGTAAAGATTGAACAAGAGCGGGATGCGATCAAGGATCTTATTAAAGAAGAAAGTAATTAATTTATGAGCAGTAATATATTTTTATCAAGACTAGATAAGCTAAAGCAAATACTGGCAAATAAGGGTTTAGATGGAATTTATTTAACAAATTTAACAAGCGTTAGATACATTTCAGGGTTCACAGGGTCTGCTGGTTCTTGCTTAATCACTGTAGATGATTGTTATTTTATTTCTGATGGTAGGTACGATGTGCAATCAAAAAAACAGGTTAATAACATGATACGATATATAGATTTTGGAGATCATATATCAATAATTGAAAAGAATAAACTTATTAAGGATGGTCAAAAATTAGCCTTTGAAGGAGACCACACAAGCTTTAGCCAGTATAAGAAAATTTCTGATAGTTTTCCAAATACGCAATGGAACCCTACATCAATGCTTATGGAGAATTTGCAAGCGGTAAAAGATGATTCTGAATTAGATGCAATACGTACAGCAGTAGAAATAACAGATGTTATATATCAAGAAATATTACCTATGCTAAAACCGGGCGTCACAGAAAAAGATGTCGCAAACCAGTTAGTTTTACGATACAGACAAGAAAGTGATGGAGAGGCTTATAATCCTATTGTTGCTGGCGGAGAAAACGGAGCATTGCCGCATGCTGTACCGAGCGATCGACCATTTAAAGATGGTGACTTTATTGTTATAGATGCAGCAGCAAAATATGCAGGATATCATGCGGATATGACACGAACACCGTTAATTGGCAACCCAACAGACAGGCATCATGAAATATATGAAATTGTTAAAGGGTCCCAACAAGCAGGATGCGATGCGGCTAAATCAGGTGTTAGCTGTAAAGAAATGGATACAATCACTAGGGACTTTATTACTGAAAGAGGATATGGTCAGTATTATAATCATGGAACTGGACATGGTTTAGGGCTTGAAATACATACTGAGCCTCGAATGAGTCAATTAAGCACACAAATTTTAGATGAAAATAATGTAGTAACTATTGAACCAGGTATTTATATACCTGGATGGGGTGGAGTGCGGATTGAAGATGATGTTATAATAAAAAAAGATGGATGCGAGATACTTAATAAAACCAACAAAGATTTAGTTGCTTTAAATTAATTTTTTTGCAAATTGATATTTATTCAGATCCGCATCTCTATGATGCTGCCCATGTATGGAAAACTAACGATATAGAATTTATTACTAATTGCGCTTTAGAGCACGGTGATCCGATATTAGAAATGGCATCAGGGACGGGAAGGCTTGCAGTGCCTTTAATTAAAAAAGGATTCAATTATACAGGTGTAGAAATAAGCGAACCTTTTGTAGAATTTACAAAAAAAAAATTAACTTCAATTAACACTAACTATAATATCGTTCAGGGCGATATGAAAAGTATTGACCTCAAACAAAAATATAAATTTATTTTTATAGGGTTTAATTCAATCTGTCATTTGTTAACTAACCAAGAATTATCAGCATTTTTTAATTGTGTATATGCACATTTAATGGATGGAGGATTGTTTCTTATTGATACTTTTGTGCCAAACCCCATTTTTCTTTATAGACCAAAACACAAGACTTATGTTATGGAATTCGATCTACCTAATGGCGAGAGATGCATTGTTAATGAAATAAATCAATATGATCCTGATACGCAAATCAATAAAATTAAATGGTTCTTTGAGTCATCAAGAGTGGATCAATTCATATTTGATATGCACATGATATATCCAGACACTATGGATAGATTATTAAATGAATCAGGATTTGTGATTAATGACAAATTTGGGGATTATGATATGTCTCCATTTAGCAGTGAAAGTCATTTACAAATTTATTCATGCACCAAATAAATATTGATAAAGGTCTGAAGCATCTTAAACAAAGGGATGATAAAATGGGCCGGCTTATTGCCGAATTTGAAAAACCTCAATTCAAAAAGGACACAAATTATTTTGAAGCATTAGTTAGAGCTATTGTATATCAGCAGTTAAGCGGTAAAGCAGCTGCAACGATCTATAAAAGATTTAAAGCCCTTTTCGCTAATGATAAAATTCTCTCCCCCTCCATTGTTATGCAAAGATCACATGAAGAGCTTGTTTCTGTAGGGTTATCGAATCAAAAAGCTTCCTATATACATAATATAGCTATTGCATTTAAAGCTGAAATAGTAACGGATAATATTGTAACTACAAGTGATAATGAAGTTATTGATTGTTTAACAACAATTAAAGGTGTTGGCATCTGGACAGCGCAAATGTTTCTCATGTTCACGCTAAATAGACCGGATGTGTTTCCTGTAACGGATCTTGGTATTCAAAAAGGATTTCAATTGTTTTTTGAATTAGATGAGCCCCCTAAGCCCAATCAAATGATAGAAAGAGCTGAAACTTGGATTCCATACCGCACACTGGCTTCTTGGTATTTATGGAGATTAGCAGAGGGTCCTTTTAAATGGTAATTCTAAAAATATTATTTTCAAGATTTATTATAAATAGAATATTAATGACTTAGATTTATATATAATAACTCCTTATGAAAAGAGACACTTACCCCTTGATCGTATATATATTTATATTAATCTTATTTGGTTGCCAAACAGACTTAAGGCCAATAGATGAGCGCTGGCAATTTGTTAGCGGGAAAAGAGAAATTGCAATAAGTGGGATTTCTCCAACAAGTGATACTAATAAATATCTTGTTGTACATGACAATAAAAAGAAAGGCCAGTTGCGGGTTGGATTAATTAACCTAGCTGCAGATTCGCTATATGAAGGGTTAAAATGGCCAGGCGAAACCTTGCCTATAGATCTTGAAGCGTTATCAAATATTCCTGGATTGCAAAATGAATATATAGCAATGGGAAGTTGGGGGTTCTGTTATTGGATAAAATTAGATCTCCAATCAAATACTTTAGATCTAATTAAAGAATTTAGAATACCTGATAGTGGGCCACCTTTAAATCTTGAAAGTTTTTTAATAATAAGAAAAAATAACAATACATATGCTACTTGGGCGCATAGAGGCTCGGATAATGAAGAATCCATATTATTTTGGGGTTCCATAAGCTTGTTTGATGATAATATAAACATCAGCGTAGAAGATAGTGTTTTTATTAATCTACCCTGGCCTATCAAATCAAAAAGACATATGAGCGATATGGATATTGATGATAATAATGCGATATGGACATCAGCAACGTCAGATCCAGGAGATGATGGCCCATATCAATCTGCAATATATAAAATAGGAAACTTTGAAATTTCAAAAGAGAAATTATATTTTAATATTTCTGATACTTTTCCAAAGAAATTTGTATTTAATAATAATAAGGTAGAAGCCCTTACAATAAATGGAAATAAAATAATTTTTGCTACGGATGATGAGAATCTCGGAGCAGCAATAAATTTTTCAGTTGATGGTTATTAAAAAAATATTATTAATACTGTTAATTAATACTATAGGCTATTGTCAGACATGGGCATGGACAAATAGAACGCATGGTGAACTAGATTGGAACACGATAACCACTGAACACTTTAGAGTACATTACCATAATGGGATTGAACAAATAGCTAAAGAAGGAGCTTCAATTTCCGAACAAGCTCTCCCCATATTATTAGAACAAATGGATCTAAAAGATATTCCAATAATCGATATTATTTTTACAACAGAAGATGAAATAATGAATGGTTTTGCAGGGCCAACATATCAAACATTTATATGGGTAGATCAAAATGACGCAGCGATTTGGCTTGAAGATGAAAAATGGCTGTTTCAAGTAGTTTCTCACGAATTACAACATATCGTCTTTTTTCATCGTGTAAAAACTTGGCTTCCTGAACCATGGTCATATTTATTATCTAAAACACCTGGTTGGGTGGTTGAGGGACTAGCAGAATATGAAACTGAAAAATGGCGGCCATACCGTGCGGAGATTAGCCACAAATATCATGTGTTGAAAAATGATATGGATAATATGGACCCGCATCATGATGGTTTTTCAAAATTATTATACTGGTCAAGTAGGTTTGGTGATTCAACTATTGTACAAACTCTATCAGATCGTAACAATTTTGGCCTATTTGATTTTAAATCATCTTTTAAGAAAAATGTTGGGATAGATGTTGATCAATTTAATGAGGATTGGCGTAGGCATATGAATACGTATTATTATGGCTATAGATCACAGAAAGAATCTATTGAGGAGGTAGGTCAGGTTTTTACGTTACCGATAGATAAATTAATTGGATTTAACTTTTCAAGTGATAGCACTAAAATGGCTATTATAGGTATGGACAATAAAATACAAAGAGATATGTCTTTATATGTATTCAATAGAGATACCTTAAAAGAGAAACAAATAAGGGAAAAAAGATTAAAATCTGGTGAAGACAAAAAGCCGGGGTTACTAAATAGTATATTTAAAAACAAGGATAAGGATGTATCAAAAGAAAAAAAGTACAAACCAGTAATTGCGTGGGAAAAGAAAGAAATTGACTATGGAAGTTTTCATTCTGAATTAAGCTGGGCACCAACAAATGATTTGGTTGCTTATTCCAAATATAGATATGGGAAATATCAATCTTTGGTGTATGATATTAAAGTATATGATCAAAAATATAATACCACAAAATGGATTACAAATTCAAAAAGAGCCACATACCCATCTTGGTCGCCGGATGGACAAAAGTTAGTGTATGTAGCGCATAATAACAGTATAGCAAACCTATATGAAGTTGAAGTAGATAAATGGGACCAAGAACATAAACAATTAACGAATTATACATACGATACGCAAATATTAAGCCCAAAATATAGTCCTGATGGAAAACATATTGTTTATTGTAAAGCAGATCAAAATGCTAATTTAGATTTATATATAAGAAATATTAATAGCGAAAATACTGAAAGGTTAACCACTGACCCGGCTGCAGATTATGACCCTATATGGCACCCCGACGGACAATATATATCTTATACTTCACATTCAGGACACACACCAAACATACACACTTTAAATGTTAACACGAAAGTTGATAAATTTATTACAGATGTTGGTGATGCAATTTGGGCAACACAATGGTCACCAAATGATTCAAGTATTACAGCACAAACCCTAACTGACGTAGATACGGTGCGTTTGGTTAGAGTCGATCCTCACAGGGAGATTAGCACTGGTAAATTAGAGATTCGAGAACATTATTCCAGCTGGAAGAATGCTAGCCCGGGCAAACGATTAACCAACATAGATGTTAATAAAGAAATCAATATATTAAGTAATTCACCATATAGATCCTTTGATGTATTTAGACATCAAGGGTCATTAATTGTACCAGACAGCAGGTCTATATCAGGATTTACACAGTGGTCAGATAAAATGACCAGACACTTGTTCACTGGATTAGGTGTTTACGACTTAACAGGAGATAGGAATCACTTATATTTATTTCAGTATCTAAATGCAATGAGCGGACCACTATGGGGGATAAGGTTTAGTAAAAGGTTAGATATTATGTTTAAACCCTATGATAATACCAAATGGGGCTTATATGAGGATAATACCAGTTTAGAAATGTGGTTTCAGCTTTTGCATAACAAAGGTAATTCTATGTCTGATAATCATCAATACTTTGGTAGTATAAAATTATCTAATCGTAATGCCAATTTGATAGATGGGTTTGATGATAATTTAGAAGAATTTACATATGACACAGTAACAGCTTATATGCCGTTACCACTATCAGGTAAAGAATTAAAATTAAAATTAGAGTATCAATGGTTAAACAGGAGGCCAAGTACTATTAACTCTATTTTACCTAAACAAGGATATGGAATAAATCTTAACATAGAACATTCTAATTCAAAAATATATGGGGAATTTGATAATACAAGGCTAATTACAGATATGTTTGTTAATTATTCACCAAAAAATATTCCAATAACAATTTATTCAAGAATAAAAGCTATGTCAGTTTACGGTGATAAAATTCCAGTACAAGATTTACCAGCAATTACAAATAATTCACCAATATATCTAATGGGTCAAAATGTGCTAGGAGGAAATGAAGTAATTAGACTTAGAGGGTGGAATAGCTGGCGCTTGGGGGATAATCTTATACATGGGACTATTGAGCCACGATTTGGTAATAAGCAATTTGTATTATCATGTTTTGTTGATTTTGGTAATGCGTGGTATAAAGGAAAAGTAAAGCCAGATATGCTTTATACAACTGGGTATGAAGTTAAAATTAATTTAGGCCTTATAATATTAGCATATGGGACAGCTCAAGATTTTAATAGATGGAAAGATAATAAATCGCCCAGTAATTATTTACAAATGAGCTTAGTAAACCCCTTTTAATTTATACAATGTGTATAAATATTTTATAACCTTTACAATGTATACACATTAAATCTATATAATAAACAATATATACACATATATGATTTATACTCTTCTTAATTATAAATAGTTAATAATATTTAATTTTCCCCTTACTCCATAACATAAAATACTTTTAATATTGACCCTTATGTTTTGCAGATTTATCATATTATATCTACTAACGCACTCGTTGTATGCTTCTGATAGTGATGAATACGTTTTATTAATCTCTATGGATGGCTTCAGATATGATTATTTAGAAAAAGCTTATACCCCTAATTTTGATAAGATTGTCAAAACAGGCGCAAGCGCTAAAGCATTAGTACCTATATTTATTTCGAAAACCTTTCCAAATCATTATAGTATAGCAACAGGAATGTATGCTGAAAATCATGGCTTGATTGCTAACTCATTTTATGCTCCAGATCTAGACAAAACATATTCCATTAGAGATCGAAAAGCAGTTGAAAATGGACAATTTTATGATGGAGAGCCCATTTGGGTTACAGCAGAAAACCAAGGAGTAAAAACTGCCAGTTATTTTTGGGTAGGGTCAGAAGCCTCTATTAATGGAGTTCAACCTACTTATTGGAAAAGATACGATCAAAAAGCTTCATTTGAATCCCGAATTGATACTGTCATGACTTGGTTTTCTTATCCAATCAAACAGAGACCTAGATTAGCTTTATTATATTTTCATGAACCGGATGGAACGGGGCATGAATACGGTCCAAATAGTCCAGAAATTGTAATGCAAATTGAACGTTTGGACAACGTTCTTGGTAATTTAATTTCTAAAATTAATAAACTGGATATATCATCTAAACTAAACATTATTATCGTTAGCGATCATGGCATGACAGATGTTTATCCTGAAAACTCTATTGATTTATCTTCATATACAGATCTATCTTTATTAAGCGTTTCTGGAGCAGGCCCTACAGTTTTTATTTCATCTGATTCCAAAAAGTTATTAAAAAATGCTTATAATGATTTAAAAAGTATTAATAATGCCAATATCTATTGGAAAAATAAAATACCGAAACGATTTCATTATCGTAATCATGTACGCATACCTGACATTCTTGTACTTGCTGATGAAGGATGGAGCTTAATGCCTTTGGGGCATGGTTCTTATAATCCAAAAGGATCGCATGGCTATGATAATTTGTTAGATAATATGAAGGCAATATTTATTGCCAATGGGCCATCATTTAAATCTGGTTATAAACGTGAGGAATTTGAAAACATTCATATATATCCTCTAGTCGCGCATATTCTTGGCATTAAACCATATGAAAAAATTGATGGTGATTTAGAAACAGTAAAAGATTTATTATCAAATTAGTTTAGAAGTTCCATTTCACATTTCCTTTCCATCCTATTGATAATGATATTGAATTTGGATTATTGTTTAATTGATTGTATTTCTCTGTCTCATAAATCAAACTTGCCGATATCTTATTTTTCAATGGTATAATTATTTCAGACATGATTTGAGTTCTTGATAGATCATCTTCGACTATTTCACTTATCTGGTGAAAATATTCTATTTCTAACTTGGAACTGAAAAACTTTGTATCATAATCCCAGTATATGCCACCACGTGCGTAAGATGTTTTCCTGCTATCATTAAGATAGTCTGACATATCATATGCGTGCGCAACTTCCGTAATTATATGACCATTATCATACGGCAATAAAAAATAACCCAGTCCTTGATTGAAGTGATATCTTAATGCTACACCTGCTTTTTTATTTTTTTGATACGCAATTGTACTGAACCTATATAGTCTAGAATACCCACGATATTTGCTACTATTCTTATAGCGAATAAATATGTACGAACTATTTTTTAAACTATAATAATACAATCTAAGATCACCAAAACTATAATCACTTGTTCGGTTAATACGATAATACCCTGAAAAACCATTGTCCATTGAGACTTGCACTAAACCGCCCCTTATATATTGTTTCCAATTCACCGAACCCAATTTAGTTTTTTCGGCTAACACAACATTGTATAATGAACTAATTATAATGGCTATTATAATCTGTTTTAGCATCCTCATTGTTTAATCTTTTTTCCACTTTGCATTAGTATTATGGCTGAAAATGTGAATATAATAGTCATAATTAAAGCCATTACAAAACTAGTCAATGGGGAGGTATCTGCTATACCAAGTGTCGTATATCGTATTCCATTTATCATATAATAAATTGGATTAAATAAACTAATTACCTGGGCCCATTGAGGTAACATATTTATTGAATAGAACACACCGCCAAGAAAGCTCAAAGGTGTCAAAAAAAAGTTTTGCATCATTGCAAGCTGATCCCAAGAATCAGACAATTGACCCAAAACTAAACCCAGACTTGAAAAAGCCCAAGAGACCATTATTATAAAGCAAATTGTTAATACTGGAGAATGGACAGGTAAATCAATTAATATAATTCCTAAAATCATTACTAAAACTCCATTAACAAACCCACGAACTGTACCCCCAATAATATATGCTATAGAAATTTCTATAGCTGATAATGGTGCAGTTAAAATATCTGGTAATTGTTGTAGCAGCTTCATTTGTAACATAGAGGATGATGTATTGGAAGTAGCATTTGTTAGTGTGTTCATCATTAATAGCCCCGGGAGTATAAATAAAGTATAAGGCACTCCATTTATTTCATCAATACGTCTCTCAAGAGTGAAACCAAAAACTAAAATATATAGACCAGATGATATTAATCCAGGTAGGACAGTTTGACGATATACAGAAAAAAAACGCCCTACTTCCCGTTTAATTAATGTCCATAAACCAATCCAATTTATTTTTCCCATTAATTAATTTTCTCCCCTGTAAGATCTAGAAAAACATCCTCTAGAGATGCGTTATCTGCACTTATACTTTGGATATGACAATTATTTCCTGTTAAAATATTAATAATAGTTGCCATCTCTTTTTCTGGATCTATTAGTGAAAAATGTAATCTCCCATTATCATAAGTAAACGTAAAATCATTTAGTAAATCACTTTTTTGATTTTCCCATCCGGATACATGCACAGATAACCCCGATTGTCCCAATTGCTTAGTAAGCTCATTTGGGGAACCTTCTTTTATTATTTTGCCTTTATTAATAATGGCAACACGTTCACATAATAATTCTGCCTCTTCAATATAGTGTGTTGTAAGAAGTATGGTTTTTCCTTCATGATGGAGTTGGCGCAAATACTCCCATAATTCATGTCGAAGCTCTACATCAACACCAGCAGTAGGCTCATCTAAAATAATTATTTCAGGATCATGAATTAGAGCCTTTGCTAATTGATAGCGACGTTTCATTCCTCCAGAAAGTTGTCGTAATCTAGTATTCCTTTTTTCAACAAGGCCCAGTTTTTCTATAATTAAACCAACCCGTTCTTTTGCTTGGTTAATGGGTAAACCATAATAACCAGCATGAAATAAAAGTAGTTTTTCTATAGGAAAGAACCAATCTATCGATATTTCTTGTGCTGCAATGCCAACCTTTGATCTAGTAAACCGATAATCTTTTACTGTATCTTTGCCAAATATTTCTGTTGTTCCCTCTTGTCTGATGACTAAACCAGTAAGAATGTTAATCGTTGTGGTTTTCCCTGCACCATTAGGCCCTAACAAGCCTAAAAACTCTCCTTGTTTAATTGTTAATTCAACTCCATCAAGAGCTTTTACATCTCCAAAGGATTTTTTTAATCCACGGATTTTAACTGCGGGGTTTTTCAATTTTCTATATCGAAACCAAAATGTAAATCGAAGGGATTTGGAAAATCAAAACCCTCTACATTTGGAAAATGAACTATTGATGTAATAAATGGCCATGCGATTAATACAGATGCCGTAACACTTTCTGTAGTTACTTCACTTTCTTTATTGGATGGATCCGCAATTCGAGGAATTTGAAAATTTGGATGTTCTATCCAAATTCCGTTTTCATCGTATCCAACTATTCGGACATAAATCTTATTTTTTTGAATGCCCATTTCTTTTAAACTTTCAATATCTTGAAGAACAAGCAAAACCACATCCCCTACGATTGTTTCAATTTTCATCATGATAATTTTCCCTTCTGTTTATTATGAATTTTCAAAGTTGATAACAATTACTATTTGTTAATTAACTCTTCAAACTCGTCTTCATTAATAATATTAATTTCTAATTTTTTTGCTTTTTCTAGCTTTGATCCCGCTCCTGGACCTGCCACCAAAAAATTAGTATTTTTACTAACCGCATTACTTACACTGCCACCTTTATTTTCTACCGTTTCTTTAGCTTTTTTTCTATTGAACTTTTGCAATGAACCAGTAAAGACAAATGTTTTTCCGCTAAGAATTTGATCTGCTAATTTATTCTTTCTTTCTAGTTTGATACCAAACTCAAAACAATTGTTAGCAGTTTGTCTATTTGAATCAATATTCCAAAACTCTAAAATTGACTGAGCCACTATAGGACCAACTTCATCAATAGATTCCAAATCTTCAAATGAGGCACCTAACAACAAATCGAAATTTCCATCAAATGCATCTTCTAGCAGTTTTGATGTATGTTCGCCAACATGTCTTATTCCTAGAGCATATATAAATCGTGAAAAGGTAGTGATTTTAGAATTGTTAATTGATTCGATAATGTTTTTAGCAGACTTGTCTCCCATTCTTTCAAGTTTTGCCAATTGATTTTTGCTTATTTGAAATAAATCGGCTACATTTTTTATAATTTTTTCATCTACAAGTTGATCGATTAGCTTTTCACCAAGTCCATCCATATCCAATGCATCTTTGGAAACAAAATGCTTTATATTCCCTTTAATTTTTGCTGGGCATGAAAAATTGGTACATCGAAATACTACTTCATTTTCCGGTCTAATTAGTTGATTATTACATTCAGGGCAATGATTTGGGAGATGATACGATTTTGCATCTTTTGTCCTTTTTTCTAGAATTACTTTTATTACTTTAGGTATCACATCTCCTGATCGCTCTATTACAACAGTATCTCCAATACGGATATCTTTTCGATCTATTTCATCTTGATTGTGAAGAGTTGCATTTGTAACTGTTACACCCCCAACCACCACTGGTTTAAGTTTTGCTACAGGAGTTACAGCACCAGTTCTCCCAACTGAAGGGGAAATATCTTTTATAACTGTAGTTACTTGTTGCGCTTTAAATTTACCTGCAATAGCCCAACGAGGACTTCTACTTCTTGCACCAAGCTTGCTACGAAAGGGCAATGAATTAACCTTTATAACGGAACCGTCAATTTCATATGGAAATTTGTTTCTTATGTTTTCAAGCTTTTTGTGGTATTGTATTGCTTTTTTTATCCCTTTTACTATTTGTATTTCGGGGTTTACAGGAAGCCCCCAACCTTTTAACTGTTCTAAAAATTCTGAATGTGTATTTAAATCTATTCCATCTATAACTCCAGCTTGATAACAATAAATTGATAGTGACCTTGTTGCAGTAATTTTTGGATCTAGCTGTCTGAGACTACCTGCTGCAGCATTTCTTGCATTTGCAAAAGGCTGGTTGTCTTCTTTTGATCTTTGATTATTTAAAATTTCAAAATCGGATTTTCGAATAAATACTTCTCCTCTAACTTCCACCAAATCAGGTAGAGGGGAAATATCATCCCTTAATATCAAAGGAATACTGTTAATAGTTTTTAGATTGGATGTTATATCTTCCCCTGTATTTCCATCGCCTCGAGTAGATCCATTAACAAATTTCCCATTTTCATAAATTAATTCCACAGCTAGACCATCCAGTTTTGGCTCAATGACATATTCAATTTCTTGGGATATATCCAGCCCTTTTTTAATTCGTGTATCAAATGCAGTTAACTCATCTTCTGACATAGCATTTGCTAAAGACATCATTGTTATACGATGCGTAACAGTTCCGAAACTATCATTTGGCTGTGCGCCAATTCTTTGAGTAGGTGATTCCGGAATAATATATTCTGGATATTTATTTTCTATTGATTCAAGCTCTTTTAATAGTTTATCATATTCACCATCAGAAATTATTGGGTTATCTAATATATAATATTGATAATTATGATCATTTATTTGTTTGCGAAGAGATTGAATTGTATCAGAAATTTTCATTATTGTAGTGATTTTAGTCTCTTTTCATAGTATTCAATGGCGTCTACAAGGGGTTGATTATACGGTTTAATTTTACCAGAATCACCTAAGGGCGTAGCATGTACAGAATTTTCCAACTGCTGAACAATAAAGAAATATGATAAAGAGTTCCCATTTTGTTTTCCAGGGTCAAACTTATATGTAAATGCCCCTTTACGCTTATCTAGTTGAATTTCTTGAAAGATACTCATTTCATTCGTTTTATAAAAAATACTTACAGCTTTAATGCTGTCATCGGGAATATTTACAAATAGCTGCAGGAGCGTTGGCCTATCATCAAACATTACTTTAGGAGGCTTGTGAAGTAATAATGGCGCTTTAGTTCTGTAAGTAGAATCTGGAATTTCTATAGCATGCATGTTTGGAGTCATAATAAAAAATAACACTACAACATAGAGCATCAAATAAGGGTTAGCGCTCAAAATCGTGCGAAGCCTCATGCTAGTATTAGAGCTCTTTAAAATGGATACATTCTTTGTACCAGCTTTGATATTCACCTTTTTCATGAACCCAAAAATCAATACTGCACTTTGCTTTCCCAACGCAAACCTGTGGAGGTGTTCGATAATTATCACTATGCATCACCACAATTAATTGTTTAATAGGTTTCTTTGCGTACTGACCCATGTTTGTTAAAGCAGAATAGGCGAAGCTTAAATCATCATTAATTCTATTTCTATCCACTTGAATATCAATTTGATATACTCTTCCTTGACGCGATTTATATATATTAACACCTAATAGATCAGGGGAAGTGTGGTTTCGTTCAAAATAATGAGGTGTCATGGCAATAATTTGACTATCGCTGAATTTTGGTTTTGCGGCAAATAATAATGGCACAATTAAATTAAAAAGGATGAATATTTTCAATTTCATCGCTTGAATTTAATTAATAAAAATGCAATGATTAATATGAAGCCCAATAAAATAATAATAGCGATTTGAATTCGCTTCTTTGAATAGACAATTGATTCCGCATGTAATATATAATCATCATTAAGAAACTCTTTTAATCCAAATGTCCACATTAATGTGTCCCCAGCAATGGAGTCAGCATTTGTGGTTAAAATGGCGCCTGGTAAAAAAACATGAAACTTGAACTGATCATCTTTTAGTTGTCCCGTTATATGCATTTCTTGTGAATAAACATCTACCAAACTTTGAAAAACTAATTTGTAACCTGAAGGAAGATCATCTGCAAATGGTTTTAGTATATCATGAACAAATAACGTCGATGAATCTTCTATCGAATATAGTTCAGTAAAGTTTTTTCTATCCACGTATCCGCGTATATAATTTTCCATTCTTTCCGCAAGGAGGTTGTCGATTCTTGTGCTGGAATCGGTTTGCAAATCACTAATAGTTGTAGATCCGATATAGTACAAAGCCTCCCCAATCCACTCCGTAGTATCATTATCAATGCTACTCATGCTGTTACCAAACTTTGGGTATTTTCGAAAGACTTCTCTTCCTTTGAAAAACTGTGTCATGTAATAATACGTTCCAAATAAGCTTTTTTCCGATCGCACATCAATGGGATGCGCAACCTCTACCAAAGAATTATTGGAGGATGAAAAAGCAACGGGCCCGCTAAGCAGGCCGGATGTTGACATGATCCAAGTTGTTTCATCATCGGATGTTTCCGTTTCAATTTTTGTGCTCCATAGTTCTCCATAAGGATGGGGAAAATCTTCATTGAAGACATCTGTAGAATCACCACGGCTAACAAAGTTCATTAAATATCTTCCATCTGGGAATACTCTAATTGTAACTAGGTGTTCTACGCAACTCGGCGCAAATAAACCAACATATAGAATGATAAGAAGAGTTCGTAACCTCATGACTTAAAATACAATGTTACATATTGAATGTAAATGGAATAAAAAAGGGGCAATTATATTGCCCCTTAAATTAACCATATTATTTATTCTAAAATGTCATTCGCAAAGAATTTTGCAAGGTGCGTATTATTAATAACGCATCCGCACCATCAATTTTTCCCGAAGGGTTGAATTTTCCCGTCATTACATCAGATTGCATTATTCCTCTTTCACTACATAAGGCCATCGCATTATAGGCGGGATGACTACTAGGAACATCACTGAATCGAGATGGGTTCTCACCAAAATAACGAACTTCTAAATCGTTATCTCTTGTAGCAACTACAAGCAACCGTTGAACAGCCATCGCATATTCAGCACGAGTAATTGTTTCATCTGGATAGAAACGACCATCCGGGCCAACTTCTAGAATACCATATTGAAGCACTTCATTTATCCAAGATGATGCCCAATGGCCACTTGCATCTGAGGGCTTTTGCGATCGGCTGGTTGTGTTCATTTGGCCTGGAGTTTGAAATCCTCCGCTTTGCGATGGAAGCTTTGCCATCAATTCACTTATTTTTAATTCTTCTGCAAATATAACAGATAAATCTGCGCGGTTAATTTGTTCTTGTAACGCAATTTTTTTCCCTGCCTCCGTACCTGGCATTGCACGAACAATTTTTTGCGATCGTTTCCACTGCGCATCCGCTTTTCCTGAGAAATCTCCTTTTAGTTCAACTACTTTTCGGAAGTATGACTCTGCATCACTAAAATTATATTTATACAAGTGAGCTAACCCATAATAATACATGGACGCTTCATGTTGTTTATCTCGTTTTAATGCTTTATCAAGAATTTTTGTAGCTTGTTTAAACCATTTTTTTTCATCCTTACGCAGTACGATCCAAGCGCGACCACAAATTGCAAGAACATCCGGATCTTTTGATCCTTTATCTACCGCTTTGCCAATATTCTTTTTGGCTGCTTTTGTGTTTCCTAAGTGTGCATTTGCCAATCCAAGCCCCGCATACCCAGAAACAAATTTTTTATCTAGGTCCAGTGCTCGTTGAAACGAATTCAATGCAGCATCATAATTTCCCGTATCAACAGAACGCATCCCCGAACGAAAATGATATTCAGGACTATCCACATCGCTTTGTGGTTTTGTTGCACATCCTGTAATAAACAATAATGCAGATATTGCGAATATTCTAATAGATAAATGTTTCATATATTATCCTTACCATTGATTAAACAGCTTGAATATAGGATGAAAAACTTTGAAAATAAATGGCTTGAATGTCCAAATTTGATTTAAATCACAATAATAGCTTTATTGTTGGTTAATGATATAATATTAAATAATTTAGATTATTAATTGTATCTAGTTATAGATTTGCACTTTCAGCGAGGTAAATATAGGGTTTGAATAAAATGAAGAAATATTTTTTGGTCATATTAATGTGTTTTGTACCCATGGAGGTTCTTTTGTCGCAGTCACAAACTGCCAAAGGAATTGGCTATGGATTAACAAAGGATGCCGCCATTGAACAGGCAAAGCGTGATGCAGTAGAGAATGGGTTGGGTGCTTATATCAGCTCCGAAACCGTTGTAACAGCAACCTCTTTAAGCGATAACATTTATTCTAAAGCACAAGGGTTTGTAAAAAAGTTTGAGATTGTGAATGAGAAAAAAGATCCCGATGGCAACTGGGAGATTACTATATCAGCGCAGGTTACTCAAATGCTAGATCAGGTCATGCAGGATGAGGCGGCATTACAAACGCTCTTAAACTCAATGAACCGACCCAGGATTATTTTTCTCCTTCGAGAAGAAAATTTAATTGATAATACGCCTACAGATTTTGCAGAGACCAAACTACTCAGCATGTTCTATGAAAAGGGTTTTGATGTTGTGGATCGTCAACTAGTACAAGCATTAAAAGGAAAGCCAGATTTTGAACAGGCGTTGGAAGGCAATGTGGCTGCTGCTGCAAAAATTGCTGGAATGCTAGGGGCGGAAGTAATCGTTATCGGTACAGCAAAGATATCCTCCGGTGGAGAATTTTATGGAATGACATCAGGTCAGGCGGATTTAAATGGAAAAATTGTTCGCGTAGATACGGGAGAAATTTTAGCCGTTGTTCCGAATGCTCATGGAAAAAAACCGCATATTTCTCCTTCCACAGCAGGTGTAAATGCGGTGAATCAGGCTGCGGGAAAAATGGGAGAAGATATTATTCGTCAATTAATTCAAAAATGGAGTACCCAGCAGTCCAATTTTGTTAAAGTATTTATTGTATTGAAGAATGCGGATTTTGGGTCGTACATGATGTTTCAATCGTTTTTAAGTGCGCAAACTGTATCTGGTATCCGAAACGCATATTCAAAAAGTTTAAATGATGGAGTTGCGGAATACGAGGTTGAGTTTGAAGGCAAGGCAATGGATTTAGCGATGGGCCTAAGCCAAACAACGCCCGATGGGTTAAATTTTAAGGTTACCGGAATGACCGGGAATCGAATCACAGCAGAAATTGTTCAATAATTTTAAGGAGTGAGTTAATGAAACAAAGTGTATATATAACATTTTTAATTAGCAGTCTTCTAATAGGCCAGGACGGGTTTGTTGGAGAAACATTTGATCGAGGATCAATAGATTATAATGGTAGAAAAGTACAGGCAACAGGAATTGGATATATCCCTCAAAATGTAATTAATGCGGGGCAAGCTCGTCGAGCAGCTCTGAGAATTGCCAAGCAAGACGCGCTACGTCAATTAATTGAGATTGTGAATGGTGTAACGCTAACAAGCGAAACAACAATGAGTGGAGCCATGTTTGATGATGTGATTAAAACTCAGGTGCAAGGGGTAAT
The DNA here is from genome assembly GCA_004321715.1 of bacterium. GTDB lineage: Bacteria > Fidelibacterota > Marinisomatia > Marinisomatales > TCS55. Next base: position 39,774 of record SGYN01000007.1, on the reverse strand, counting down.
CCGTGGCGCATTTCAAATTGGTGATCCAAAATATCTAAGTGATACATCTATTGAAGTTGTCTATGAAGTGCCCATGTCCGGGATATCCGAGGTTGTAGTACCGCCAGGCGGATTTTTAGACCCATTTGCTCCAAGCGCAGCCGTTCCGAGTGGAGACGCTGCAACTTCTGCAGACAGCCCAACTACTGGAGCGATCACAGGATTAATTATTGATTGTAGCGGACTGGGTGTCCGACCAGCGATGTCTCCACAAATACTAGACCAAAACGGCGGTATTGTGTACGGTCCTTCCAATTATACTAGGGAATATGCAATTAAGAACGGAGTTGCTGGTTATGCAAAAGGGTTGGATGCTGGCAAGGAAGATGATCGCGTAAAAGGAAACCCTCTTGTTGTAAAAGCTGTTGCCGCATCCGGGTCAAATAACGTGGATGTTATTATTGGCAATTCAGATATTATGCGCATAAGATCAGCAAACAGTTCTTATGGAATTTTAAAAGATTGTAGAGTATTAATAGTACTTTAATTAATAAACAGATGGAGAAATTAATGACTTATAAATTCTCAACGATGAAACCAATTTACTTTGTATTGTTTCTTGCCCTTGCAATTTCTATGCCGCTGATTGCGCAAGAAGAAGTGAAAAAAGAAGATGAATCAGAAGTGGCGGTAGTGCCAGATGCGGATGGAATAAAGGACCCCGGATTAAAAGCTGGAAGTGTTGCTCCATCATGGGCGCTCATGTACGCACCAGCTAAGTTCGAGTTTTTAAAAAATTGGACAGTAGAGCGTGGCAAAAGACTACGAAAAAGCACTACGCAGCCATACCGGCATGTGGTAGTTGTTAGTTTTTTTGCAACATGGTGTAAGCCTTGTATGAAAGAATTGCCACTTTTACAAAATTTGTATGAAAAGTTTGATGGAAAGCGCGTCAAATGGTTCCTGGTGGATATCACAGAGGCAACTCGTACTAGCCCTGGATTTGAAGACTCCCCCAAAGCAGGACCGTTTTTAGCAAAAAAAGGGATTACAATGCCAATATTAAACGATAATCGAGGAGTGGCAAAAGAACGATATGGAGCCAAAACGCTACCCAGGCTTTATGTAATCGATAAGTTCCAGACAATTCGATTAGCAAAAAAAGGATTTCATGAAGGGGAAGACTTCGAAGGCGAAGTTGGATCTATGGTAGAAATATTATTAGCTGAGGCAGATGAATAATTGAATATGTGTTCTGGCGCACTGTATATTTAGAACGCATGTTATAACTTGTGAGGATTTAAGTGAAAAATAATCTTACATATATATCACTAGCCTTTTTTATGATTGCTACTGTTTTGGCGCAAGATAGCCGACCTACAGTGGCAATTTTAGATTTTGAAGGCCAAGGCATCAGCGTGCAAGAGGTACAAACTCTTACCGAACGAATGCGTTCAGAAATTGGGACTACCAACGCTGTGCGTTTAATCGAGCGAAAAGCAATTGAAAGCATTATGGCAGAACAGGGCCTTGCGCAATCGGGATGTGTTTCGGATGAATGTGCTGCAGAAGTGGGTCAATTGTTAGGAGTGCAGTTTATGGTAAGTGGTACGATTGGAAAACTGGGCGACTCATTTACCATTGACGTAAAAATGTTTTCTGTTGAAACAGGGGCTACAGAGAGATCTGTGAATGCCACACATGAAGGGGACATTGCTGGGCTTCTAACCGAAATGCAGATTTTGGCTTGGGAGATTGTGGGATTGCAGCCACCCGGTAGATTAAAATTAAAACGTGGTGGAGGACAAAATAAATCAACCGTTGCTATTTTAGATTTTGAAGGACGTGGAATTTCACTAATGGAAGCACAAACGTTAACGGATCGATTCACTACTGCTATGAGCAAAACAGATCGCGTTCAGATGGTGGAGCGAGGTGTTATGTCTGAAGTATTAGAAGAGCAGGGAATGGTTGGAGCAGAGTGTAGCAGCCAGGAATGCGCAGCAGAAGTTGGAGCGATGCTTGGTGTAGAGTTCATGGTAAATGGCGCGATTGGTAAGCTTGGAGATGCCTATACCATTGATATAAAAATGTTTAGCGTTGCTACTGGCGCAGCAGAAAATATGCAGAGTGTTACCTATGAAGGTAAAGTAGAGGGTATGATTGTAGAAATTGAGATTTTAGCGTGGACGATTCTTGGATTAGACGCTCCAAAAGATTTAATTAAAAAACGACGTAAATACGCAGGCGGCGATATGGCTGACTCAGGCGGCGGCGGAATAAGCATTAGCTTGCCTCTTCTAGGTGGACTTGGCTTAGCAGCGGCAGCAGCGTTTGTGCTTTTACAACCGGAGGCAGCATCGGCTCTTCCGGAACCGCCAGCCTTACCAGAATAAAATTGTTTATGAATAAAGTATACACAGTATATATAGTATTGCTTGTTTTCGCATTGGCGATTCCACAACGGTTAGTATCTCAATCGCTTAATTTTGATGGAGATCAGGACTATGTGAACGTGAATACGGTTGCGGATCAAGTATCGGGAACTACCGATTGGGCTGTATCTTTCTGGGCTCGACCAACTCTGGCCTCTTTTCCAGAAAACGATTCGTACCTTTTTGCGGTGAATACTAGCACAGGTGGAAATATTCTTATGGTTGGTTTAAAGAAAACCACAGGATACCCTATCGTTTTTGAAGGTTCTATTGAGATTACCGGAAGCACGGCTGCAACAGATGGGCAATGGAACCATATTGTCTATTCTCGGAGCGGATATACTGGTACTGTTTATCTAAATGGAGTTTCTCAAGGCACTCATTCAGCAGCCAACTCTATGTATAGTACACATCGATGGACAATTGGGGCAGAGTATGACTCACAAGATCTTACCAATGAGTTTGTTGGACAGATGGATGAAGTAGCGGTCTGGAATGATGACTTAACTGCTGCGGAAGTAACGGCTTTATATAACTCAGGTGCACCATTATCTGCCAGCACGAATGCTGGAGACTATACTTCTTCCAATGATTTAAAAGCATATTGGCTCATGAATGAAGGGTCAGGATCTACCATTGCAGACGTGACCTCCAATAGTAACTCTGGTACAATTACAGGCGCTACTTGGAGTGAGGAAACTCCTGTAGTTAGTAACGAACCAAATTATCAATGGGCTACCAGTGATGATACAGGTGGGCCAACCTATCAATGGGTTGATATCTCGTCTACAGGAACCACAATTTCTATGTCAGGTGATGACCAGAATACGGGTCCGCACCCTATTGGGTTTACCTTTCCCTACTATGGAGAAAACTACACCACGTTTCGTATTAGCACGAATGGTTTCATCAGTTTTACTAGCACATCTAGCGCTTATACGAATATTGGCATACCATCTGCAAGTGCACCAGAGGCATTGCTAGCTCCATTCTGGGATGATTTAAGACCGCCAACAGGTCAAAATTTAACCTCTTACTATAGCGACGGTAATCAGTTGGTTATCACATATGATGAAATGCCCCTTTACAGGTCAGCAACCTCAACATTGACATTCCAGGTGATCTTAAAAGCTAGTGGTGAAATTATTTATCAGTATAAGGAATTGAACGGAGGAGCATCAGCAATTACTTCTGCTACGGTTGGTTGGCAGGATCAAACAAAAGAAATTGGGACACAGATAGTATATAATGGAAACCCGTCAGGCCTACCGAAAGAAGAATGGGCAATTCGCATTTTAGATATTAATGCAGGGGTTATACCGCCAACAGATTTTACGGTAACACCTTCTTATCAAACAAATACACTAAGTTGGACAGCATCTAGCACCCCAAGTGTAAATAATTATGTGCTATACCGTGGTTCTAGCGCTTCTAATTTATCTGAGCATGATTCAGTAGCTGCGAATATATCTTCCTATGCAGATGATGGGCTAACCAATGGAACTACATACTACTATGGAATCAAATCAAAAACTTCGAGTGGAGATTATAGTCTTTTTATGCCTACAGCAAGTGGAACTCCTTCTGTTGCACCGCCAACTGCTTTATCGGTTACTGCTGGTGAAGGTCAAGTAACCTTGAACTGGACAGCTGCTACAGGTAGCGGAGTAGCGCGGACACTTATTTATCAAGGAACTAGCTCTAGTAATTTGTCTCAAGTAGCTAGTACTACTAGCGGTAGCGTAACATCCAAAACAATTACAGGTCTAAATAATAGCACGTTATATTATTTTACGGTGCGCTCCCAAGGGGATGATAATTCTCTAAGTGCTGCGGCGACCACTGTTTCGGCAACACCGTCTTATGCTGGACCCGTATGGTGGGTAGCAACCAATGGAAGCTCTTCTAACGAAGGAAGCTTTAACAGTCCATTTTCAACGATTCAAGACGCGTATAATGCTGCAGCCGAAGGAGACACCATCAAATTAAAACATGGTACTTATACCGGTACAGGAAATAGAAACATTACCATAGCAAAAAATATTGTAATTATGTCCGGTACAGGAACCCAGGGTGGAGCAGACTCAACTTCTCTGGATCTACAGAATAATAATTATCGACATTTTACTATAGGTAATTCGACAACTTTAGATACAGGTGTGGTCTTTATTGGTCTAACATTTAAAAATAGTAATTATAGCACCAACGGTGGCTCTATCTATGTGTATAACTCCAGCCCTCGATTCAAAAACTGTGTGTTTGAAAATAATAGATCGTATTTAGGCCATGGTGGTGCGCTATGGATTAAAGATACAAATGATGACACCTATTCAACGTCCCCAGTATTTCAAAACTGTACCTTTAATAATAATAGCGCGAAAATCAGTGGCGGAGCAATTACTATAGAAGGGTACGAAGGTGACCTTGTTTTTAGAAGTTGTACCTTTACTGAGAACAATGCATTGAGTAGCGGTAGTCAGTTGACGAGTAATTATGGCGGAGCTATCTTTTTTAATAGCAGAGATAGCGACTCTGACTTTACTGCTTCATTTACTGATTGTGTGTTTGATGATAATAAAGCGGAATCAGGCCGCTATTCTGGATTGGGAGGAGCTGTGTATGGTGAGTCTGATCATGAAGATGTCACCCCATTAAAGTTTACTCGTTGTTATTTCCGAGGCAACACCGCCAAAGGGAAACAGAATGGGTTTGGAGGTGCATTGCATGCAAATAATATAGGAGTTGAATTAGTCAACTGTTCCATAACAGGGAATACGGCAACGACCAACAGCGAAGCATTGAATTATTATGGTCGTGGTGGGGCAATTTACTTGAACACATCAAGTGATTTGAAAATCATTAATTGTACCATTGCAGGAAACACTGCTTCATCTGTCTATAGTTCTTATGATTGGGGTGGTGGTATATATGCATATTCTTCAGCATCTTCTGAATTTACCATGTTCAATACCATCGTTTGGGGAAACACAGCGGATGACTATGAGAGCATTTATCGACACTCCAATATCACATTAACCTTTGACTATAATAACATCGCGGACTATGATTATACCTTGGCATCAAACTCAACGGCTATTGACCCAGGGTTTACCAATGCAAGCAATAATGATTACACCTTATCCAGCTCCAGTTATTTGGCTGGTGCAGGCGCGAGCACATTTGATGGTATTGCAGCTCCTACAAATGACATTGCATCTTCTGCTAGACCCAATCCTTCTGGAACGAGTCCAGACTTAGGGGCACATGAAAGCGCTCAAAGTGGATCTCCAAATCCTGGGCAAGTACAAGGGCTGAGCGTTGCTTCCAGAGATGGCGGAGCCGTTTTATCTTGGTCGGCTAATACCGATTCGGATATGGCGTCCTATAAAATTTATAAAAGCACTACATCAGGGTTTACACCATCCAGTACAACCCTGCTGGCGACACTAAGTCACCCCACTGTTACATATACGGCAACAGGTTTAACTAATGGCACCACATATTATTTTTCATTATCCGCTATAGATACGGACGGAAATGAAGGTTTGTATGCTACACAGGTTTCTGTAGTTCCTGCCTATGCAGGTCCCGTATGGTGGGTTGCAACCAATGGAAGCTCCACGAACGCAGGAAGCTCTTCCAGTCCATTTTCAACTTTATCTTCCGCTTATAATGCTGCAGCGAATGGGGACACAATTACATTTAAAGATGGTACGTTTACGGGTTCTGGAAACAGGAACATCACGTTTTCCAGCAGTAAAAATGTAGTGATCAATTCATTGAATGGAGCTGCTTCTTCTATTCTAGACGCAGGAGCTGCATCGAGACATTTTACTTTTAACAGCGGAGTAGGCTCTACGTTTGAAGTAATCGGCCTTACCTTGAAAAACGGTCAAAATACTTCCGGTGGTTCCGTATACATAAACAGTGCAAGTCCAAAATTCAAAAACTGTACTATTCGGGATAACACTGCTTCCGCTAGCGCCACTGTGTATGGGGGAGCGATATATATTACAGGGACTAGTTCTTCCCCAACTTTTTCCAATTGTCAGATTGTGTCGAATACTGCAGAAACTATAGGATCAGGATCAAACTCTGCTTCGGGGGGAGCAATTTATGTTTACACCGGTTCACCTGTATTTACAGATTGTCAAATAAACTATAATACCACTAGCGCAAGATATTATGGTATGGGTGGGGCCGTATATTTGGCGCAAAGCGATCATCGCAATACGGATCCTGTTACTTTTAGACGATGTCAATTTATCGGTAATTCGAATACTTCCACTTATAATGGATATGTGTATGGAGGAGGGCTAGGGATTCAAAGAGAGGCAGTCCTTTCTGGCTGTCTGATTGCAGGCAATACAGGTTCGTCTCCTGCTCGCCATGCATATGGTGGAGGTATACACGTTGACTTAGCTTCCTATGGAAGTGAAGTTGGAGAAGTGCTGATTGTTAATTCGACTATAGTAGGAAATTCTATTTTTGCCCCAAGTAGCTATACTTCGTACGGAGGGGGTATAAATATTAATGCAAATGAAGATGTTATCATGTTTAACTCTATTGTTTGGGATAACACAGCGGAATCCTCTGATAACATCCTTGTACCTGGCTCAAGCCTTACCTCCGATTATAATGATATAGAAGGAGGAACTGGACAGAGCTGGTTTGGGAATAATTCATTGGATGTAGACCCACAGTTCACGGATGCATCAGCCGGAAACTACACCCTTTCGCTGTACAGTACTTTGCTTGGAGAAGGTGCCGCAAGTTTTGATGGTAAAAATGCTCCAACAACAGATCTTTCTGGAACGGTTCGACCCAACCCCTCTGGATCTACTATTGACATGGGTGCCTATGAAAGCACATTGGGCTCAAGCCCGGTTCCTGCAGCACCTACGGGTCTTGCAGCATCGGCTGGTAATGGACAGGTGGTCCTTACCTGGACAGCGCATACTGACACAGATGTGTCCAAGTATGGGATTTATTATGGGGCTTCCAGTGGCCCAACGGTAAAGCAGGGTGACGTAAGTGGGCGTACAACGGTCACCACAACCGTAACAAATTTGAGTAATAGTGTGGAGTATTTTTTCCGCATTACGGCAATTGATTCCGACAACTATGAGAGTCGTTATTCTGGTGAGGTCAGTGCAACGCCTATATTTTCAGGTACCACTATATATGTAGATAATAGCCCATCCACTGCGCCTTCGAATCCAAATGGAGAAGAAACTAATGCTTATTATACGATTCAAGCCGCATTGGAAAGCATTACTTCTGATGGTATTCAGATTTTGGTACAACCAGGAACCTATACTGGGCCCGATCATGGGGATCACCCTGTGGTAGAGTTTACTGGAAGAAATGTTGTTATTGAATCCGTAGCAGGTCCAGCGACAACCATAATTGATGGAGAAGGAGAGCGTACTGCTATCAGTATGAATTATCAGGATGGTTTAGAATCAGGATTAGCCGGATATTCAAGCAGCACAAAAATTATTGGTTTTACCATTAAAAATGGGGATGAAGACTACCCCTTGGTAGATATAGAGGGCCCTAGCTATACCAGCAGCAGCTCCAACCGTGTTCCATGGAATCCGGTATTTGAGAACTGTCGTTTTATGAATTCCACGGTGGCGCATTCACTGTCATCCTGGCAACAAGATCGAACTGTGATCACTATTTACCGTGCCAGCCCGACGTTTGATGGATGTGTATTTCGCGGTTTAAAAACAACCAATGATGGAGGAACTGGATCTAGCAATTTTTATGCTCCAATTAGGATGAAAGGGAATGAAGGCTATTTTTCTTCAAATGGATCCTATATTGTACAAGATTCTGTAGTTTACCGGCCCAAGTTTAAAAATTGTGTAATAGCAGGAAACTCCAATGAGTTGGATTCTGAATCCACGAACACTGGTTCCAGTTTCTATGGCGGAGCTATTTCTGTTGGAATTAACTCATCACCGTATTTTGAAAATACGCGTATTGATTCCAATAAAATTGAAGCAGGTGGTGATTATCAAGGAACAGCGCCAAATCTGTATACAGGAAGTTTCGGTTATTCTAACAGTTATGGAGGAGCTGTTCATATAGACAGAGGGCCAAAGAATAACCCTCCTATACGGTTTGTGAATTCATCCATTAGTTATAATACAATCAATGGTACTTATGTTTGGGGTGGAGGCGTATTTACAAGATTTGGTCAGACACACTTTATAAATTCAGTTCTGGTGCAAAATAAAGCAAACTCAAAATACTTGCGCAGTACAAGCAGTACAAGCACAAGCTATCATGGGAGTGCGCGCGGTGGAGCAATTTATTACGACCTTTTGGCAAGTTTTGGTGATAATCCCAACTATACATCAAAAGATCCTGAAATACAGGTTATTAACTCTACCATCGCAGATAATCAAGTAAACCCTGTTAGCACTAGCACTCCGGCTAATAATTATTATGGCGCAGGTATTTACCGATATGCTTCTAACTATGATGCGGTAATATTTAATTCCATTATGTATGGAAACACTACCTCCACAGGAAACGTTACTCCGTCAACAGTAAATATGTCTACTGCCGGCTCCGGGTGGGGTACAAGCAATTCTGAGGTTGATTATTCTTTGATTCAGTATGCAAGTGATGCTGGAATTGATGAAGATAATATTTTATCATCCGATCCAAATTTTTCTGCAGGAGCAACCGTATATACCCTATCTGCAGCAAGCCCTGCCATTGGCGCAGGGACAAGCGTGTTTGAAAATATCACTACACCTGTATATGACTATCTAAATACAGGGCGGCCGGTTCCTACTGGATCCAGTCCAGATCTGGGAGCATTTGAAAATTCATTGTCTACCACTCCTTATCCAGACAGTCCTTCTGGATTAACCGTAAGCAGTGTGAACAATAATACGGTCACTTTAAGCTGGACTGCGGGTTCGGAAACGGATTTAGTTCGGTATCGTATATACAAAGGTACTTCAGCAAATGCTGCTACATTAGTGGATAGTGCTGGCGCAAGTTTTACATCAAAAAGTATCGGCGGTTTAACCAACGGTACCACATATTATTTTCGGGTTGTAGTTATGGATGCAGATGGATATGTATCCGGGTATTCTAATGAGGTGTCTGGTGCGCCAGAATATAAAGGTCCCGTATGGTATGTAAATGACAGTGCAAATTCAGGTGGAGATGGAAGCCCCGCACTACCATTCCGCAATATAGAAGATGGGATTGATGCGGCATCCGCAGGTGATACAGTAATGGTATTACCTGGAACATATGATGGGAACGGCAATAGAGAATTAAATTTTCAAGCAGTGAATACAGATGGACAAGTTACATCGCATAAAAATATTGTATTGATGTCCAGAGATGGAGCTGCAACTACCATTTTGGATGGTAGAAGTTCCCACGTTTTTACTCTTCGTTATTCCAATAATCAGTTTGTTAATGATACATCTTTGCAGATCATTGGGTTTACCATCACAGCCAGCTCAGGAGGAGATATAAATTATAATAATGGCATGGGTGGCGTTGTTCATATTCAAGGTTCTGAAGGCAGCAATCCACAGGTTAATGGTGTAACCTTTAAAAATTGTGTATTTGCTGATACCGATCATGATCGTACTGTAAATAATAATTACGGTGCGATGAGTATTATTTATATGGATCAAGCACATCTGCGACTTATTAATTGTGTTATCCGGGATAATTCTAGTATTGGATATGGCTCATCCGATGGAATAATCATGATGGATGAGGCTCAGTACAGTGATAACACTTTATATATAGAAGGTTGTAAGATAGTTAGAAATACAGTGAAGGCTACGAATGGGACCGCTAGAGGTGTTATTTATACAGATGGCGATAAGCTTACAATAGTTAACTCAATTATTGCTAATAATACAGTGGAGCATACTTCCAATGCCCAGGGTGGAGCGCTTACGCTAGAATATGGAGGGTCTTATTCTATAATTAACTCAACCATAACTGGCAATGAAATAGATGGGTCAACTAATACTTATAGTAATGGAAGCGCAATTCATGTTTCTAATGCTAGTAGTAGCAATAATTGCCATCTTACCATTTTCAATTCTATTATATATGGCAATAGTGGCGCAGAGCATGAAATTTATTTGTCGAGTAATTTCGGCTCTAGCAACAGTTATTATGAATATAGTTTTTCATATTCAATTCTTGCTGGGATAGATGGAGATGATTACGGGGATGGAAATTTAGATGTTAATCCTGTCTTTGCAGATACGAACTTTACTTTAAGCAGCTCTAGTTTAGCTATTGGTGCGGGTGCTAGTACAACTATAGATGCAGAGGACAATGATATTGTTGCTCCTGCACTTGATTATTCTGGGAATGCTAGACCAAGCCCTGCAGGATCTCGCCCAGATATGGGAGCTCAAGAAAACAGCTTGGCTGTTACTCCGTATCCAGATGCTCCAGCTAATATTGCTGGTACTGCCGGACATATATCGGCAACTGTTTCTTGGTCCGCCCCATCAGCAGATGATGTTTCCAAGTATTATGTATATCAGGCGGATTCAAGCAGCAGCGGATGGTCATCATTTTCAGTAGTGGATACAATCACAGGTTTAACCAATACTTCCGCATCAATTACAGGGCTAACGAACAATACAAGATATACTTTTTATGTTACTTCTATTGACACTTCAAATTATCAAAGTACTGCATCTGAACAGATAAAATTAACACCATTTTATAATGGTCCAGTATGGTATGTGGATGATGGGTCTGGCGCAGGTGCCCATGAAGGAAGCCCCGATGATCCATTTCGCGAAGTACAGGACGCCATTGATGTTGCTAGCGCAGGAGATACAGTATTGGTCTTGCCTGGTACGTATGATCGTCCGGATGACCAGCAGTTAGAATTTGTTACTTCGAATTCCGATGGGACTACTTCGGGTAAAAACATTGTGTTAATGTCTCGTGATGGTGCAGCAACTACATTTCTTGATGGAGAAAATAAACGGGTATTTAATATTGAAGATCAAACAGATACGACACTTCAAATTATTGGTTTTACTATCACAGCAAGCAATGGTGGTGAAGATGATGGATCTGGCTCAGTTGTGAAAATACAAGGCTACCAACTCTGGAATAACAATAGTCAAAGTACATATTACACTTCTGGGGTCACGTTTAAAAATTGTGTGTTTACGATGTTTGATTCTGGAGATCTTGAAGCAGCATCAGATTGGGAGCAGGCAGCTGTTTACATCGACATTTCAAATACTGTTTTTGATAATTGTGAGTTTACAAATATAACCGTTGATAATCCCAGTAGCGGTAATACTAGTTATGGAGGTGCTGTTTTACTTAAAGGAGGTACGCTACTTTTTAATCGATCGAAACTAACCAATATCACTCTAAAAAAGACAGGCCAGGTGGGGGGTAATATATCTGGTGCAGTTTTAGCTGTAGATTCTTATGGATCAGCTGATGTAACGCTAGTAAATACAATTGTTGCGAACAATTCTTTATCATATGCTTCTATTTCAAACTTTTATCCGTCTGGTGGGGTTATATCTTACAATAGCGGCAGTGGCCATTTAAAATTAATTAATAGCACTGTTGTTAATAACCAGACGACCACAATTAATGATGGGCTTATTTATGAACATACTGGCAGTGTGATAGGTATGACTGATGTAAATAGTGATGGAAATTCACCACACCTTACAATTTTTAACAGTATTATTCACAGCAATACCATTGTAACAAGAGCTGGTTCTCAAACTGAAACCACAACAAATAATGGGCAGTTTGCTATTTATGACAATCAGAATGACGGTTCGGAAGTGTACGCTTCTTATTCTATTATCGGCGGGGATGATGACCTGAGTGGTGATGATATTCTTAATCTTGTACCGGAATTTCTTGATAGTACTTTTGCTCTGCATCCTCGTAGCTCCGCAATTGGAGCTGGTGTTGCGGAGGGAGAAGATGCACTTGGGAACATTATTAACGCACCTCAAATAGATTTTGCAGGGAACGTTAGACCAAACCCTGCAGGTTCCAACCCTGATGTTGGTGCATGGGAAAACAGTTTAGCTGTTTCCCCATATCCAGATTCTCCATCAGATTTGTTTGCAACGGAAGATAATCAATCCGTTCTATTGTTGTGGTCAGCAACTGATGCAAGAGATGTGGTGCAGTATCGAATTTATTCGAGTGCTGATTCTACCAATTTTACTTTGGTAGATTCTACTACAGGTTTATACAGTACGGAAGGAACCGTAACAGGTTTAACAAATAATGAGCGTTATTGGTTTTATGTCACCAGTGTGGATACTGCTGGTTATGAAAGCTCCCCATCTATGCAGATTGTTGCAACACCAACATATTTGGGTCCTGTGTGGTATGTAGATGCAGCAAACGGATCTGGATCTGGTGAAGGAAGCATTGCAGACGCATTCCGAGAAATTCAAGATGCGATTGATGCGGCAGATGAAGGAGATACAGTAATGGTTCTTCCTGGGACGTATGATCGTAATGCGGATCAGGAATTACAATTTGCTGTAGAAAACCAAAATACTGGATCCATTACCCCTAAAAATATTATTTTATTTGCTCGTGGTGGTCCTGATTCCACTATCCTGGATGGAGAAGATAATAAACAGTTGTTTACGATTGACACACAAAATGATACTACATTAAAAATTATTGGTTTCACTATTCAAAATGGTGGTGGGGATGTTGGTGGAGCAGCGGTTTCTGTTGCTGGTGTGTATGTAGGCCAAACAAATGGTAACGATAATTATAATCCTTCAGGGGCAGTATTTGAAAATTGTGTGATTAAGGATTCAGATAGCCAGAGCCCAGCTATTGTAGTAGAAAATGGAGCTGGGGCTATTTTCCGTAACTGTATTATCAAGAATAACCGTAATCATAATAACGGATCTGGTCAATTAGATGGCGCAGGAATCAAGGTGCAGCAACAGGGGAAACTTATCCTAGACAGAACAAAAGTCTTGGATAATTATACTGACAACACTGGTAATGGAGGTGAGTTCCATAGAGGAGCAGGAGTGTATGCAGATAATAGCGCCATATATGTAATTAATTCTCTTATTGCCGGTAATTATACAGCAAGCTGGAATAACGGCAGTGGCAATTATGGTTCTGGATTATATGCTTGGAATGCAGAATTAGCGATCATTAACTCCACTATTACAGGAAATCAGGGGATAGTTAATCAAGCTTCAGGTTCAGGCACTGCTTTGGAAATTGGTGGATCTGATGGTGAGCAGATTGTCATTTTTAATTCCATTATTGCTGGGAACATAAATAGGAACACTGGTGGAGGCGGAATCGTACCATCCGCGGTCCAGACATATATTCAACAAAATAGTGGACAATATGTTGCGATCACCAATTCTATTTTTGAAGGAGGTTCCAGTGAGTCGTTCTTTGATGAAGATGAATATTGTTATGATTTTGATCCATTATTTGAAGATAGCTTGGGTACACTTTCCGCCTACAGTTCTGCCATAGGCAAGGGTGGTGCAAGCATAGAAGATGTTGATGAAAACGATATATTACACCCTGTAATTGACTTATATGGAAACCCAAGGCCAAACCCAGCTGGTTCCAGCCCTGATATAGGAGCGTATGAACATGTTCTTAGTGAACCAAAGCGTTTGGTTTATTATATAAATGATACCAATGGGAATAATAATAATGATGGATTGACAAGCGCAACCGCACTGAAAACAATTGCAAGTGCATTAAATAAATCTTCCAATCGAGACACTCTAGAGCTTGCAGCAGGTACTTACAATGGAGTCAATAACCGCAATTTAAATATGCAAGGATTGACACGTATTGTTCGTTCTACATCTGGAGCGGCAACTACGATTATTGATTGTCAAAATCTGGGTACTGCATTTGTATTTAATAATGGGGAAAGTGATTCGGTGCATATTTCAGGATTAACCATTATCAATGGTAATGGTTCCAATGGGGGTGCAATATCCATAACGGGTGCTGACCCTGTATTTGAAAATATGATCTTTCGGGATAATAGCGGCGCTGGTAATGGTGGTGCCATATATCTTAATGATTCCCAATCAAGTTTTACCAATTGTGTATTTGATGGCAACCAAAGTGCCGATGGTGGCGCAATGTATGTAGATGGCGGTACAATCACATTGGATCACTGTACATTTATTAATAATACTTCCGATGATACAACCGGGATTTCTATTGTCTCTTCTGGCGCAGTAGAAATGTTGAATAGTATTTATTGGGGAAACCATGATATGGATGAAGAAGCATCGGTTGCATTTTCGAATGTAATGGGTGGTTTTGATGGCGAAGGAAATATGAATGGTCGCCCAGGATTTACGGATGCGGAGAATGGAAATGTAACGTTATTAGACTGGTCACCAATGATTGGTGTTGCCCGTTCAATCAACGTAGTAGCAGCAGATATTGCTGGCGTTGCAAGGCCGGATACTGCGAATCCAGATATGGGTGCTTATGAAAATAGCTTACATGCGCCAAGCGCATATACCTCTGTTACTTGGCACGTAGACACCACGGGAACAGATGAAGTAATTTATAGTAATTTTTCTGCGTCTACTGGTTCTTTTGAATCTATTGACTGGGTAATGGATCATGTATTAGAAGGAGATTCTGTAATTATACATCCAGGGTATTACGATCATGGATTTAGTAATTGGGGAAAATCGGCTCACCTAAGAGGAAGCAATCTGAACCCTGCGGATGTATGGATTGGTGAAGAAATACAATTCAGCGGTGGAAGCAGTTCACTTCATATGCTTTCTATTCATGCTGATGCTGGTGATGGGGTTGTTGTATCTGCTGGATCTATTGATATTTCGTATGTTCTCATTGACAGTGTAAGCGGGGAAGCGATTGCGCTTAGCGGTGCGGCAGATGCTACTATTTCCAATGTAACATTATATGGAAATGAATATGCTCTTGTTGATAGCTCAACCGGATCAGTATCTGTTGTAAATACAATAATCTGGGGAAATACAAACGCCGTTGCTGGTGACCCAACTATTACCTATTCCAATATACAGGGTGGGTATACAGGAACAGGCAATGTAAATGTAGATCCATTATTTTTGAATGCTTCTGAAAAAGATTTTGCACTAAATATTTTAAGTCCATGTATTGATGCAGGGGATACAAGCTCTACATATGATGCAGATAATACCGTGGTGGACATGGGCGCATTCCCTCGTCAGCGAGTTCTTTTGTCTGGAGATTCCCAAGGTGACATTACTGTGTCTGCGGACACGGTTGTAATCATCACCGATGACTTTACGGTATCAGAAAATGATACATTAGAATTAGATGCAGGTGCAGAATTGTTTTTTAGTCCTGGAGTTAGCCTAATGGTTTCTGGAGCTCTTGATGCAGAGGGGAATGAAGATGGAGGAGCTATATCCTTCTTACCTACACATCCTGATTCTACATGGGGAGGGTTAACAGTTACTGGCGATAGAGGTAGAACTAACCATAATGTCTATAGTTATATTCAAATTTCTGGAGTAGAGGCAGCCTCTGTTCCTCTTACCGTAGATGGGGATGCCATATTGAACCATATAACCATTGCAGGGAACGATAATGCAACTTCGCTGTCTGTTGCTTCCGGTACAGTGGATCTTAATTATTCTATTTTAGAGGGACAGGTAGATGGTACGGTAAATAGTGTTGGATCCTTTACCAGCAGTACGGATCAGTTTACCGATTACGCCAATGATGATTTTACATTGCTTGCAGCAGCAGCAGGCATTGATGTAGATACCAATAAAGTGGATCCTGATTATACGTATGGAGATGCAGGTGCATACTACCATAATCAAAGCAGTTATCCTGTAACATCCATTACGGTTCTTCAACCGGCGGTTGGAGATACCGTTCTAGCAAGTCCCGATACGAGTACCACCATTGGCCTCACGTCAAACATACAGTTATTTAATACATATGGTCGTTATAAAACAAAAGGATCGGTAACATGGGCATCGGTAAATAATACCGGATCGTTTTCCGTTGTTTCAACTGATTCAACCAATCTAAATGGAATCATAAGCAACCAGTATATCACTAGTACGGTCTCTGGTAGTTACAACTCATTTACTGTATCTGCTGATGATGCGTCCTCAACCTCTGGGTTTTATCTAGTAGAGCCAGGTACACCCGATTCTGTAGCGGTTGCCGTTCCGTCTGCTACAATGACGCAGTTAGACAGCCTAACATTTTCTGCCAATGTATATGATCAATTTTCTAATTCAGTCCGCCTTGGTGAACATGTAGTGTGGAGTATTAATTCGGTAAGTGGATCTGGTGATGGATATCGCTTAAGTTCTGATACCACGGCAACAGATGCGGTTGGAAATGCTACGGTTATCCTATATACGGACCCAACAGATAACACACTGAGTGTTGGAGACCAGGTTACGGTTACGGCCAATGCTGGTTCTGGTTCTCATGTAAGCTCCGTGGTGATAATTATCCCATCGGATATATATAATCTTACTTTAGATGAAGGCCTAACATCGGAAGAACTGGGCGTTTCTGCTGATACTGCTTTCATTGATTTTTATACTGCATTAGTGGATACGTTTGATAATCCATTAGAAAATGTAGAAGTTGTATGGGAAGTAGTAACTGGTTCTGGAACGGGTGAAAGCTTAAGCGCTGGAACGAGCAATACCAATGCGCAGGGTGTTGCAAGTACACGATTAAATACAAATACAATATCTGGGACAGAGTATCAGGTTCGTTGTTGGGTAACAGAAAGTTCATTATTAAATGCCTTTGGTAGTTTTGAGTCTCTAGCAAATAATACTTCCAATGTTTCTTCCACTATAACGGCAACTAATAACCGTTCAAATATATCTACGATTCGTTCTTTATCTAATTCTATTAAACAGGATATTTCTGGTAAATCATCCTCATTTATTAGAAGTAATGAAATTGAAGTAGACAGCAGACCCGGTCAATTTGTTCCGGCGCAGATTGTTTCTTCATCTAGTGTGGAGCGCAATATTAATCGGGTTGCGGCATATGATTTAGATGACACATCGGCAGTTGTTCTTGTATGGCCAGGTGTAACGGCTTCATTAAGTAACGTTCCTCAGGTTGCGCAAGATTTAGAATTAAACGACCAGTTTGGCTTTACTTTGGATGCGCAGGATCAATTTGGAAATCTTGTCCGCAATAACACGCCTGTTTCGTGGGAAGTAAGTCCTTCATCTAACAATGTAACTATTGTAAGTCAAGATAATGCAACTACAAGCGGTCAAGCAGCTATTGCTCTGGAAGTTGCAAGCAGTGCCACATGGGACTTTTCATTTAAAATTATTGCTACGGTAGAAGGAATAAGTGATACCACTGGATCATATAGAATTGATGATGTTACTGCTCCAGCTTCGGTCTCTTCTTTAAGCATTAGTCCTTCCTCCTGGACATCAAATAATACGTTTTCATTAACCTGGACAAATCCATCCGAGCATTCTGGTGTAGCGGGCGCTCATTATGAAATTGATGGAGAGTCTTCAGAGTATGTTGCTGGTTCAGGCATTCAAACATTGAGTTTTTCCATGCCGGCAAATGATTCTCGCACCATAAAATTATGGCTCCAGGATAATGCCGATAATGATGATGAGTCCACTGCAATGATGGTCACTGCAAAATGGGATGATACCTCTCCCCAAACATTTGACTTAATAAAGCCACTCGCTGGATGGTACAATCAAACAGAATATCGTTTTGAATGGGAATCTTCAGGTGATGCGACTTCCGGGATCAGTCATTATATGTTCTCATTAAATGGTGGAAGTGAAACAGCGGAAATTTCACCAGACTCAACAGGATTTTCTCCTGCGTTTGGTCTTGCACAAGGATCGCACAGTTGGACCGTAACTGCATATGATAGCGCTGGGAACGCTATGGAGACATCGAATCCACAAACAATTAGTGTAGATCATACTCCTCCTGGAATTACACATAATCCTGTTCAAGAAGCTACAGAAAATACGGCTGTTGTAATTAATGCAGTATTTACGGAAGATGGATCTGGTCAGTCAGGTATTGATAAAGCAGAATTATATTATCGTCGTGGAGGAGAATCAAACTGGCAGCCACCTGTAGATATGTCAACATTAAGCTCGTATCAAATTGCAAGTGCATATTCTACCTCATCTGGAATTGAGTATTACTTATATTCGGAAGATGTTGCCGGGAATATAACCAAAAAACCTGTGGATGGTTTTACATCCATTTCTGTTACAATACCAAATGGTCTTGCAAGCACAGATCGTTGGCCAACTGGAGTTCCTAATGGTTCAGATGCAAGCAGTTATCAATTGTGGTCTTTCCCAGGAAACCCAACAAGTTCTTCTCCTGTGAATCTTATTGTAGATGATATGCCTGATGCTGCATTTGATAATACCAAATGGAGAGCCTTTGCATACGCAGGCTCTGGGGCATGGACAGAGTTTGAGCAGTTATCTACATTAAATAGCGGAGAAAGCTATTTTATTTTGATAAAAGATCCTGGGTTTAGTATTAACACAGGTCAAACATATACGATTGAAACCAATCAACCGTATCAAATTAACTTAACCAGCGGTGATTGGACATTTATTGGAAATCCATTTGATTTTTCTGTTCCATTAAGTAGCGTATTAACACAAGATTCAACATCGTTATCTGGCGATCCAAATTTTTACACCTATGATGGTGGTAGTTGGACAAATGCTTCCTCACTTGAACCATGGGGGGGATATATCTACAAATCTTCCAGTGCATCTAGTATCTTTATTAATCCAGGTAATGGAGGCGGAGGATTATTAGGAAGAAGCGTGGCTGATTCAGAAATTATTTTGGAAGATAATGAATGGTTAGTCAATATATCTGCTCGTAATGGATTAGGTAGAGATCAATTTAATGAAGTTGGCTTATTGCAGGGCGCAATGGATACCTATGATAATCAGGATGCGTTTGAGCCGCCATTAGTCCCAGGTGGAATATCTGTTCGAGTAAATAATAGAGACTGGCCAGAACATGGTGATACCTATACACGTGACATTCGTATGCCGAAAGAAGAAGGAGAATACTGGGACTTAGAAGTAATAGCACAAGATGATGAACATAATGTATATCTTACATTTGAAGATTTAGATTTGATCCCAGAAGATTTAGATGTGTTTGCAATCGATATTACGCTTGGAACAGCTCAAGATTTACGTTGGAGACACGTATATAAATATGCAGTTACCAATCCATCGCAGAAACATGAAGTGCGATTTATTGCAGGTACTAGAGAATTCTTACAAAAAAATAATGCGGGGATAGAGCTTTTCCCGGATCGTTATGCGTTAAGTCAGAACTATCCAAACCCATTTAACCCGCAAACATCTATTCTTCTTACTATGCAAGATGAAGCGACGATAAGTCTTGTTGTATATAACTTATTAGGAGAAGAGGTTGCAGTATTAGCTAATAATGAGTATCGACCTGCAGGTTATCATAATTTTATCTGGAAAGGATTGAATAAGGATAACGAGCGTGTAGCTAGTGGTGTTTATTTTTATATGGCACGTGTTATATCTCCAAAAGGGGATTTACTCATAAGCGATACGCATAAGATGATTCTTGTAAAATAAGATTTATTTATGATCAAAAAGGGCAGATATACTGCCCTTTTTTATTATATTGCTTTCATTGAATAAATAATTTATAGGTATGATCTCATGGTAAAACAGACAACACTTATATTATCATTTATAACTGCTCTATTAGTAGTAGTGGTTTTTGCTAATCAATCTGGTGCAAAAAAGTTTGGAAAAATTTCATTACCGCTTGGTAAAGTTGAAGTTCAATCTGGTGGAGCAGGTGATTGGGTAAAAGCAAAACCAAATTTTCCTGTAAGTGAGGGAGATATTATTCGAACACTAGCAAAATCTAGAGCAGAGATTACATTAATTGGTGGGGGAAAAATGCGTATAGGAGAAAATTCGGAATTGGTTCTGAATAAGGCTAGCGTAAAGCCAATGGAGAAAAATTTTAATGCCAGTTTAAATAAAGGAAATATATGGGTATCTGCTAAAGCTGCATTTGGCGAAAAGAAGAATGTATCTGTTCGCACACCTACTGCTGTTGCAGCTATTCGTGGAACGAAATACAGGGCAAAAGCTGGTGGGGACGAAAGTGAAGTCTTAGTATATAATGGAAAAGTGGATGTAAATGCTGCAAAAAATGTAATTGAAGAACGACAAGAAAAAAGAAAATCATTTGCTCCTGGAGGCCCAACTGGTCAACCAAAATTTACATTAGGGCCTGTTACAGAAATAAAAGCACCCACCCAAGTATCTGGACCGTATGAAGTAACTCTTGAAGAATGGATTACATTAGCAGAAGGGATGCAGATAAACGTCCGAAAAGATGGAAAATATCACATGTTTGAATTTGATCAAGGGAAAGATGAAGATCTTGATTTTGTCAAATGGAATAAAGAACAAGATTCTAAAGAATAAACATTCTTTATGAATGATTTGTTAAAACGCCTTGGGGTTGGCGTACTTATTGGTCTAGTGGTAACCATGCTAGTTGGTGTGCTAGTTGATAAGCTTCCTGCGGTTAGTTCGTTTTTGGATAAATATGAATATCTTTCATATGATAGCCGCATGAAATTTAAAGTAAGCACGGTTGAAGAAGCGTCCATAGACACCGTTGTTATCATTGATATTGAACAAAACTCTATTGAAGGATTAGGGAATTATTTTGATTGGCCACACGCCTATCATGGTCAATTAATTGATGTAGTATCTTCTGGAAACCCAAAGGCTCTTCTATTTGATATCATTTTTGATCCGGAGAATACATATAATTATGAACTTGTCAATGCGCTAGCAAATGAGAATACCCCAGAGGAAGAAAATTTATCACAAGCAACACAACAATTTCTTATTAGCAATGATCCGTATCGATTTGTTCAGTCTACTTATGAAAGCAATAATGTATATCATGCGCTCGTCTTTGAACAGGAAGATACGTTAAATTTTCAATATAAGATGGATAGCGAACCAGAAGGCTATTCCCGGCCAGATCATTTGCTTACGATCCCTATGGATCAGGCCAAGAGACTTCCTCAGGCGGATAGATTAACAAACACGCATATCGATTTAATAAGCGTAGCAAAACGTGCGGGAAGCGCAAACTTTCCACAGGACCAGGATGGCATTATACGAAGAGCGCCAACAGCCATACATTTTGAAGGACCAAACCATGTATATCCGACATTAGTTATGGCAGCAGCAATGGATATTTTAGGTGTTCCAGGAGATGGATTTGATTATGATTTTGATAATATGGTGCTGCGTCTTAGCGATACGACTGGAACGGTAGTTAGAGAAATACCTATTGATGAAGAAGGCCGAATGTTCGTTAATTATTATGGACGATTTAAAACGTATTATTATTTACCATATATGTATTGTATGGATCCAGAAATGCTTGACCCAACATACTGGGAGGGTAAGGTTGCGATGGTTGGAGCATCTTTACCTGGATTAATGGATTTACGTAACACACCAGTTCAGGAAACGTTCGCAGGTGTGGAAATTCATGCAAACGTGATGAATAGTATTTTGCAAAATCAGTTTGTCAACAAGACAAGTGAATCAAAAAATTTAAATACGATTTTAATTCTTACTATTCTAACTGGAATTATTATCAGTCTACCTAAAAAGACTTTATATACTATTCCCGTACCAATTATAGGAATGATTGCTTGGTGGGCGTTTACCCTTTTTCAATTTTTTAATCATCTCGTAATGTGGGAAACTGTTCGTCCTATGCTATCTATTTTTGGAACATATGGAGGAGTATTCTTATATAACTTTTTTGGAGCAGAGAAAGATAAACGGTTCTTGAAAAACACATTCAGCACATATATATCACCAGAATTAATTGATCAAATGTTTGATGCAAAAGAGGAGCCGCAGTTGGGTGGAGAAGAAGGATATCATACAGCGTTTTTTACTGATATTCAAAGTTTCTCAGCCTTTTCTGAAAAACTATCTGCTTCGGACCTTGTGGAACTATTGAATGATTATTTAACAGAAATGACGGATATCTTATTGGATAATAGAGGAACATTAGATAAATATATAGGAGATGCGATTGTTGCTTTTTACGGAGCACCTGCACCTGTTAATGATCACGAATATTATGCTTGTCGTACTGCTGTTATAATGCAAAAAAGACTTAGTGAAATGAGGGAAAAATGGCGCGGCGAGGGAGATCGATGGCCAGAAATTGTTCATAATATGCAAAATCGAATTGGTATCAATACGGGTCAAATGGTTACGGGGAACATGGGATCAACGATGCGGATGAACTATACGATGATGGGAGACACTGTAAATCTTGCTGCGAGACTTGAATCATCTGCAAAGCAATATGGAATTTATATACAAGTTGCAAATGAGAGTTACATTGCCTGCAAAGATAAATTTGTATGGAGAGATTTAGATTTTGTACGGGTAATGGGAAAAACGGAGCCTGCTCAAGTGTATGAATTAGTAGCCATTGCAGGTGAAGAAACGGATAAAGAAAAAACCTTTCTTCAGGCATACCACGAGGCACTTGCACTATACCGCAATCAAGATTGGGATAAGGCCAAGGAAGCATTTCAAGCTGCCGATGAATTAGAAGATATGTTTGCTGGCAGAAAAACAAATCCAAGTAGAGTGTATATACCACGATGTGATCATTGGAAAGAAAATCCTCCTGGCGATGACTGGGATGGAGTTTGGACTCTAACCTCAAAATAATCGTTTTTATTTAAAGCATGCCTAGCGGTACACACGAATATATTCAAGATCCCCGAAACGAAAATATCCTCATATATATTGATGGAAAGATTATTCCACGACCGGAAGCAAAAATATCTGTTTTTGATAGCGGATTTCTATTGGGTGATGGAGTATGGGAAGGAATTCGACTGCACAATGGTCAACTAGTTTTTCTTAAAGAGCATTTAGATAGACTATATACTGGTGCTAATTCAATAGGGATGGATATTGGTATGTCTCCAGATGATTTAACAAGTAAGATTATACAAACGATAGAAGCGAACAATATGTATTCGAATATCCATTTACGTTTGATAGTATCTAGAGGAATAAAGAGCACACCGTATCAACACCCCAGAGTAAATATAGGTGGGCCCACAATTGTAATAATTCCAGAATACAAAATTGTGACAGAAGACTCAAAAGATAACGGCTTGGAATTAGTTTGTGTAAACACCATTCGTTCTTCCGAAATAACACAAGATCCTAAGATAAATTCCCTTAGTAAATTTAATTGTATCCAAGCATGTATCGAGGCAGACCGTTTAGGGGCAGATGAAGGATTAATGCTCGATTTAAATGGATATGTATCCACGTGTAACTCTACCAACTTTTTTATCGTTAGACAATCTGAAGTATGGACTTCCACTGGTGAATATTGTCTAAATGGAGTCACGAGAGAAGCAATCATTAATCTTTGTAAATCTAATGATATAAAAATATATGAAAAGAATTTTATCATAGATGATGTTCATACAGCAGATGAGGCATTTGTTACGGGGACTTTTGCAGGTGTTCTTCCTGTAACAAAAATTGATGAACATATATTATCTAATGGAAAAAAAGGTGTTATTACAGATAGACTTCAAAGTCTATATACAATGGAAGTAAATAATTTATATCCAAAAAAATAATTAATCATGAAACCGATTCGTATAGCAATGTGGTCTGGACCAAGAAATATATCAACAACCATGATGCGGTCATTCAGCTCACGTTCCGATACGCATGTAACGGATGAACCATTCTATGCATATTACTTAAAAAGATCAGGGGTCACCCATCCTGGGTATGAACAAATATTGCAATCAAATACAACGGATTATGACCATATAATGAACAGGTTAATTAATCATATACCCAATAAAAAATCTATTTGGTATCAAAAGCATATGGCACACCATTTAGATCCAAATGATAATTTGAAATGGACAAATAGTTTTTTGAATTGCTTATTAATTCGAGATCCTAATTATGTAATTGCTAGTTACATAAAAAAAAATGATTTAAAAAATATAGATGAATTAGGCTATACTCAGCTTCTCAAAATATTTCAATATCATGATAATCAAATTCCCATAGTTGATGCAAAAGATATCCTACTAAACCCAGAAGGGATATTAAGGAAACTTTGTTTTTTATTTAATATTGTTTTTGAAGAGAAAATGCTTTCTTGGGATAAAGGTGCACATCCACAAGATGGGATATGGGGAAAGTACTGGTATGATAAATTATGGGAATCAACAACATTTTCTTTATACGAAGAAAAAGAATCAATTATTGATGATGCATATAAAGATATTTTAGAGGAGTGTATTAACATATATGACGAATTATATCAGTACCGTGTCCAAACCGCATAAAATAAATTTTATAGTGTTTTATCTTTGGTTGTTTTTTATGAATTTCTAGCATGGAATTCAATCGATTGGCCATCCTTTTCCGAAAGGATGGCCAATTTTTATATAACGGTATATTAATTAGAATTTCATTTTTCATTATTTTATGGGGAAATTTTGAGCGCTAACAAACCTACGGTTTTATTACTGGAAGATGGGCGTGTATTTTCTGGACAGTCCTTTGGTTATATAGGTCAAACAATTGGAGAAGTTTGTTTTAATACAGGCATGTCTGGTTATCAAGAAATTTTAACCGACCCATCGTATTGCAAACAAATAGTAACAATGACTTCACCGCATATTGGAAACTATGGAATTAATCCAGAAGATATTGAATCAGAAAATATTCAGGTTGCCGGTTTTGCGATAAAGGAAGAAACATTAATTCCATCGAATTGGCGTTCGGTTCAATCAATTGGTAATTATTTGAAAAAAGAGAAAATAGTTGGTATTAAATCAATAGATACTCGTGCTTTAACACGACATATTCGAAATCAAGGATCCATGAATGGTATTATATCTTCAACCTCCGTTAACGTTGATAGTTTAAAACGTAAACTATCTAAATCACCATCCATGAATGGTCTTGATCTAGCAAAAGTTGTGACAACAAAAAATAAATTTCGATGGACAAAGAATAACAATAAAATGAATTATACAGTTGCTGCTATTGATTATGGTATCAAGCACAATATTCTACGTTTGTTAGAAAAACATTCTTGTGATGTAACTGTTTTTCCAGCAGAAACCACTGCCAAAGAAATTATTGATTTCAACCCTGATGGTATTTTTTTAAGTAATGGACCGGGTGATCCATCTGCTGTTACATATGGAGTTTCCATGGTAAAAAATCTTTTAGGAAAAAAACCAATATTTGGTATTTGTTTAGGTCATCAAATTTTAGCTCTTGCTTTAGGAGCCAAGACATTCAAATTAAAATTTGGACATAGAGGAATTAATCACCCTGTTAAAAACTTACAAACAGGCGATGTGGAAATTACTAGTCAGAATCATGGATTTGCTGTTGATTTAGAATCTCTTCCATCTAATGTGATACCAACACATATCAATTTGAATGATAATACCTCCGCAGGATTACGATGCAATGATATTCATGCATTCTCTGTACAATATCACCCAGAATCAAGCCCAGGTCCT
Source organism: bacterium (assembly GCA_004321715.1). GTDB lineage: Bacteria > Fidelibacterota > Marinisomatia > Marinisomatales > TCS55. The sequence continues at coordinate 13,644 of SGYN01000007.1, read as the reverse complement.
CATGACAGTAGATACTTATTTAATAATTTTATAAACATGATGAAAGATGCCAAAAAGAACTGATATAAAATCCATATTAATTATCGGCGCAGGACCTATAGTTATTGGCCAAGCGTGTGAGTTTGATTATTCTGGTACTCAAGCAACTAGAGCTTTAAAAGATGAAGGGTATCGTGTTATTTTAATTAATTCAAATCCAGCTACGATTATGACAGACCCTGATTTAGCTGACGCAACATATATTGAGCCAATCACTGTTGATTATATAACAGAAATTATCAAAAAAGAAAAGCCAGATGCTATACTGCCAACAGTTGGTGGACAAACGGGGCTAAACCTTTCCATGGAATTATTTAAAGAAGGAGTACTAGATAAATATAACGTTCAATTAATTGGTGCCCAAGTAGACGCTATTGATAAAGCAGAAGATAGAGAGCAATTTAAAAAAGCAATGGATGATGTTGGTATCGATACTGCGCAGGGTGGCTTTGTGCATTCCTGGGAAGAAGCGAAAGGATTAATTGATGATTTACATTTTCCTGTGATTATTCGACCTTCATTTACGTTAGGTGGGACAGGGGGGTCAGTGGCATACAATTATGATGAGTATCAACCGCTCGTTGAAAACGGGTTAAACGCTAGCCCCATAAATGAAGTATTAGTGGAAGAATCTTTATTAGGTTGGAAGGAGTTTGAATTAGAAGTAATTCGGGATAAAGCTGATAATGCTATTATTATTTGCTCGATTGAAAATATTGATCCGATGGGAGTGCATACTGGTGATTCAACAACCGTTGCCCCTGCCATGACTTTATCTGATAAAGAATATCAACAAATGAGGAATGATGCAATTTTATGTTTACGGACCATAGGGGTTGAGACTGGGGGTTCAAATGTTCAATTTGCTGTTAATCCGGGTGATGGAAGAAGGGTAATTATAGAGATGAATCCGCGGGTCAGTCGTTCATCTGCTCTCGCCAGCAAAGCAACAGGATTTCCTATTGCAAAAATTGCTGCAAAGCTTGCAATAGGTTATACGCTGGATGAATTACCCAATGATATTACAGGAAAAACGTTGGCAGCTTTTGAACCAACAATAGACTATATTGTAACAAAAATACCTAGATTTGATTTTGAAAAATTTCCTACGGCTTCTGGCCATTTAGGTGTGCAAATGCAAAGCGTAGGAGAGGTTATGTCCATAGGAAGAACTTTTAAAGAAAGCCTGCAAAAAGCGTTTCGTTCTTTAGAGGTTGGTCTTGACGGATTAGAGCCAAAACCCCTTGCGGAGGGTGATCCAGATGTTGAACGTGCCCGATCGTTAGATATGACCACTCTTCGGTATGCTACTGCATTTAGATTATTAAAAATACGGGAAGCATTTATTCAAGGACAAACTATTGAAGAAGTTCATGATATTACAGGTATTGACCCCTGGTTTCTTTTTCAGATACAAGAAATTGTAACTATTAATAAATCATCTGATATACTACAATTAAAAGAATATGGATTTTCAGATGAACAAATTGGACGATTAACAAATAAATCCTCTCATGTTATAAGAACTGAAAGAATTAAAAGGGGCATTATCCCTTCATATAAAGTTGTGGATACATGCGCTGCAGAGTTTGAAGCAAAAACTCCATATTGTTATTCAACATATGATAATGAAAATGAAATTGAACCTATAAATGGTAAAAAAATAATGATTTTGGGGGGAGGTCCAAATCGTATTGGACAGGGAATAGAATTTGATTATTGTTGTGTACAGGCAGTATTTGGTTTACAAGATTTAAAGTATAAGACTATCATGGTTAATTGTAATCCTGAGACTGTAAGTACTGATTTTGACTTAGTGGACCGATTGTATTTTGAACCTGTAACATTTGAAGATGTATTAAATATAGTTGAATTTGAAAAACCAGATGGAGTTCTTGTTCAATTTGGAGGTCAAACCCCTCTAAAGATTGCTAATTCATTGGAAGCAGCTGGTGTACCAATTATTGGTACATCTCCTAAGAGTATTGATTTAGCGGAGGATCGCGAAAAATTTGGAAAAATATTAAATAAGTTAGGTATTACATGTCCACAGTTTGGAACGGGGAGAACGCTAGATGAGGTTATAGACGTTGCGGAAAAAATTGGTTATCCTGTATTAGCTAGGCCAAGCTATGTTTTGGGTGGTAGAGCTATGGAAATTGTTTACTCAAAAGATCAATTAATCGACTATATAGCAAGATCAGCAGATGTTACGGAAGGACACCCAATTTTAATTGATGAATTCTTGGAAGACGCATTTGAATTTGATGTAGATGCTCTATGTGATGGTGATGAAGTACATATTGGTGGGGTAATGCAACATATTGAAGAGGCAGGAATACATTCAGGGGATTCTGCATGTGTTCTCCCTCCGTACCGCATTAAAGCAGAAGCATTGGATGAAATTATACGAATTACAAACGATCTTGCTATGGAACTAAATGTTTTAGGATTAATTAATATTCAGTTTGCATACAAAGGAGCAAAAGTTTACGTACTTGAAGTAAACCCCAGAGCTAGTAGGACAATTCCTTTTGTGAGTAAAACCACCAATGTTCCATTAGCAAGAATTGCAGCACAAATAGCAACTGGAAAAAAACTGAAAGATTTTACTTTACCTAGTTGGGATATGATAAATCATGTTTCTGTAAAAGAAGCGGTATTACCATTTAATAAATTTCCTGAAGAATCTATATTTTTAAGTCCTGAAATGAAATCAACAGGAGAAGTCATGGGAATATCAAAAACATTTGGTGAATCATTTAAAAGAGCTATAATAAGTTCAGGAAATAAAATTTTTTATAAAGGAACCGTCTTTTTCTCTGTAAATAATCCAGATAAATTGAATGCAATACCAATAGCTCGTGATCTGCAAGAACTGGGGTATAAAATTGTTGCTACGGAAGGAACATCGCGTGAGCTTAATAGAAATGGAATACCTGCAAAAACCGTTTTTAAAGTAGGGGAAGGAAGGCCTAATATTCTTGATCATATTATGAATAATGAAATTCAGATGGTCATTAATACTCCTTTAGGGTCCAAGTCCCGTTATGATGAAGAAGCAATTGGACGAGCATGTATTCAAAAAAGTATTATGGCAATTACTACTTTATCTGGTGCGAATGCTGCAGTTCGAGCGATTCGATCTCGAAAAAGGAAGACGGTTAAGTCTTTACAATCTTATCATTCTTGATAAGCATGATTTGGAAATATTAATTTCTAAAATTATTTTCTAATAAGGATATAAGATATGAGTACTCCGACAACAAGGATCGCCTTTCATACGATGGGGTGTAAAACTAATTTTTCAGAATCCTCTATAATAAGTGGCGAAATGCAAAGCTATGGTTATGAAAAAGTTAGCTATAAAGAAGAGGCAGATATTTATGTACTAAATACATGTTCTGTAACTGAAAACGCCGATAAGGAAGCACGAAAACTAATCCGAAAAGCACAAAAGCTTAACCCTCTTGCAAAAATTGCAGTAATAGGATGTTATGCGCAGTTACAGCCAGATCAGATATCAAAAATTCCTGGTGTGGATTTGGTCCTTGGAGCTGCAGAAAAATTTAACTTACTATCGCACCTAAACTCATTGAATGATACCAATGAATCAAAAATTATCAGATCATCTATAAAAAATATTAGCTCTTTTCAACCATCATATACTAACGGTGAAAGAACAAGATCATATCTTAAAATACAAGATGGATGTAATTATAATTGTTCTTTTTGTACTATTCCATTAGCTAGAGGAATAAGTAGGAGCAACACAATAGAAAATACTGTTAAAATTGCACAGAATATTGCTGATTCAGGAGCCAAGGAAATAGTGCTTACCGGAATAAATATAGGAGATTTTGGTTCTAAAAAAGATGAAAATTTTTTGCAGCTTATTATGACTTTAGACAATTTAAAAGGTATTGAGCGGTTCCGTATTTCCTCAATAGAACCAAATCTACTTGATAATGAAATAATATCATTTTGTGCAGAATCAAGCAAATTTGTCCCTCATTTTCATATACCACTTCAATCTGGATCGGATTCAATTTTAAAAAGTATGAAAAGAAGATATAATGCAGATTTATATAGGTCTAGAGTAGAATATATTAAAAAACTAATTCCCGATTGTTGTATAGGGGTAGATGTGATTGTTGGGTATCCAGGTGAGGAAGAAGAACATTTTGAACAAACAAAATTATTTCTAGAAAGTATAGATATTTCTTATTTACATGTTTTTTCTTATTCACAAAGACAAGATACTCGAGCAGCATCGTTAAGCAATCAAGTAACGAAAGAAAACAAGGATTATCGAAGTAAAGCCTTACATGTTTTATCTAATAAAAAACGCACAGAATTTTATAATCAATCTATTAATACAATACGCCCCGTATTAGTTGAACAATCAATTAATGGGAAAATTCAAGGGTTTACTGATAATTATATTAAGGTAAATATTGATAATAATTTGTCCTGTCAAAATACTATCATTTCTGTATTATTAAATGATAACAAAGGAAGCTATATGCAAGGGGAAATAATCTAGATTATTTAATCTTTTTGTTCATACTCTGATATATCAGGACATGTACAAACAAGATTTCGATCCCCTGCAGCATTTTCAACCCGACCAACAGGAGGCCAGTATTTAAATTCTTTTAACCAATGTTCTGGGAAAACAGCATCTTCTCTAGAATATGGATGATCCCAGCTTTCCTGTGTTATGCTTTGCACTGTATGCGGAGAATTTTTAAGCATATTATTTTTAGAATCTGATTTTCCACTTATAACATCATTTATTTCTTTTTTTATAGAAATCATCGCAGAACAAAATTTATCAAGCTCATTCTTTGATTCACTTTCTGTTGGTTCTATCATTAATGTTCCAGGAACTGGCCATGACATTGTGGGCGCATGAAAACTGTAATCCATTAATCGCTTAGCGATATCTTCATCAGTAATTCCAGATTCTTTTCTTATTGGACGTAAGTCAATAATAAACTCATGTGCATTGAATCCTTTTTCCCCTCTGTATAAAATTGGAAAATGATCTTCAAGCAATTTTGCCATATAGTTTGCATTTAAGATTGCAATCGATGTTGCTTTTTCCATCCCAGCATTTCCTAATAACGCCATATAACTCCAGCTTATTGGCAACACACCAGCACTTCCCCAGGGCGCTGCAGATACAGCGGATATTGCATTAGCTGAATCATTACATGATATAACCGCATGAGATGGAAGAAATGGCTCGAGATGTGTTGCAGCGCATATTGGACCCATTCCTGGTCCACCACCACCATGTGGTATTGCGAATGTTTTATGTAAATTTATATGACAAACATCAACACCAATATTAGAAACTCTACTAATACCTACCATCGCATTCAAATTTGCCCCATCCATGTATACTTGCCCATCATAATCATGAATAATAGAGCATATTTCCTGAACAGTATTTTCAAATACACCATGTGTTGATGGATATGTAATCATAAGAGCCGCAAGATTGTTTTGATGTTGCAAAGCTTTATTTTTCAAATCATCCAAATCAATATTTCCTTTATCATCACACTTAACAACCACCACTTCCATTCCACACATGATTGCACTGGCAGGATTTGTACCATGTGCTGATTCTGGTATGAGACAGATAGTACGATTTGTATTTCCTTGAGCAATATGAAATGCTCTAATTACCATTAATCCAGCGTATTCCCCCTGTGCTCCAGAATTTGGTTGTAGAGAAACACCAGGTAACCCAGTTATATCTCCAAGCCAACTTGATAGATTATCAAACAAATGTTTATATCCTTGCGCTTGGTTTAAAGGGACAAATGGATGAAGAGCACCAAACTCTGGCCAAGTAATTCCAATCATTTCTGAAGTAGCATTCAATTTCATTGTACAAGATCCTAATGGTATCATGCTCGTATTTAAAGATAAGTCTTTTGACTCTAATCGATGTATATATCGCAGCATTTCTGTTTCTGAATGATAATTATTAAATACAGGATGAGTTAAAAACAATGAATCTCTTCGAAGGTCTGGTGGAATATGTGAATTATTATTTTCATTATATTCTACCTGCAAAGCAGATAATAATTGTTTTAGTTCATCAATTGATACGGTTTCATCCATTGAAATTCCAAATGTTCCATCTGAAAATTCTCTAATATTTATATTGTGTTCTAGTAATGTTTCTTTTGTTTTATCTGGACCTGTAAAGTGAATTGTGTCAAAAAAAGTATCATTAAGTATTGTGAATCCAGCATTTGATAAGCTTATTGCTAAATCACAAGTATGTTGATGGATAGTTTCAGCTATCCCTTTAATTCCCTTCGGGCCATGATACACTGCATACATTCCAGACATAATTGCTAACAATACCTGAGCAGTACATATATTTGATGTAGCTTTTTCCCTTCTAATATGTTGTTCTCTTGTTTGTAATGACATACGATAAGCCTGATTTCCATGGGAGTCTATTGATACACCAATTAGTCGGCCTGGCAAAAATCGCTTGAAGTCAGTAGTAACTGCAAAAAAAGCAGCATGCGGACCTCCGTATCCCATAGGTACTCCAAAACGTTGAGATGATCCAATAGCAACATCTGCTCCAAGTTCTCCAGGGGGCTTTAGTAAAGCTAGACTCATGAGATCCGTTGCAACAATTACATAAGCAGATTCTTTATGAGCATCATCTGCAATTTTCTGGAAATTATTCACCAAGCCATTAGTATCTGGATATTGTAGAATAGAACCAAATACTTTATTATTAAAAATAAATTCACTTTCATCACATAATTGAATATTTATTCCCAGAGGTTCTGATCTTGTTTTCAATACTTCAATTGTTTGTGGATGACAATTATTTGATACTAAAAATGTATTTCTATCTTTACTCATTCTGAATGCCATTATCATTGCTTCTGCGGCAGCCGTTGCTTCATCTAAAAGAGATGCATTAGAAATAGGTAATGCAGTAAGGTCGCAAACCATTGTTTGAAAGTTAATTAAAGCCTCAAGTCTACCTTGACTGATTTCTGCTTGATACGGTGTGTATTGAGTATACCATCCTGGATTTTCTAATATATTTCGCTGTATAACAGGTGGAGTTATACAATTGTAATAACCCATACCAATGTATGAATTCATTAGTATATTTTTTTGAGCAATTATTTTTAATTTTTCAATTAATTTTTTTTCAGAAACTCCAGCACCAATTTTTAATTTTTCATTTGATCGTATTGATTTAGGTACAGAAGAATTAATTAATTCTTCCATAGAACTTAGTCCAAGCTTTTGAAGCATTTGCTTGATGTCATTTTTGTTAGGGCCAATATGCCTATCAACAAACTGATCGTATGAATCGATTTTATCTTTTTTCATATTTTTAGTTTTTTGCTGAAAAATGTACCCAACAGTAATTCAGTACAATTATAGAGATTATTATTAATGAACTCCCAAGTGCCGCCCCAGGAAATGCTGGGGTTATGATTTCAGATATTAAACTTATAACCGTTATAGAACTAATAATGTGTAATGTCAATTCAGGATTATAGCGCAAGGTAGATATATAAACCCATCTAAATAAAACGCCAACAATGATACCACTTGATATCCAGCCACCTATTCCAGTAATATTATTAGAACCAATAACTATTAACCCAAATAATATAAATAGCATTGAAAAGAGACCTTTTTTAATGGTCCATAATTTTGTTTTTTTTGATATAAATAAAACAATAAATGTGGTGAATCCAGCAGATATAAGAAATCCGCTAAGATTGCTAACTATGCTTAAAAATGGAACTCTAGATGCGCCATTAAATACATTTGGCCAGTCTGGAGATAGACTTGGTTGAAAGGTATTTGTCATCGTAAAAACACCTGCAATACCTACTCCAATAAACATTGCTTCAAATAAACCCGGCTTTTCTTTAATCTTTTTTTGTTCATTTATTTGAAAATGAATAGATGCTACTAATATGCTTGGGATCATCGATACAAATAATCCGCTAACAATAGTTCCAGCAATTAAAACACCCAACTGATTACTATATGGTTGGGCGGTAGAGAAATTTGCAATTAAAGAAGGCAATTGATTAATAAATGAAACTACTGTAATAATTAACAATGGTGAAAAGATATAGAATATCAGTTTAGTAGTAATTTTATTGTTTGTCCAATAGATAGCCCCTAAAACAACTGCTGTAATTACTAAAATATTTAATAATAGGGACATTGAGCTTGACGCCACATCTAGTATTGCCCTTTGGTCTCTTTCATTTCGCTCCCATTCTTCTGGAACAAAAATAAATTTTTCATGAGTTTTGATATTATCACCATTAATTACTACTCGTAAACGTTTATCCCCATCATAAAACTTATTTGGAGCAATATCTTTGAATACAAACTCCCAATCCATTCTTTTGGGTCTTTTAGAAGGCTCAGCAGAAATTAACTCTAGAACATTTTCTGATAAGTTATAATATTTAAGTATTGTATTTAATGCAAGTTTCTTTGCGTCTTCTTCAGTTAACTCGAGCCCCTCTTTATCTTCTGGTAGGGTATGATTAATGCGTAATGGATTCCCTCTGTTATTTAAATCAACTGTATATTCTTCAGCCCGTTCATTTAGATCTCCATCGAATTTTGCAAATCGCACAGTGAATCCAGGCGCTTCAATATAATCACCCATTAAAAAAGCATATGTTTCTTTTCCTACAGTTTGCCAAATAAATCTATTTTGTTTTCCTGGTCCAGAAGGGCTTACGAAAACTAATCTATTCCATTCATCACCAAGATCGACTCCATTATCTACAAGATATTTTTCTGCAATAGAAATTGCTTTATTTCGATTTAAGTCAAGACCAGGTGCATATTTATCTGATTTAAATAGAAATAATAAAACTATGCCTATAAGTCCAAATGTGATCGAAATATTTTTATTATTTCTATTATATTTTGGAATCTTGACGGAGGTTTTTCTTGATTTAGTCTTTTTTACTGGTGGTGGTTTAAATGAGCTATTATAAAACTTATTATCGAGCTCAACCCAGTTTTTTTCTTTAATTCTACCAATGATTAGTATCCACACTGGAACAAGGCATAGAATAATTACCATTAATTGATCAAACCACATACCAGTTGCACTAGATGAAAATATTGGAATCGACATTAGCACAGCATTATAAATAAAGTGTGAAATAATAGCAGGTAAAAGTCCAAATTGTAAATATAGTATTCCAAAAATAATTGACGGAATAATTAATTCAACTAAGCGTGCATACGCGGGATACGATGGATAGTTTGCGTGAGCGCCAGCAAAAATTAGTGATTGAATTACAAATCCAATTATAATCCATTGATTTCTGCGCCCTAGGCGATCACCAATAAGTGCAGCTCCAGCTATTGGCACTGCCCTAAAAAGGCATTCTTCCCAAAACCCAGCACCGAGGGCTCTACTAACTGATGATATCCATGGAAAAGGAGTTGCTATTACATCAGGATCAAATAAAGTCGAGGCAGGATCCCACCATCCAAAGAATTGTTTGGTTAAAAGATAAAAAGTAATAACAAAGGCAAGATCGAATCCGATCATGAAATAGCCACCAACTGTTCGCCCTAATACTTGGATTGAATTTGATGCTCCCTTCGACCATAAATTCCAAAAATTTATTTGTTGAGGGAATGCTCTTCTTGTTAAAGTTTCAGCCGCCATGAATGATAAAGAATATATAATGCCCATTAAGAGTGTATTTGCTACCATAGAAAAAATATTTTGAACAAAAAAGCTTTGCTCTGATAATGCAGTTGGATAATACATCCACATTAAAGGCCAAAAATTTATTTCCCCTAATGCGCCAAATACTGCTACAAAAGTTCCCCATAGTATTGCTTGTTTCCATACAACCCAACGTTTTCTCATCATGATAAAAAGACCAACAATGACCCCTCCAAATCCATATAATAAAAACATGGCCATACTAGCAGTAGATGCTATAGTATTATTGGCTGAACGCATTTCTTCAAAACGTCGTGTGAAAGTTTCAGGAATTTTTATGTAGTGTTTTATTTCCGAAACTTTATTACCACTAACCATTGTTTTTAACCGGAAGGAACCACTTCCAATGGTCGTATTTAATCTTTCATATACAAAGGTATGGTCTATTCGTTCGCTGGGAAATACTTCTTCAGATGCTTCAATTTCCTTATAATTTGAAAGGTCAATAGATGTATTCATCTGAATAAAATTTTCAGCAATTATTCTTGCATTATCTTGTGATAATGATGCTCTTTTTTGAGTTTCTGATAATATTTCTTTAAAACCGTAAAATTTTCCTGACGGAGTGAAAGTGATTATTGTTTCATTCGGCTCTAATTCTTTATAATGCCGTACTTTCCAAGTATAAAAATGATATAAATGGTTTTTCATTAACATTACGACTTTATCTGAACCACCAGCATCTAATTCCACAAAATTCTGCGTTTGTGAATCATGATAAAAAGTTGCTGCCTGATTATAGTTTGCTGGTCCCCAATTATTAGTATTTGATAGTGATTTTGCTTTACTAAATGCGCTTTCACGATCCATCTTTAACTCTACATTTAATATAGCAAATGCCTTCGGAAATACTTTTGCGCTATAGTAAAGGCCGGCAACAAATAAAAAGCTAGCAAATATCCAAAATACTGGTTTACGCATTAACATATTTTCTCCAATTAAAACTCCAAATAAAAGTCATGGAATATAAATTCTATTATAATTAAACCAATAGTTATTGTGTTTTTAAAAATGAATAATTCTCATAAACATATTAATGTATCGTTATCTATAAAGGATAAAATTCCGGGTACATATAAAAAAATACCAGATTATATCTTGGGGTTAATTGAAAAAATTATTTTACAAGATGAAATGAATTCCATTATAGATCAAAGCAGCCATTTGCGTGGTATAGAAATGGTGAATTGGCTAATTAAACATTTTGGTATTAAAGTTAAAGTTCGCGGTCACGATCTAATCCCAATTAATGACAGAAATATTTTTTCTGCCAATCATCCAACTGGCGGCTTAGATGGTTTATGTGTTATATCAGAAATAGCAAAAGTAAATGCAAAGACAAGATTTATTGTAAATGATTTATTAAAAGTAGTTAAAGGGCTAGAATCTATTTGTATTTACATATCTCGTTTTGGAAATATTAATAGAAAAGATGCTAAATCAATTAACGATGCATTTTCTTCAAATATTAACATAGTTCTTCATCCTGCAGGTTCTGTATCAAAAAGAAACCCAATGAGAGTTTGTGATTTGAAGTGGAACAAGTTTTTTATTCGGAAAGCTATACAATTTGAAAGAAATATTATACCAGTACATATCAATGCGTATAATTCAAGTTTATTTTATAATATTGCAACATTGAGAAAATTTTTTTTTATAAAATCTAATTTTGAAATGTTTTTGCTACCCAGAGAAATGTTTAATAAAAAAGGTCATACTCTTAAGATAACTTTTGGAAGACCAATCCCCCATAGCACTTTTGACAGATCAAAGACTGATTATGAGTGGGCACAAAAAGTTAGAGAATATGTTTATTTAATTGGAAATAAAGAGTATAGTTCAACAGAAATAATTCCTGATTTTAATTCAGTATTGTGATGACCAAAAATCTACAAGATATAATTAAACCAATTTCTAAGAAAGTTTTAATTGATGAATTAAAAACTGCGCTATTTTTGCGCCCCACAAGGGTTGGGAACAATGAGGTTTATATTTTTTCCTCAGAAAGCTGTCCAAATTTAATGCAAGAGGTTGGCAGACTCAGAGAATTAACATTCCGAGAAGCGGGAGCTGGATTTGGGAAACAAGTTGATATTGATGAATATGATACTGATGAAAATTGTTGTAAACAATTAATTGTATGGGATCCAAAACATAAAGAGATAATTGGTGGATATAGGTTTAATATTTTTTATGATTTAAAAAATAAAGACTTAAAAGATGTACCATTATTAAATAAATCTCTTTACAATATTTCAGATAATTTTGTTTCAGAGTATATACCATATTTAGTTGAACTTTCGCGTGCATTTATACAACCGATGTTCCAACCTAAATATGCAGGTAGAAAAGCAGCTTTTTCATTGGATAATATATGGGATGGATTAGGTGCGCTTGTCATAAAATATCCTTTCTTAAAATATTATTTTGGAAGACTTACCTTTTTTTCAAATTACAATTCTACTGTCCGCGATTCAATATTCTATTTTTTCCAAAAACATCTTAAAGGAGATGTATCTCTTTTGCAAGCCAAGGAACCCCTATCCTTAGAAACACCTATTAGTTATTTAAAGAAGAAAATAAACATGACAGATGTAAAAGAAGATTTTAAATCGCTTCAGTTGATAGCAAAGGAGCATAATACGATTATACCTCCGCTGATGAAAAGTTATTACAACGCTTCAAATTCTTTAAAAGTTTTTGATCCAGTATTTGATTCTAATTTTGGATCATCCTACGCTGCGGCAATAATTGTTACTATTGAGGATATCTACCCTTCCTATATAAAAAGATATATAAAACCGTATAAAAAATTTCTTAATAAAGAATAAGTATTAAAAAGATTAGTAGTGAATAAATAGAAAAATTATTTATTGTGATCCCGGTGCGACTCGAACGCACGACCAATGGCTTAAAAGGCCACTGCTCTACCAACTGAGCTACGGGATCATCTTATGCTAAAATAAGGTGCCAAAGTTAGCTATTTGTTAGCGTGAATAGTATCGGAAATTATCATTCTATTAAAATTATTATGTACCATAAAGACGATCGCCTGCATCCCCCAGCCCAGGAACAATATATTTATTTTCATTAAGCTTCTCATCTAATACACCAGTATATATGTTAACATCCCGATGATTATTACAAAATTGGTTCATTCCTTCAGGAGAAGAAATTATACAAATTGAATGAATATCTTTGGCTCCAAGATCTTTTAGCCTGTCTATAGCAGCAATCATTGTTCCACCTGTTGCTAGCATTGGGTCCAAAACTATAAAAGTTTTTTGATCTGCTTGTTTAGGTATTTTAAAATAATAATCTACAGGTTTATGTGTATTATGATCTCTTTCCATTCCTATATAACCAACACGTCCATTTGGGATTAGACTTAACATTCCTTCTATCATACCTAAACCAGCCCGGAGAATAGGGACGAATACAATATTATCTAATTTAACCTTATATCCTTTTGTAACTGTAATTGGAGTTTCAATTTCACAACTTGATAGTGCGAGATTCTTTGTTGCTTGATATGCAAGGAGGCTTGTTATTTCTGTGGTCAACTCTCGGAACTCTTTAGATTTAGTTTTTATATGTCTCAGAATAGATAGCTTATGCTTAATTAAAGCGTGGTCAACAATATGAAAATTATCTGGAATATTCATGTTTAAATTAATCCAACGTTCCTTCAACGCATGTAGTATCAAAGCCACCTCTTGTATTATAAATTGTGGTTACCTGCATCTTTTTTGTATTTAAAAGTTTTTTTAAATCATTATAAATTCTTTTTGTAGCCGCTTCTTGATAAATACCGA
>SGYN01000006.1 GCA_004321715.1 bacterium | reverse complement strand
AAGCACCAGCGGAAGCAGAAGCACCAGCGGAAGAAGAAGCACCAGCGGAAGAAGAAGCACCAGCGGAAGCAGAAGCACCTGCGGAAGCAGAAGCACCGGCGGAAGAAGAAGCACCGGCGGAAGAAGAAGCACCAGCGGAAGAAGAAGCACCAGCAGAAGAAGAAGCTGATAATAAAAAAGATAAAGATTCTGATTCAAATTCTAATAAATCTTAATCTATTGATTGCTTTACGTTAAATCTTTAAATAAAATAGTTGGAGAGGTGTCCGAGTGGCTTAAGGAGCACGCTTGGAAAGCGTGTGTGCGTTTACGCGTACCGTGGGTTCGAATCCCACTCTCTCCGCGTTATTAAATTTTGGAGGGGTGGCAGAGCGGCTTAATGCGGCGGTCTTGAAAACCGTTGACCTGCGAAGGTCCGGGGGTTCGAATCCCTCCCCCTCCGCGATATTAATGTTAATAAATTAATCGAATGAACAAATCACCCTGTGTACGTTTTGCTCCAAGTCCAACTGGAAAACTTCATTTAGGAGGAGCCCGGACAGCACTTTTTAATTGGTTATATGCAAAGCATTATGGGGGAGATTTTCTTCTACGTATTGAAGATACAGATACGGAAAGATCAAAAAGGAAATATACTGATCAAATACTTAGTTCTCTGAAATGGCTTGGTTTGAATTGGTCAGAACCAATTATTTTCCAATCAGAACGAAATTTAATATATAAAGAAGCAGCACAAAATTTGCTGGATAATAAACTTGCTTATCGATGCTTTCTTACAAAAGAAGAATTAGAATTTGAACGTGAAAAATCAAAAAAAGAAGGGTTAGATTTCCGCGTTCCTAAAACATATAGAAACCTATCATTGGATGATCAAAAAGGTATGCTAAACGCGGGAAAGTCATTCACAATAAGGTTGAAAGTACCAAGTAAAGGATCTACTTTTTTTGAAGATAAGATTTATGGAGAAATAAATGTTAATAATCATGAAATAGATGATTTTATTATTGTTCGTTCTGATGGATCTCCAACATATAATTTTACAGTAGTTGTTGATGATAATAATATGGGTATTAACTGTGTTATTAGAGGAGAGGATCATATTTCAAATACGCCCAAACAAATTTTGATATATTCTGCTCTCCATTTACCTGTACCTGATTTTGCTCATTTACCAATGATATTAGGCGCTGATAAAAAACGCTTGAGTAAACGACACGGTGCTGCTGGTGTTGAACATTTTAAAAATCAAGGATACTCAGTAGATGCTTTATTGAATTATATTGCAATGCTGGGATGGAATTCTGGAACTGAAGATGAGTTATTTTCAATAGAAGATTTAATATCAAAATTTGATATTAATAAAGTACAGAAAAAAGGCGCTGTTTATGATGAAAAAAAACTTCATTGGGTAGCAGGTCAACATATGATTCAAAAACCGGAAATAAACATACTAGATGAAATACGAGAAGATGATCCTGATTGGCAAAAACATTCGAAAGACAATTATATATATCGTGTTTTACAACTAATGAAAATAAGGGCGAGTACATTAAATGAGTTAAAAGAAGCATGTACTTATTTTTTTACTGATCCGAAAGACTATGATCATAAAGCTATAGCTAAACGTTGGAAAGATAAATCTGTAAATAAATTAATTAATAATTTTATAAAACGATTAGAGATGCTTTCGAGTTGGTCTCAAACAGATTTAGACATTTGTTTACGGGATACTTCTCAAGAAATGGCTGTTTCTGCTGCTAAATTAATACATCCAGTCCGTTTAGCGCTCTCCGGAAAATCTCATGGTCCTGGTTTATTTGAATTAATAGAGTTATTAGGTAAAATGACTACTCTTCGTAGATTAAGAAAAGCTTTAGATATTTTTCCTTTAAAAGATGACTGATAAACAACGAAATTTTATCCAACGTATTGTTGATGAAGATAATTTATCAGAAAAATTTGATAAAAGAGTTCATACAAGATTTCCTCCTGAGCCTAATGGCTATTTGCATATTGGACATGCTAAAGCAATTTGTTTGAATTTTAATATTGCTAATGAATTTGGAGGTCAATGTAATCTACGATTCGATGATACCAATCCTATATCAGAGGAAATTGAATATGTGAATGCGATTCAAGATGATGTTTCATGGCTTGGATATAGTTGGGATGATCGTTTATGTTTTGCATCAGACTATTTTGAGAAAATGCATAAGTATGCAAATCAGTTAATTGAACAAGGAGATGCGTATGTTTGCGATCTTTCAAGTGAAGAAATTAGACAATCAAAGGGCAGTTTAACTAAAGAAGGTAAAAACAGTCCGTATAGAGAAAGAAGCGTTGAGGAAAATCTCAAACTTTTTTCCCAAATGACTTCTGGTGCGTTTAAAGATGGTGAGAGAATATTGAGAGCTAAAATTGATATGTCTCATCCTAATTTAAATATGCGTGACCCAGTTATGTATCGAATAATTCATGCAAATCATCATCGGACAAAAGATGCTTGGTGTGTATATCCAACGTATGATTGGGCGCATGGATTAGAAGATTCTATAGAGAACATTACACATTCACTATGTTCCATTGAATTTGAAGATCATAGACCTCTATATGACTGGTATTTGGATAAACTTGATATTTATCATCCTCAACAAATTGAATTTGCTCGATTAAATTTAGATTATACGGTGATGTCAAAAAGAAAATTGAAAAAATTAGTTGATGATAAGTACGTTTCTGGATGGGATGACCCTCGAATGCCAACAATATCTGGTATGCGTAGAAGAGGATATACTGCTCGTGCAATTAGAGATTTCATGAATGAGGTTGGTGTGGCAAAGAGAGATAATATAATGGAACTAGCAAAGCTTGAATATCATTTACGACAAGATCTTAACAAAATATGTGAAAGAAGAATGGCAGTTTTAAATCCTTTAAAAGTTGTAATTACAAATTATCCAAAAAATAGTTCTGAAATGCTTGAGGCCATAAATAATCCAGAAGACTCTAGTGCTGGGGTGAGAGATATATCATTTAGTGGTGAGTTATACATAGAGCAAAATGATTTCATGGAGGATCCCCCCAAAAAATTCTTTCGATTAGCTCCTGGTAGAGAGGTACGTTTAAGATATGCTTATTTTATTACATGTAATGAAGTCATTAAGGATGACAAAGGAAACCCAATAGAATTACATTGTACATATGATCGAAAGACTAAAGGTGGGAATGCACCTGATGGACGTAAAGTGAAAGCAACTTTACACTGGGTAAATGCTCAGGATTCAATTAATGCTACAGTGAATTCTTATGATAGGCTTTTTTCTGATCCAAGCCCAGATTCTGCTAAAGATTTTTTGACAGTTATGAATACAAATTCTCTAGAAGTGTTATCAAAATGTATGTTAGAAAAGTCTTTATCAGAATTTGGTCCTGGTGAAACAGTACAGTTTGAAAGATTAGGTTACTTTTGCCCGGATCTTTCTACATCACAAGAAAAACCCGTTTTTAATAGAACTGTGACCCTAAGAGACTCTTGGTCTAAGTTTGCAAAAGGGAAGTAATTTTATAATTTTGATCTGGATATACTAATTCAATGCAATTAATTTATATACCATGAACACATTGAAAAGACTATTCTGCAACCTATGTATAATGGTCATAACATTAAATGTTCTTTCAGCATCACCGAAACTATATTTGTATTTACTTCCTTTTGAAAATATTAACGATGAAAAAGTAATTGCTTGGTTAGGTGCTGGTTTTACAGATATGTTAACAAAAGAATTGTCATCAATGGAAGGATTGTTTCTTCGAAATCGTGATGATCTAGAAAATATAATGAACAATAGATCCTTATTATTAAAACAACCTAGAGATTCGAGGAATATTCTTGCATTAGGTAAGTATTCACGCAAAATGGATGAAATTACTATAGATATGCAGTTTATTGATATTGCTAATTGGAATGAATTGGATAAAAGAGAAGTAGTTGGTAGCTATAATAATGTTCCTCAATTAAATAATGAATTATCTGAAATAGTTAAAACTGTAAGTATGCCTTATCTACCAATAAAAAAAACCGCAAAAAAAATATACCCAGACTTTACAAAACCTCAAGCTTCAGCAATTCCAAAAACGTTTGGTGAGAGAGGTGCTGTTATCACTTCATCTATTGATGATGCAATAGCAGAATTAGAAAAATCAATGGATTTCGTTATTGGCGCAAGAGGCGAGCCGGTAACAAGCACGGTCAAAAAGCCAATCGCTGATGATGAATGGGTTGTAGACATTGATAATCGCCCTTTTAATGAACCTTTGCCTGAGAATACGCATAATACAGCATTACTTAACCAAGTTTTAGATAATCTAATGGATAAGCCTTATGAGGTTTATTTAAATAAACCAACTTATGAATATGATAAGGAAAAAGATGAGAATACGATCACTGTTAATTTGCATGTTGAATATGGTATAAAAGGTGATATTATGAATGACATGTTAACATCTTTACCATATTCTGGGCTAAAACAAGATGGTTCTTTAACAATTGTACATTTTGATAGGGATAACTTTAATTTTAATTCTGAATTTCAACGAAATGTATCAATAGGTAATTATCGCGCCGTACCATTAATACGGTTTTATGATAAAGATGATGTAGTGATGGCGATAATATTAGACACACCAGAATCCAGATGGTATAGTCTTACATCAAATAAAATTCATTTTATACCGATACATCAGTTTTCCCCACTGGTTGATTTTACTATGGGTGGTTGGTCGCTTCAGGTAGCACTTGAGGATGTTGATATTAAAGCAAATTATAAATTAAAGATGTCAATAGAAGAGGTGGATCGAATTGGTAGGGTTAGTTTAAAATTTATCCCTGAAGCTGAGCTTGGAGCAGTTATTTTTCCCTTTTTGTAACCAATATTAATATTTATAATTTGGTTCAACTTTTTAAATGAGTATTTCACTCTATTAAACCGTAGAAATAGTAGAATATCAACCCGTTATATTGAATTGATTTGTATAAAATGAAAAGCACATTATACTTTATTATACCATTATTAATTGTTTCTTTTTTATTCGCAGATAAAAAACGTGATATGATGCTCCCTGATTTGACTATTAAGCTTATTAATGGTAAAAAAACTCGATTGTCTACATTACTTGAAGATGGACCTATCTTAGTAGAGTTTTGGGCTACATGGTGTGCTCCCTGCAAAAAAGAGATGATTTTTCTTGAAGAATATCATAAAAAATATTCTGATAGAGGATTTCGAGTCTTAGCAATAAGTACTGATTCCCCAAAAAGTATGTCAAAGATAAAAAGCTATATACGTGCAAAAAAACATACATTTTTAGTTGGACTTGATCCAAATCAAGAGGTAGCAAAGAAAATGAACGCAATGGTAATGCCTACAGTATTACTTGTAGATAAGGATCGAAAAGTATCATGGTTCCATCAAGGGTTTGTACCTGGTGATGAAAAAGAGATAGAAGCTCAAATAATTAAGCTTCTTGATGCTAACAATCAGATGGATAGTAATTAATGAAAAGACTTATTTTATCATTTGTAGCAATTTGTTCCATAAGTGCTCAAATATCTTTCACAGGAAATACAGAAACGAGAATAGGTGAAAGTTCATCTGGATTCTATTATAATGAAACATTAATAAATACAAATTTACAATATAGTGCATTTACTAACTGGATACAGTTAGAATATAGCGACCCACCAGAGTTAGGTCGATCAATTAATGGAGTTCGAAAATTTCGTCTAGAATATGACAATGGACCAATTCAGTTAAAACTTGGAGATTTGTATGAAATATGGGGTAGAGGTTTAGTTTTAAATTCTGTGGATGATCAAGCAATTGATCGAGATTCAGGAATACGAGGGATTACTTTGATGTATAATTCTGATTTATTTTCCACCCAATTTATTGCTGGTAAAGCAGATATCAGTCAAAGTACAATTAATGCTTTAGGCTTTAATAACCGTAAGCATAACTATCATACATCTCATAATTTATATGGTCTAAATATTGAAAAGTTATTTGGTGATCATAATATTGGTTTTTCATTCTTACAGGGGCTAGAAAAACACCCAATTAATACATTTCCTTCTGATACAATTGATATAAAAAATCAATTACATAGTTTGAACTACGGTTATATGAGTTCTCTTTTTGACTTTTACGTCGAATATATTATGAGTAGATCATATGAATTTGAAGAAGATACATGGAATTCTCATACCACGGGTAAAGGACTGTATGGAAACTTAAATCTTTACTTTAACTTATTTAGTATAAACCTTGAATATATTAATTATAGATATGCTGCATTAGATCCTATCTCGCGTTTTAATATAGTTGATTATTATGGATTCAGTCAGCCCTATCAGAATCCACCAGTTGCAGTTTATATTCATGAAAATGTTCTGATGAATCGTATATCGCATCAAACAGACTTCAATAATGAAGTTGGCTATAAAGCTGAATTAATGGGCTCTTTTTCTGACAATATTGAATTTTTATCAATATTTTCACAATCAAATCGAACTCATTCTTGGGTAATGGATGAAAA
The DNA here is from genome assembly GCA_004321715.1 of bacterium. Taxonomy (GTDB): domain Bacteria; phylum Fidelibacterota; class Marinisomatia; order Marinisomatales; family TCS55. The sequence goes on along the minus strand of SGYN01000006.1, from coordinate 72,582 downwards.
TTTTATGTGGATAAAAGATAAAAAATTATCTTCTTTACCTAATTATAATCCAGCTGCAATGCCCTTTAAAGATTTCTATTCTGAATTAACTTTTCGCTCATTTAATAATAATCTATTTATCAAGCTTGGTTATGCAGATACAAAAGATATTGTAGACTTACTTCAAAACACAGTTACAGATACGAGTCAGTCTCTTACGTACAGTTTAGCGAGTGCAAAAACAATTCCTTTAAATTTTAGTTATTCTTTTAACAATGGTTGGAGCATCGAATCAAAAATAGAATTGCAATGGTTAAAGAAAGGATATTGGTGGTATGAGGAAAAAAATAATGAAATTATTGCCGATAGCTTGATGAGCATCTTTCTTGATGATGATGGGAAGCGTCTTGAACAAGAAAAAAACTCCTTTATTAGTTTAACTGTTAGTAAATCGCCAAAATGGTCTTTTACGCTGACTTCAGATCAAACATCAGTAAAAGAATCATTTTTGGAAAATAAATCTATAATTAATCCTCTGGAAAAATTTCTAGGTATTGATCAAGAAAGAAACTGGGTAAATATTGAATTTGTTTATCATTTAACATCTTCTATGAGATTTTCATTAATGTATGGATCATTAAAAGGAGGTTTATTATGCACAAATGGTGTTTGTCGAATCATTGAACCATTTGATGACGGCTTTAAAATTAGCCTTTCAACGGTTTTTTAAAATGTTTCTTCGTAAATTTTAGCATAATTACATTATGTTTAGTATCAATAATTATATCATTTTTGTCATGATTCTCTCTTTTGGATTATACGGGGCTGAAAAAAAAGCCCTAACAGAGATCATGACAAATGAAACCTGACCAGGCTGTGGGCCGCAGGATGCGGCTTTTGATGCTTATTTTGATCCAGTCAATCCAAACTATGTTGGCGATGAAAATGCTGCAAATTGGTCAAGGATTAAATATGCGATGAGTTGGCCTTCAAGTACGGACCCGTTCTACTTAGCAAATACGACTGATCAATCTGCTAGAAGAAGTTATTATGGTGTGAATAGTATTCCTGCTGCATTTGGAAATGGGACAACTGTTGGTGGTTCTGCAAGTAGTTGGAGAAGCAGTGGATTATCAAATATTGGGACCTATACGCCTATAACGATTGAATTTAATGGTGGAATGATCGATGGTGAATTGCAAATGTCTGTAACTGTATCAAGTGAAACAAATCAAACTAGTGCTGATCTTCGCTTATATGTTATGACATCTATTGATTCTGTTTATTATAATAGTCCTTCTGCTTATGATAATTTTGAAAATGTTTTTATAGAGTTTCTAACTAATTCGAGTGGTCAAAATCTTACTCTTGATGGTGCTACAGAATACACACAAGAGTTTAATTGGACCATGCCAAGTCCTTGGCCAAATAATAATCCTAGTATTCTTTGGGATATTTCCGATCTTAATGTTGTTGCTTTTGTCCAAAATTATTCAACAAAAGAAGTATTGCAAGCAGAATGGGCTCGTACAAATGATATGAATGTTGATATGGATGATGATGGTGTAATTAATGATGAAGATAACTGTATGGAAGAATATAACCCTGAGCAGATAGATGTTGATGCGGATGGAATGGGAGATGCTTGTGATCTATGTGATAATGTAAATGTATATGTAAAAGGTAACTTAAATGGTGATGTAGCTAATAATGAACCTGTAATTAATCTATATGATGTATTCTTTCTTGTCGACCGAGTTTTAGATAACGATTATAGTAATGAGGATTATATTGGTTGTAGCATTGAAGCAGCTGATTTCAATGGAGATTCTTTATATAATACCTTAGATATTTTATTAATGATCTTTGATATTCTAGGAAACAATGATGATGGAAGAACTACAAATACTAGTGCTGTAAATCTGTTAATAAATGATTTACCTGGGTCCTCATCAATTAATTTTGTTAGTGATGATTATATAAGTGGATTTCAATTTGATTTACCAATAGAAAATGAATATTATGAGTTAATCGAGGAACGTAAATTACCTAATGGGTGGTTATTTCAGACAAAAATATTGAGTGATAAGATTAGAGTGATAGCTGTAGATCTTACAGGTGAAAGTCCAATAAAAAAAGCTTCATTACTTCTAAGTGGAAATTTATTAAGTGATCCTGAAAATATTATCATATCAAATAATATTGGTCAAACTATGGATGCAATAGTTAAGTACAGTGATCCATTATTAGAAAAATTAGAATTATCTAATGAAGTAAATTTTACTAGTATTTACCCGAACCCATTTAATCCTGTAGTTACTATTCCTTTTTCTATTCCTTATGAAATGAATACGCGGGTTTTAGTATATAATCTTACAGGACAATTAGTGGATGTATTGTTAGAAGATCATGCTTTACGTCCTGGTCATCACTCTATTTCATGGGATGGATCAGGGTTTTCTTCTGGAGTATATATAATTCAAATAGAAACGCCATTGCGAAGATTTTCGCAAAAAGCATTTTTATTAAAATAAACACCACACATAAAAAAGGAATATTGTAGACCCACCATCATAGATGTAAATTTAAAACTTGTTAGGAATAGAGTTCAGAGCATTGGGGCGTCGTCTAACGGTAGGACACCAGGTTCTGGTCCTGGCGGTCGGGGTTCGAGTCCCTGCGCCCTAGCAAAGATATGCACCCGTAGCTCAATTGGATAGAGCGTCTGGCTACGGACCAGAAGGCTGAGGGTTCGAGTCCTTCCGGGTGTACAAAATTCTTATTATTAAAAGTATTTGTATTTAATAAACAGAATACCACTCTTCATTTTAAAATTCAATAAGGAGTTATTATGAGAAAATATTTACCAACAACAAGTGAATTAATTGATAGATTATCTATTGTTCAGTTAAAGGAAGTTTTTATATCAGAGCATAAAGAAGAATACGCAAAAGAAATTAAAGATATAGTCCATGATTTAGAAGAAGCAGGACTTGATGGAGAAATGATTAGAGCAATTGTCGTTTTAGCGCAAATGAACTTACATATTTGGCATAATGAAACGAAATACAGAGCAGGTGAAGGTGATGGAAATCTGGGTTTAACGCACGGGTTAAATGGAATAAGAAATACTGCTAAAAATAAAATCCAAGATGCATTAGAAGACGGGGGAAGAAAAGATTATAAAATCGATTGTATTGCAGCAGAGTTTAAAGACTGGGAAGTAAGTTGGTAGATAAATACAGAGATAATAATTAGTTTATTCTTTTTCTTCCATATAAAATATTTCCACTGATCTTCAATATAAATTTGTAATACTCAATAGATATAATTGAAACCTTAATTTAGAAGATTATTTGCAGGAATAAACTTGTTAGACCTGAGATAAAACTCGTATTTTGATAATCAGAAAATTACTATGGAACGGATACTTGTTGCCAAAAATAAAAAAGCATTTTTCAACTATCATATTATAGATCGCTATGAAGCGGGTTTAGTTTTATCTGGAAGTGAAGTGAAAAGCATGCGCGAGGGAAAAATGAATTTAGGTGAAGCTTATGTTTTAGTACGAGGTGCTGAGGTAGTATTGATCGGTGCCCACATTAGTCCTTATTCCAATACAGGGTTCAAGGGGCATGATCCTAAATCAGATCGAAAACTATTACTGCACAAGAAAGAAATTTTGAAGCTAAAACAGAGTACCTCACAAAAAGGGCTTACAGCTGTTCCATTAGAAGCTTACTTTAATAAAAAAGGTTGGGCAAAGCTCCTCATTGGAACTGCAAAAGGTAAGCGTTTGCATGATAAAAAAGATGCCTTAAAGGAAAGAGATATTAAACGCGAAACAGACCGGGAGGTAGCGAGAAATAGATGAGTTTTATGGATGTAGATAAACAAATTGAGATAATTCAACAGGGTGTAGAAGAAATAATTCCTCTAGAGGAGCTGAGAAAAAAGCTCGTTAGTTCCCAAAAAGAAAATCAGCCATTAGTTGTAAAATTAGGATGCGATCCAAGTCGACCAGATTTACACTTAGGTCATGCAGTTGTGCTAAGAAAATTACGCCAATTTCAGGATTTAGGACATCAAGCTATTCTTGTTATTGGAGATTTTACAGCAATGATTGGCGATCCTTCTGGTAGAAATAAGACAAGACCTCAGTTAACACTTGAGGAAGCAAAAAATAATGCAGAATCATACATTGATCAGGCTAAGATTATTCTTGATTTAGATTCGTTGAAAATTTGTAATAATTCTAAATGGTTAAATAGCATGAATTTTAGTAATGTAGTGGACTTGGCTAGTAAGTATACTGTAGCAAGAATGATGGAGAGAGATGATTTTGAAAAAAGATTTAAATCAGAAATATCAATTACTATTCATGAATTTTTATATCCACTGGCACAAGCAATGGATTCTGTACATTTAAAATCCGATATAGAACTAGGTGGTACTGATCAAAAATTTAATTTATTAGTTGGAAGAGATATACAGCGTGAATACGATCAGGATCCCCAAGTTATATTAACGGTTCCTTTAATAGAAGGAACGGATGGGATAGAAAAAATGTCCAAATCCTATGATAATCATATTGGAATTACTGATTCAGCAGATGATATGTATGGAAAAACACTATCTATACCAGATAATATGATTGAAAAATATTTTATGCTTGCAGCAAACTATGATGATAGTAGTATGGATAAAGTTAAGAAAAGTCTTTCTGATTCAAAGATAAATCCCAGAGATATAAAACGAGAGCTTGCAAGAAAAATTGTAGAAGTATATTATTCAGAAGACCTAGCTAAAAAGGCTGAGGATAATTTTGACAAAATTTTTATTAAGAAAGACATTCCTGATGATATGCCACAAATGAAATTAGATGAAGATATGCCTCTTGTAGATATTCTATTATTATACGAGTTAGTCTCAAGTAAATCAGAGGCCCGTAGATTAATAGATCAAGGTGCCGTTCGAATTAATGATCAGAAATGTATGGATCGTGATCATATAATTATTGGAGATGAACCATTAGTTATTAAAGTGGGGAAGCGACGTTTTTTAAAAGTTAATTAGACAATTAATAATATTAAAAAAATAAATAGGAATGTTATTTCTTATTTCCATGGATGTAGAAACAAGTTAATTTGCATGCTATTTATTCATCATAATTAATTCATTTAGGAGTAAAAATGGCAGATAATGTAGTTGAATTCACAGATGATAATTTTGATACGGAAGTTCTTAAATCAGACGTACCTGTTTTGGTTGATTTTTGGGCTGAATGGTGTGGTCCATGTAAAATGATTTCACCTATTGTAGAAGAAATTGCAGGTGATTATAACGGAAAATTAAAAGTTGGTAAGGTAAATGTTGATTTTAATCAACAAACAGCAATGACGTACGGAATAAGAGGTATTCCAGCGTTGTTGGTTTTTAATAGTGGTGCAGTTGCAAATCAAATTGTTGGAGCTGTTCCTAAAGATCATATAACTGAAATATTAGATGAGGTTATTAAATAATAAATAATATAATATGAATCGGAAAGTCATAATAATTGGTTCTGGTCCAGCTGGATTAACGGCGGCAACATATGCAGCTCGCGCAAATCTCAAACCATTAGTTTTTGAAGGCGCTCAGCCAGGTGGTCAGTTAACTATTACTACAGATGTAGAAAATTATCCTGGTTTCCCTGATGGGATTATGGGTCCAGATTTAATGGATAAATTTCGTGATCAGGCGAAGCGTTTTGGAGCGGAATGCCATTTTAAGCATGTAACAAAAGTTGATTTTGGTTCCCACCCATTTAAGGTTTGGGTTGCAGATGAAACATATTTATCAGATTCAATAATAATTGCAACTGGTGCAACAGCAAGGTTGTTAGGGTTAGAATCTGAAAAAGAATTGATGGGGCATGGGGTTTCAGCTTGCGCCACATGTGATGGTTTCTTTTTCAAAGATAAAAAAGTTTTTGTAGTTGGAGGTGGTGATTCTGCAATGGAGGAAGCTAATTTTTTAACAAAATTTGCTTCTGATGTACAAATTATTCACCGTCGGGATGAACTAAGAGCTTCAAAAATCATGCAAGATCGTGTTATTAATAATCCAAAAGTCAGTATACAGTGGAATACTACACTAGAAAACATTGAAGGTAGCATTGATGATGGCGTCAGTGCTGTAGTCCTTCGCGATACTATAAGTGGAGATGTGCGAATGGAGAAGTGCGATGGAGTCTTTTTAGCGATTGGTCACACACCTAACACGGAACTTTTTGATAATTTTCTTGATTTAGATAATAAGAAATATATTTGTACTAAAAATAATAGTACGAAAACATCACTGTCTGGAATTTTTGCTTGTGGAGATGTGCAAGATAGTATTTATCGACAAGCAATTACCGCAGCTGGAAGTGGTTGTATGGCCGCAATGGATGCCGAAAAATATCTAGAATCAATAGAATCATCTTGACATGATTATTTTCTTTCCTGTTCATAGCTTAATTTTTAAACAATAAGGATATGAACAATGGGCAAAAAAGCGACGCTCATATATGAGCTAAAAAACCTTAAGAAGGTTTATAATAACAACCCTATACTTAGTATCGGTAGATTACAAATACACCGAGGAACAATATATGGGATATTAGGTCCAATAGGATCTGGTAAAACTGCATTACTAAGGATGCTAGCAGGTCATGATAGTCAATCAGAAGGTGATTTGCTATATGATCATTCGGAGTTTCAGCGTTCTTGGTTAGGTAAAATACAAACCCCTGATGAGATTTGTTTTAGTGGACAACATAAATATAATAAATCTCAAATAGTTAAATCTTATATAGATTTTTGTTTTCCCAACAGATCAAGAAGGATACTCAAACAATATTTTAATGGTTCAGTAAGTAAAAGGATATTGCCTCTAAAAATACAAAATCTTTCTCCTGGACAGAAAGCATGGTTGGATACAGTATTTGCTTTAGAACAAGACCCTAGAGTTCTAATCCAGGATGATTTTTCTATGTTATTTGATTCTGAGATGCAGTCTATTGCACGCAGAGGTTTAAGAAAAATGAATAAAAACTTAGGAACAACAATTATTCTATCATCGATAAATGCTAATTCGTTAAGAAATTTGTGTTCAGTAATGGTATATCTAGAAAATGGACATATTATTAAAGTGCGTTCTGGTAGCACAAGAAATCAACAAAATAAAAAACATACTGGTAGCACAAGAAATCAACAAAATAAAAAACATAATAGATAAATTTTATTATTCTTAAAATTTACAACTATTTATTTTATATTTTTAGTTGAGGCATATAAGAATGGATAAACAAAGATTTGATGAAATAAGTGGCTTATTTTCACAGAAATCAATATTAGTTATTGGTGATGTAATGCTTGATAAATTTATGTGGGGTAAAGCAGATCGAATATCCCCTGAAGCTCCCGTACCAATTATATCTGTAGATCAAATCTCCCATTCTCCTGGTGGTGCAGCAAATGTCGCGCTCAATTTATCTAAATTAAGTGCAAGAGCTTATATATTATCAATTGTTGGAGATGATAATGAAAGCAAATTACTAGAGGACAGTCTTGTAAATGATGGAGTAATAGTAAAATTCATTAAGGATTCAACAAAGACTACGACTACCAAAACGAGAATTATTGCTCATGGGCAACAAGTAGTTAGAACTGATTATGAGAACAAAAATAATATTTCTTCAAAACAGATAGAATATATAAAAGATACCTTACAGCAGCTTTCAACTGAAATTGATGCGATTATTATAGAAGATTACAATAAGGGGTTACTAGTTAAAAATTGTATTGTAGCCATACTGGATATAGCTGCTAAGCATAATCTGCCAGTTTATGTTGATCCAAAAAGAGATAATTTCTTTATCTATAATAAGATTAGGTTATTTAAACCAAATATGTTTGAATTTGATTCGATGATTAATCTTGATAAACAGAATAAAAATTTTGAAGAGCTAGGTAAGCAATTAAGAGAAAAAATTGATGCAGAAATATTGATGGTCACAAGAGGAGAAGAAGGTGTAACCCTATTTACAGATAATAATGTTCAAACTATTGGTACTAAAGCACGAAAAGTTCATGATGTTTCAGGTGCTGGTGATACAGCAATTAGTACATTTGTGCTTTCAGATTTAAGTGGTGCAAGTATTCAAGAATCCGCTATGATTTCAAATTATGCAGCTGGAAGAGTCTGTGAAGAAGTGGGAGTAGTTCCAATATCATTAGAAATGATTAAAGATATTGTTGATCATTATAATAATTAGAATAATTAATAGTTGATTCAGTTAAGAAATAAATTATTATTCATAAAGTATAGATTATTTTTTAAACCCATACCAATAATTCTGTTTGGGTTATTATCTTATCCTGAATCCTTATTAAGTCAAGTCAACACACGGCATGACCCCTTTGACTGGGTATTATTTGCAAAACCAGGCGCAATTAGATCATTTAGTGAGGGCTTATCATATATCTATATTGCTACTGAAACAGCAGGTGTATTTCGATATTCTCTTTATGGAAACCAATTCGAATACCCAATAACTCGCGCACAAGGATTATCAAGTAATCAAGTCAATGCCATCCATTTTGATAAAAGGACCGGTATTTTATGGGTAGCGACGGATAAATCTATTGATTACAGCTATAATGGGGAAGGTAATTGGATTTCAAGAAGTTTAGAAAATTACAATTTACTTTCCGGCGTAAGAATTGAACAGATAGGTTCCAGCAATAACTATTTATGGATATTAGCAGGATCATCATATCTTAAACTTGATCGTACCTCTGGTGTGTTCTTGGGTACATTTTCTTTTCCAGATGAAATGGAAATTAAATGGTCAAGTGGTCTTGTAAAATATAGTAGTGTTGTAGATGATATATTAATGGATTATACAGTTATGGATGGATGGTTATTAAATCTTAATACATTTATAAGCCCGAAGGGGAAGAGCGTATCAATAACTACAATTTTTAGTGGTAATAATAATACAATATGGGTTGGAACAGATGCCGGGATCATTTTTCAGGGAGATCCATATATGAAATCTTTTTACCCTATAAAATATGGTCTTTCTAATTCGGATGTTCAAACATTCACCCATTCATTTCCTTCATGGGTTGGAGGGAGAAATCATTCTAGAGATGAGGGCTCTTTGTCTTTCGTTGATCCTGATAATGCATATTTCGAATGGTATGAAGCAGAATCAATAATTAATGTTAATAATTTAGATATATATGAAAACTGTACAGTAAATAATGAATATTGGTTTGGTAGTGATAATTCAATTATAGTATATGATTCAAAAAGAGATTTTTGGAGAACGTTAGATGCGACTAGAGGAGTGCCTTTTGGACAAGTACGTTTTCTTGAGCCAGATACAAATTTTGTATGGGCTGCATCCAACTATGAAATGGAAAAAATTAATATAAAAACGAAACGTTCGGAGAGCACAAGACTGAGTAATAATTTTAGTAATTCATATATTAATGGTCTATCTCTAATGAACAATTATCTATGGATTTCTACACAATACAAACTTTTGTGTTATAATACTAATTCTGATGTAATTGTACCATTTAACTATATTGGAAATGTTGATGCTATTAAAGATCGTATAGATGTAATTACAAAATTTTATGATGTTTTTTTTGATGGATTAAAATTATATGTAGCTACAAATCAAGGTATCATTGCATACAATAATGTAAATTCAACATGGGAACTAATTACTGAGTCAACGATATATAATAATAAATTTGTAAAAATAATATATGTGTATAAAGACCAATTGTTTATTGTTATGGATAATAGTTTGATAAGATTAAGAATGAATGAGGAATTCTATAAAAAGTATGATTATCAATTCATTGGTTCAATTAATGATATATATGTTGAGAATAACGATGTATGGCTTGCAACGAATAATGGGTTAATTCAATTCAAATGGAAAAAGGATCTATAGTGAAAAATTTATTTCAAATTGTATTAATAATTTTATGTTTTATCTATTGTGAACTTGATGCACAAAATCGGAGTAGAAGAAAAGATCAAGAAAAAAGGAATATTGATCAATTAAAAATAAATGCATATCCAATTGTAACTGAAAATGAAGGAATTAAACTTAAAGTATATGGGATGATTCCATACCAGTCATTGCAGTTTTTAAAAAATAATGAGACATTTATTGCTGGATATGAGACTAGTATTACTATTCGTGATAAAGACGGGAATCAATTAGATAGAAAGACCTTTCAATCTGAAGTTAAAGTAGATAATTATTTAAGTACAGTAGACAGATCTTTTCGAGAGGTAGTGATGGCTGATTTTTTTGTTAAAGATCAAGAATATACAGTTGTAGGAGAATTAATTGATCAAGATACTCGAACAAAGGGAATAGTAAAAAAGACAATTAATTTACAGGGATTATTAAAGGAGGTTTGTATTTACCCACCATTTATAATTGGTGAATATCCAGGAAATTGGGGATTTGAAGAGGATGAGATTCCAGTAACAACTAGAGATATCAATCATAAAATAAAAGAATTTCCCTTATTTATTTCTGGAAAGATTAAACCTGGAGAGTTTACTGTTTCTCTTACCGCTAAGAATTCTGATGATGAAATTTTTTGGAATAAAAATATTGAACTTATCTCGGATAATAATATTTTTTCAGAACGCATAATCATTGATAAGAAACCAGAAGAAAATTTAACTATGCAAGTATCCGTCACACTGAAACAAAATAAGGTATCTGATACGAAAGAGATCAGCTTGCGTATGAGAAAGCCAGGTTTATCGTTTTTTATAAATAATGTTGATGAAGCGCTTGATCAAATGAGATATATTGTAACGGATGAAGAATATAAGCTTATAAAAAAATCTAAGCGCAAAGAACGCGAAAAATTGTTCTACCAATTTTGGGATGATCGTGACCCCACACCTGGAACAATAGCCAATGAATTAATGGATCAATACTACTATAGAGTAAAGTATTCAAATGAGAAGTTTGCTAGTTTTCTACCGGGGTGGAAAACCGATATGGGTATGATATATATATTATTTGGACCCCCGGATGATATGCAGCGCACATTTGGACAGAATCAGCGTAATACTTATGAAACCTGGTATTATTACTCAATAAACAGAAATTTCACTTTTTATGATGAAAATGGGTTTGGGGAATTTAAACTAACTACTCCTTATTATAGAGCAGTTGGTTGGTAATTATTGATATATAAATAATTATTTTTTTCATAACCAACTTTTAAAATTTTATAATTCAATAGAAATACTAAATTCAGTACCAATGTAAATATTTATAATTTAATAATTTTCCCTAATTTTGAATCTGAAAAATCATTTATATCAAGCCCATATTTTTGCCTAGCAATATCCAATTTTTTTATAGGGTCATCAATTGGTTCAGTAGTAAGAATAAAAGTTCCATAATGAATTCCTACACTCTTTTTTGATAAAACATCTAAATGGATTTGAACTGCTTCATCAGGATTAATATGAAAATCCTTCATAAACCACCTTGGCTCATAAGCACCTATAGGTATTGCCGCAAAATCAAATGGCCCATAGTCTCTACCAATTGATTTAAATTGTTCATCGTTGTATCCAGTATCTCCAGCAAACCAAAACTTAAAATCCTCCACTTTAATTGACCAAGATGCCCAAAGAGTGTCAAAACTTTTAAACGCAGTTCGTTTTGACCAGTGTTGCGAAGGCAGGCAATCTACTTTTATACCACCATAGTCATATGATTCAAACCAGTCCATTTCGATTACATTCTTAACACCGTTATCATTAAACCACTTTTTTAATCCTAAAGGCACAAACCAAAAAGTTGAATCACCAATCAACTTCACTGTATGATAATCAAGATGATCATAGTGATTATGGCTAATTACTATAAGATCAATTTTAGGTAATGAATTTATAGAAATAGAAGGTTCAGAATAGCGCTTTGGACCGAATAACTGCGAAGGTGAGCATCTGTCGGAAAAAATTGGATCTGTAAGAATATTTTTACCATTTATGTGTAGAAAAGCAGTTGAATGTCCTATCCATAAATAAAAATTTTCTCCCTTTTTAATCAAGTCTTCGATTTCACTTGATGAAATTTCTTCAACCTTAATTTTCTTAGGTTTATCAGGTCTTTTTTCACGCATCATTTTAATCAAATCATAAAAATTTTTATTTTGTAGCCCATCTGAAAGAAAAGGGTTTGTAAAACCATGAGGTGTATGGTGTTCCTTACTTTTATCAAAATATTCATTTGAATAATTTTTAGAAAACAAAATAGTAAACATAGAAATAATTAAAAAAGTTAATATAGTAATTTTCATATTTTTTCTCGTCAAAAGTAATTAACAATAATTATTTTTTAAGATAAAATTTCAGATCTGAAATTTTCAAGCATTTCATCATGGATTAAACTATTAGATGCTAATATTTGTTCTTCAAAAATATCGTATGGTTTCCCATCCATTCTAGTGATTTTACCTCCAGCTTCTTCAACTAGTAATATACCAGCAGCACTATCCCAAGGATGAAGACCGATTTCCCAAAAGGCATCAGCTTTACCACAGGCTACATAACATAAATCAGCTGCTGCTGAACCAAGCCTCCTAACCCCATGACTTATTTTTGTAAGATTTTTAAATAATTTCATATTTGTTTCCCATTTGGAATCATGTTCGTAGGGAAATCCTGTAATTAATAATGAGTCACTCATTAGTTTTCTTGAAGAAACTGAGATATTTTCTCCATTACAGAATGCACCATTTCCTTTAACTGCCCAGAACAAATTTTCACTAGGTAATTCTGATATTACGGATAATAATGGCTTATCATTTTTAAATAATGCAATTGAAACACAATATGGAGAAAGTCCGTGAACAAAATTTGTAGTACCATCTAATGGATCAATAACCCATAAATAATCTGAATTTGATGATGTTTTACCAGATTCTTCTGCAAGAATAGTATGATCTGGAAATTTTGCTAATATATCATCTTTGATTACTTTTTCAGCATTCTTATCTGTTTGGGTAACAAGGTCTGTTATAGTGGATTTATTTGTTGCTTCTCGATCAATTTCATTGGCATGTAATATTAGTTCTGACGCATCTCTAGCTGCAGATTTTGCCACAGATAACATTAACCTAGTTTCTTCCAAAATATTAATTTCTACTTATAATTTAAATTAGGGTGTATTTATGAATTATACGGTATATGAGATCTATTAAAATAATCTGCTGTAATCTTTTTAAGAGTTCCAGTTAATAATATTACTCCAATTAAATTAGGTATAGTCATCAAGCTTAGAGCAATATCTCCAAAATTCCATACAAATGTTAGAGGCAATACTGCACCCAAAAAATTGAAGAAGACATATACCCATCGATATGGTTTGATAGCTTTAGGCCCAGCTAAATATTCAATTGATCGATCACCATAATAACTCCAAGCTACCATTGTTGTATATGCGAAAAGAAGGACAGCTATATTTACAATAAAACTTCCTATATCTGGCGCAAAGGAAAATCCGCTTCGGAATGCTTCCCTAGTCAAAAGCGCACCTGTAAATTCAGTAGTATTTAGAACATTAGTAGATAAAATTGCGAGTCCTGTCATTGTACATACAATGATTGTATCAATAAATGGCCCCATTAATGCAACCGCACCTTCTCGTGCTGATTCTTTTGTTTTAGCTGCTGCATGTGCAATTGGAGCTGATCCTTGTCCTGCTTCATTAGAATACAAACCTCTTCGAACTCCCCACATAATTACAGTTAAAAGTCCTCCCCAGCCAGCTTCAAGCGAAAACGCTTCCTTAAAAATACTTATAAAACTGGGCAAAATATAATTTGCATGGTTAATTAATATTACTAGAGCACCAAGAACATAAAGAATAGCCATAGTAGGAACTAATTTACTTGCTACAGCTGCAATACGTTTTATTCCACCAATTATTACTAGACCAACGAAAAGGGCGATAAACAAACCTGAAAACCATATAGGAACATTATAAGATGCAAATGTTTGTGCAATCGTATTGGCTTGATTCATATTACCTGTACAAAATGAACAAATAACAGCACATGTAGCAAAAAAGACAGCGAGGGGTTTCCATTTTGGCCCAAGCCCTTTTTCAATGTAATACATAGGACCACCAGAAGCAGAACCATCTTCATTGATAACTCTGTATCGATGAGAAAGGGTGCATTCTGCGTATTTTAAAGCCATACCTAATAATGCAGTAACCCACATCCAGAAAAGAGCACCTGGACCACCAAGGCGAATTGCTATGGCAACTCCTGCAATATTACCGATACCAATAGTTGCTGATAGAGCTGCAGATAGCGCTTGAAAATGCGTAACATCACCTTCATCCTCTGGATTATCATATTTTCCTAAAACAACTTGAAAACTGTGTTTCAATCTTTTTATTTGTATAAACCCCAATGAAAGCGTTACAAATAATCCTGTACCAATAAGAGTTATGGTTAAAGGCATAGCGATCCATCCGCTAAAAATTTCAGTCCAGTTTGTTAAGGTTGAAGAAATATTATTCATCTTGGTGTAATCAATTCTATTAAGTTTAAATATAATATAAGATGGATTTTACGTGAACGATGTTCAACTGGCAATTAGATTAAATAAAAAGGTAAATTAATATTACAATGAAATTAATTGCAGGAGTAGATGAGGCAGGTAGAGGGGCGTTAGCTGGTCCAGTTGTTGCTGCTGCTGTAATTTTACCAGATGAATATGATCTTGTTGGCTTAAATGATTCCAAGAAAGTATCTCCATTAAAAAGAGAAAAATTATTTGCAAAAATAACTAATCAAGCAATTTCCATTGGGGTAGGTATAGTATCGCACTATGAAATAGATAAAATTAATATTCTTGAATCAACCTTTAAGGCAATGAAAATGGCCTTGGGGAAATTAAAACCTTTCCCAGATGAAGCATTAATTGATGGATTTCCATTAAAAACTCAGATTATACCAAATCGTGGCATAATAAAAGGTGATGAAAAAATAGATGTTATTAAAGCTGCTTCAATTATAGCAAAGGTTACTAGAGATACTATCATGATCGATTACGATACGGAGTATCCATTGTATGTATTTAAGAAACATAAAGGTTATGGAACTAAAGAACATATAGAATTGTTACAACGATATAAACCATGTGAAATACACCGAAAAACATTTAAACCAGTATCGAGTATTTTATAGATACCTTTTTTATCCAATTAGGATCTGGTATAAATTCAAAATAGATGAAACAATCAAAAATATATAAAGAATTTCGATCTCTTTCAATTTTAGTGATTATAGCCTTCTTATTGAAGGCTACTTTAGTCGAAGCATATATTGTACCAACTGGTAGTATGGAAAACACTATTATGACTGGAGATTTTCTTATTGGTAGTAGATTTGTATATGGAATGCGTACGCCAGATTGGGTTGGAATTCCTTATACCGATGTAGGTTTTGATATACCCTATATTGTATTTCCTAAATTTCGTGAAGCGGAACAGGGTGATATAATAATTTTTAAATACCCAAGAGATACACATCAAAAATATGTAAAACGTTGTGTCGCTTTACCAGGTGATACTTTAGAGATTCGATCAAGAAGAATCTATATAAATGATCAAGAATATATTAAGCCAGAGAATGGCAAATTCCAAAGTAGGATGAACTCAGAAAACTGGTCAAACCCGATGATATTTTTAGGCAATAAGGGTAATAAAGATCATTTTAAACCAATACGGATTCCAAAAAAAGGAGATTTAATAACGGTTAATCCAACCAATGCTCAATTATTATTACATTTAATGGTTCTAGATGGTCATGAAGTAAAAATAGTAAATGGTTCAAAAGAATACTTTTTTACAATGACTGATCCTGAGAATCTACTTAGAAGAAAAAAGAACCACTCATTTCTTGATGATTATTATCCAATTGGGGATAAAATTAATCCTTGGATGCAAAATTTACCAAGCGGGGAGTTGTTTATTGATGATCAATCCATCAATAATATTTCTAGCTACACTGTTAAACAGGATTATTTTTGGGCTATGGGCGATAATCGTGATGATAGCTACGACTCAAGATTTTGGGGATTTGTACCTAGAAAATATCTTTTAGGTGAAGCTTTATTTGTTTATATGTCACTAGACTTTAAGAGTAAATTTCCCCGATTTGACCGAATTGGGACTGTATTGAATTAATATATTTGGCCTTGCCTACATCTTAGATTGGTGCGTATTTTAGGGTATATTGTGGGTGTAATACCATACTCTGTAATAGGCTTTATCTCGGATTCCATATGAATCGTGTTATATTTTTTATATTATATATTTCTATTGTATTTGCACAGGATGTAGATACTTCGCAGGCAAATCTTTTGGATCTGTCTGATTCATTATCACTTTCTAATGACTCACTTTCTGTGGTTGTGGATACTCTTGGCCCACCAATGGATTTAGATTATGGATATAAGGGTTTTATGTGGGGAGTGCCAAAAGGATCTCAAATGCCATCTCTAGCATATATGGATCAAGGTCAGTTTGTGAAAGATAGTGCAGCCGTTGTTATGTCTGGAAATCTAGGAAATGAAAGAGTGTTTATTGAATACGCTTTCTCAGATAGTGGTTTTTGGAAGGTTGAAGTAAGATATACACTTAACCCAAATGACTTCCAATCTCATTTAGAGTTATTTGCAAAAATTGAGAAAAGTGTTTCAGAGGTTTATGGATGGCCCGAAACAACTGATAGAATTGAAGCTGGAGCGATGGGTCTGCATGATGAAATCAATGTTGGCTTTGAAAGGGCTTTTCACTTTTCATCATGGAATGTTTCTCCTGTAAAAATTAGTTTGTTACTTAATAGCATTGTTCAAGTCCCAAGGAATGACGATCTGAATATTTTTGGTGATGATATGTCAACTTTAAAATTGGTTTACTATAATCCAGATTACATGATCATATCAGAAGAAGTCACTGTAGAAGAACCACCTCCATCTATTTTTGATATTTATTAATATTTCTTCTATTAATGATACGAACCTTTCTTTCAGTAGTATTAGCTCTTCAATTTTCCTTTTGTCCAGAACGCCCAAGGATGATTCGTTATTTTGATTATGAATACACTCAAAAAGAAGCATTGGTTGTTGCAAAGGATTCCTTGCTTGATTTAGGATATAAAATTGATTTATCTGCTCCTGAAGGTTATCTGTTTTTGACTAAGCCGCAACCGGTTGAAAAGGATATTCGTAAATATAGTTATCGTATTGCAGTTATTGTAGAAGATAGAGTAGAAGTTGTTATCGTAGCACAAAGGCAAATATTTAAACGTGATTCGGAAGCATCTATTGGAGGAAAAGATTTAATACAAAATCAAATATCTGATAAATTACCTTATAGTTTGCAACGTTCAATATTTTATCCTATAATTGATGAGTTCTCAATGAACGGGTTAGTAGAAGTATCGGATATAACATTAAAAAATAATGCGTAATTGAAAAATAATATTTGACTCGAGCTTATGTCTTCATGAAATTAAATTTCTTATTTTATTTAAGTATCGGTAATTTGGAGCGTTATATATGTCTACAGAAATAAATACTAAAGATCAAATTGCTGCAATGTTATCAGCAAAATTAAATGAATTCCTTGATGGAGTTGGCGACAGTTACGGTAAAGTTATTCTAGATGAATTAGTTACTAGGCTAGAATATACTATTACTGATTTTAAGGATGAAGTTGGTGAAGTTATGGAGCAGATGTTGGAGAATGCAGCAAATAAAAAAGAAATCCTTTCCAATTTAATTGCTGGAGAAAGCGCACCTTCATCTGGTGATGATAGCGCAGTTGAAACAAGTTCTGACTCTCCTCAGTCATCAGCTGGTGCGGATGATTCACGAGAAATGAGTGAATGGGAAAAGAAATTAGAAAAATTAGGGTAAAATTTAAGGAGTGGAACCAGTAAAATGAGCGTTAAGGATAAGATTATTTTTGGAGTATTGATTATTTTGATAGCCGTTGCCGGGTATTTTCAATATATGGCAACAAACATGATAAGTCGTATGGATGAGTTAAATGAGAATGATTCTAAGCATGTTGATGTAGTTCATAATGAGTTTCGAGAAGATTTAAGAAAATTAAATTTACAGTTTATTGGTAGAGGTAAGCATCTTCAAAAAGCGCAACAAGATATTATAGCTAATACAGAATACATAGAGTATGTAACTGATTCACTAGGAAATGCAATACAGTTAGTGCAGTATAATCTTGATGAACTTGATCGTACTGTATCCAAAAAATTCGATAATGTAGAAGCGGATATTCAAGATTTAACGGATACTTTTAATAGAGAAAGAAGACGTACGAAGAATGAACGTTCAGACATTAAGCAAACAATAACTGCTATGCAGAGCGAAATAAAAGCTTTAAATGATAAAGTTTTTGGTATACCTGAAGAAGAAGAGGGAAAGAAAAAGAAGAAGAACTAATAATTTATATTTAATTAAAGTATAACGAAGGCTGATGATTAAAAAATCATCAGCCTTTTTTTTATAACATTATAAAAATAGAAGATCAAGTTAATAATCCTAATTATCACTTAAACCTATTATTGAACTATTTAAATAGCTGATTAAAGTAATATAGTAGATAAAGATTATATTTGGAAAAATAGATATTATAGAAAACAAATATAGGAAAAAAGTGGGGTAGATTTCATAAGGACCTCGGAACCGAATGAAGATCTACCCCTTCCACATACCAAAGGTACCAAACCAGCACCTTCTTAGCTTAAAGTAAAAGTTTAATATTCTATTTGCAAGTTAATTTTTTTTGGTAGGACTTGTGCCGAGGGCCGGAATCGAACCGGCACGAGGTTGCCCCCATCGGTGTTTGAGACCGACGCGTCTACCAATTCCGCCACCCCGGCATGGAAGAATATACACAATATTTATACTTTGTTGAGGAGAAAATTAATATTATTAACAAAACTTAATATTAAAGTATTACTTTAAGTATAAAGATATTTGTTTATAGATATTTAGGACTGGTGGTACTGAAGAATACTAAATCCCATCTCCGGTTCCCCTACCATAGCTTTTAGGCATATCGCAATAGTTTTGATACTCTGATGTCTGAATAATAAAGTTTTTTTCAGATATAATATAAATTATACTATATTCATCGCCTTATTTATAGAAAAAGTATATTATATAGGCATTCTTAAGTGCTTTAATTTACATTTTACAGCCTGCCTTTTTATGGTTGTTTTCTTTAAGTAAAGGATAAATAATAAAGTTAAATAAAATAAGTTAAGGAACAATAATGAGTGAAAAAAAATCAGGAACAGTTAAGTGGTTCAATGCCTCTAAAGGCTATGGATTTATCACCCCAAATGATGGTGAAAAAGACTTATTTGTTCATATGAGTGAGATAAAAATGGATGGGTTTAAAACCTTAAGTGAAGGACAATCTGTTGATTATAGTGAAGGGACAAGCGACAAAGGGCCTTGTGCGACACAAGTAATCCCTCAATAATCTCATTACTCCATACACAGGAGAGAGAATTTAATTTTATATACCTCTCCAGGAAAAACCTCTACAGCCCTCTAATTATTAGGGGGCTGTTTTGTTTATAGACATTAATGGTTTGATAGTAGCTATTATGAATCGTTTAATAATCCGCTGGTTGGATTAATAATTTTATAATTACATCAAGCCCCACATTCGTGGGGTTTTTTGTTTGTGGGATGATGGGTAGATTTAGGAATGAATAGAATTCTTTTAATTGGATTTATTAATTCTTTATTATTCACTCAAAGCAATGAATTTATGAAAGGTGTTGATCTATCTATGTTAAAACAGGTGGAGGATAACGGGGGCTTATTTTATGAAAATGGGAATCAAATTGACCCAATTCAAGAATTTAATAGTAAAGGCATTAATACTGTCAGGCTTAAAATTTGGCACAATCCACTACAAAACTATAACGATTTAGAAAGTGTCCTTGAAATAGCTGAGCGAGTAAAAAATGCTGAGTTGGATTTATTATTAGATTTTCATTATTCAGATACTTGGGCAGATCCATCAAATCAAAATAAACCTGCAGCATGGGAAAATTTAAATTTTGAAACTTTATGCGATAGCATTGAGCAATATAGCAGGTATGTTATTACTAAATTGAAGAATCAAAATACATTGCCAAAATATGTGCAAATTGGTAATGAAACAGACTGCGGGTTTTTATGGCCAGATGGATATGTGTGTGGTGAATCAAATAATGATATTCAATGGAATAAGCTAAGAGATTTATTCATGCATGCCATCGAAGGTGTAAATACAGCACTGGATTTTGAAGATTCTTTAAAAATTATTTCACATGTTAGTAGTGGAGGTAATTGGTTCTTTAGTAATCTATTAGAGGAAAATATCCCTATTGATATTTTAGCAATATCATACTACCCTATGTGGCATGGTACATTTGCTGATTTAAACCAAAATATTAATATGCTTGCGACTCAATTTGGAAAGCCTGTATTAATAGTTGAAACCGCATATCCTTTTACTCTTTCTTGGAATGATAACTCAAATAATATTTTAGGTTTAGAAACTCAGTTGCTTGATGGTTACGAAGCAAGCGAGGAGGGTCAGCTTTCATTTCTTTATGACTTAATTTCACTCGTACATGACAATGATTTTGGGTATGGTATCTGTTATTGGGCACCTGATTGGATTTCGACAAGCCAATTTGGAAGCCCATGGGAAAATCAGGCCCTATTTGATTTTGACGGACAGTTGCTGGATGCAGTATCAGTTTTTGATGATGCGAATGTTTCAGTCCAAACAAAAAATGAATATAGTATCGGCGGTATATTTAACTATCCCAATCCATTCAACCCAGTTACTAAACTGCGATACACCATACCAAAAAACGGTCTGGTTAGCATAATTATCTATGATATGCTGGGTAGACAGGTGAAAACCTTAGTAAATCAAACTCAAAACGCTGGTTACGCATCAGTAATATGGGATGCCACCAATGATTACGGTAAACCAGTGAGCGCTGGCATATATCTATATCAGATACAGACTGGTGAATATATACATACTAAGAAAATGGTGCTGTTGAAATAATCAGGCGATTTCTACCAATATATAGGGGATAGCTAAACTAAAATCTTAAATAGTAGGCTATAGGGTTGTTAAAAAATAACAATTCCATTTTCATCTGTTTTCATGATTTTCAATCGATTATTATCTTTTTTTCCAAAAAATATAATTCCTCCATCATGAGCATTGGATAAACCAAGAGCAAATCCTCTACCAAACTCATTATAATTATTATTCCAAATTTCATCGCTCGAATTGGTGTTAAAAGCCCAGAGATATTGACTGCTATTAGAACTATTTCCCTCATACTTTGAACCCATTGCTACAATGGTTTGTCTATCAGGCATAAGAATAAGACTATATAAAGCATCTCCACGTCCTGAATTATTGACATAATCTGGTTCATTCCACTCTGATAAAACATTACCATAGCCATCCATCCTAATATACCAAGCATTTATTGGTTTTTGACGCTGATGTCTTTTCTTGCCAGCTAGGCCGTATGTCCCATCTTGAAGATCGATAATATCATATGCAGATTCCCAGTACGATTCTCCAGTCTTACTTTCCTCAAGCACTTGACCTTCGCTATCTGTACTGATAAACCAAAGATCAGTGTAACCATAAAAGTCGCAATTGTATTCAGAACTCTCATGCTCAAATTTTCCTACTGCTATGAAACCACCATCTGATTTTTGTATCACGGAATAAAATTCATCCTCATCACATTCTCCACCATAACGTTCTATCCATATCAAATTACCATATACATCGTATCTCGCCATGAATGCAGATTTCTCATTAGTGACCGCAGAAGTAGTGAACCAGCCTCCAACGACTATATAATCTCCTTCCATGGTTTGTATGATATCTCTTCCATGATGAGCTCGGTTTCCTGGAAATTTTCTGATCCATTCTGTTGTACCTAGAGAGTCAACCTTTATTATGCGTCCTGTGGCATTATAGCTTGGATGATTAACTGTGGTAGCACAGGAGATCACATAACCACCATCATTAGTTTTATCAACTGCTGTGGCATAGATGAGACCCGAACCATAATTCCCTTGAGGAATAGGAATTTCATCAAAAGTTGTACTCCAGACTTCGTTTCCAAGTTCATTAAATTTTGTAATCCAGGGCCTACTAGATCTATGTCCAACTGCAACATAACTACAATCATCCATTAATTTTAGATCACTGCTTGAAGCATTACCTAAACTATCAATATTATCCAACTCTTGGATAAATGTTGTTTCTATACCGCAATTATTAGTGCTTCCTACATTGTTATCATCACATTGCCATATCATGGATAGAATTCCAATATAAACCCCTATTTTAACCGTTGTTTTATTTTTCATGGATAATCTGATGCCTTAATTTATTTATGAATGGAATATTTATTATTTAATAGAATACTTAATCTAAAATATTAAATATTTACATCATTTCTAAAATAATATTTAAATAATGTAGTGCTTTGGATTTAGTACATATGATACTAATTTTGAAATGCTTTAAACAAAAATTATAAAATTAAGAGGAAAATAAATGAAACAAACATTAATAATATTTATGTTTTTTGGATTTTTATTCGCTGAAGATAATATTGCTAAATATAAGGTAAAAGGGATGCAGTGTGCGCAAAGTTGTCCAGTGAAATTTACCGAAGCAATCAAAAAAATTGATGGTGTAAAAACCTGCGATGTAAATTTTGATCAAAATACCGCAACAGTCACTTACGATCAAAATAAAATAGACAGCAAGGCACTTGCGGAAGCAATTAATGCGGCTACTGATTATGATGTGAGTGATAAAAAAGCGGAAGAAAAGAAAAGCGGTTCATTCTTGGGACGTTTTTTTGGTAGTTCCTAATAACTAATTAAAGATCATATTATAAAAGCCCCACATTTGTGGGGTTTTTTGTTTCTAGACATTTTGTATTTATAAAGTGTAATATTACTATAGCATGATAAAATTATTATTCGCGTTTCTCATTATAATTAGTTGTAATAAAGATATTGAACAACCCTTCAGTCTAACAGAAAAAACTTATCAGAAATGGCGTGATTTTATTGAGCCAACTGAAAAAGATTTAGCATGGACACTCATTCCATGGCGTACATCATTCCAAAAAGGTTTAGTTGAATCGATTGAAAAACAAAAACCTATGCTGCTTTGGGCAATGAATGGACATCCACTAGGCTGTACTTGAAATAACGGTGTTGCGGGCCGGAGGCTCGTTTGGTCAGATCCTAGACTTATTGAAATTGCAAAAAACTTTATTCCAACAACTGATGAAGTATGGAGGCTGCAGAGAGTCCAAGATGAAGATGCTTTTGTTTTTCAGGAAATGGCAAATGAAGGTCATTATCAAAGAGTTGGAGGTACTAGGCAGGGTATCTATGTTTGCAGTCCTAATGGTATATTGTTGAATTCTATTAATTCTCTTAATCCTGACGATGTACTAAAAATGATTGAGGATGGATTAGAAATGTGGAATTCGCTTCCGGTTTCTGATCGAAATATTCCTAGTAATTCAATCCCTGAAGCAAGACATCGATGGGAAAATAGTTATCCAGAAAATGGAATGGTTCTTAACTTATCAAAAATTGATTTATTTACAGATCCTCCTATACAATCAGAGAGAAGTGAACGATGGAATAGAGATTATGTATGGTTTGATAATCAGGAAACACGTCTTTGGTTACCAGAAAATCCTAATATAGGAGATATATACAATCTTCCTGAAATATTGCTAAATCGCCTTTTCTGTTTTCATCTGGTAGATAATACTCGTGGTCAAACTCTTCCATTTGCACCTCAAGAGATTAAAGAATCAAAAATTGAAATAGAAATACAAGATATTCGTAACAGTTTGATCGAAATTAAAATTACTGGAAACTCTATGGCTGTTTCAAAAGGACCTTGGTTGCTTGGTGAAAATGATTGGACGCCTAGCTACGAACTTGATCACGGTATGAGTACAAATTTACTTGGTTATGCCTCATATAATGTTGAGTTGAATAAGTTTACAAAATTCGAAATGGTATCAATAGGAAAACGCAAAGGAAAAACTCAAAATAATGGTAGAAAAAATAGTCCTGATTCTGGATATATTGGCTTTTATTTTACTTTAGCTAAAGATAGGCGATCAGAAAGAATTGCACCAGCATTTGTTGATGTGTACAACGCTGACTGGATTGTTCAACCGTAAAACGCCAATTCAGTTTTATAATTTCGTTTAAGTTTTGAATTTCTACTTTTTAATATTGATTTTATGAAGATTTTCCTATCACTTTTAATTATTAATAGTTTCTTAATTAGTCAAGAGAATACATCTATTCTAACTATTAATATAGATGCACAAAATGAGGTAATAGTATCAGTCGATTCTCAAATTCATATTGATTATGGCTTATCATATCCAATTACATACGAGTTTGACATACCTCAAGGTTTAGAAAATTTAAATGCCTATCGAAAATATAGAAGCGCGCAAGATTGGAATTTAATTGATGAAAAAACTGATGATGATTTTTTTAATGGAATTGAGGCAGTGCGATTTGATTATAATGAAAATATAGCGTATATATCAGTAGGATTTTCAATTATTTCAGATAGTATTTTTATTAGAATAGTAAATAGCACTAATGAAAATATTAACGCATCTTACATGCGTATGAGTGAGTATTATGATAATAGAGAAGCGGTTGTGACCGTAACTGCAGATGATTGGGCTGATTACAGTAATGCAAAATTCATACAGGCTTGTCAAAATTTTCGTAGTTATAATTTATGGTATTCTGTTGCAATAATTACTGGTTGGATATCGAATCAAAACACATGGGATGATATTCAAGCTCAGCTTGATGATGGATTAATTGAAGTAGTAGCGCACTCAAGAACTCACCCTTATGCTCCCTATAATGATTTAGAAGGTGAGGTGGCAGGTAGCAAGCAAGATATAATAAATAATTTAAATCTTTTAAATCATAATCGTTCAGGTATAAATGAGTATGTCTATGCATGGGTAGCACCTTTTGGTGACTATGATGCAGCTATTGATAGTGCAACCAGTAATGCTAAATATCTTGTATCTAGATTATTCTATTATAATGAAAATTATTTTTCAAATTGGAATAATGATTTATATAAGTTTGATCCTGTTGGGGCTACAATAGAAGTAGGGAGTTCAGATTATTGGGGTTCAACCAATATTAATGAGCTGAATACTGCTTTTGATAATGTTGTCGATTCAAATGGAGTCTATCATTTAGTTACTCATCCAAATATTCTGGAGTGGGATGAAGATTTTACTTGGGTTCATTTAGAACATATAAGTAACAGGAAAGATATTTGGTATGTAGGTTTTGGACATTTATATCTTTACCGATTTGTGCAGTCTGCATTTCATGAAAACATTCTAGCTAGCTATAATGATACCGAGAGCCTATTGAAAACATTTATGTTATATCCAAATTATCCTAATCCGTTTAATCCAACTACAACAATTCGGTATAATCTTCTACAAAGTTCATTGGTAAATATTACCATCTATGATATGATGGGAAGGAAGATAAAAACTCTTATAAATCAATCGCAGGATGTTGGACAGAGATCAATAGTATGGAAAGCTACTAATGATTTTGGGCATCCAGTGAGTACCGGTATCTACCTATATCAAATACATGCTGGGGATAATATTCAAACTAAAAAAATGATTTTTCTAAAATAATCTCACTTTTTTTACACATCAAATTCAATATTAATGGATTTTTATGTTGAATGATGAATATAAATTTAATTATCTGCACACAGTATCCCCAATAATCAAACAGCAAGTTCTGTCCAAATCATAAGAAATACATTTACTGTAATCAAAAAAAAATATTTTTAAGTAAATAGTGCTTGGTATCAACAATTATATTAAATAAGTTTTCCACGAAATATGAGCGTTATAAGCGTTTTATAGTAATAAATAGTAAAATAAAAGGAAAAATAAATGAAAAAACTAATGTTATTAATGTTTTCGTCTTTTTTAATCGCGCAAACAGCCCAAGTGCAAATAATACATAATTCTCCGTATCCAGTTGTGGATATATATGTAGATGATGCGCTTGCTTTAGAAGGGGTAAGCTACAGAGCTTGCACTGGCTTAGTTGACCTGCCAGTTAGTACGACTGTAGGTATTGCACCAACAGGTGACGCTGTAATCGCAGAGTTTCCATTCACTTTAATGGAAAATGGATCCTATGTGGTTACTGCATCAGGCATACTTAATAATGCAGATACACCATTTGACTTAAAAGCTTCTAGTTTAGATACTGCAGCAGAAAATAGTCAAAGTTTCGCATTGAAAGTGCTACATGGAGTAACCGATGCGCCCGCAGTAGACATTTATGCAAATGGTTCATTATTAGTTGAGAACCTCAGCTATGGTAGCTACGCAGGGTATCTTCAGGTGCCAGCTGCTGATTACACGATTGATGTTACAGCACACGGAACAACAACACCTGTAGCGTCCTTTTCAGCGCCGCTTGCTACGCTAGGTGGTGGATCAGGAGTTGTATATGCTTCAGGATTTTTAGCACCAACATCCACGGACTCTGCTTTTACTTTAATACTAGCTACACCTAGTGGCTATACAGTAGAATTACCGGCTACAAGTACTGCACTTTCTGTATCTGAATATGATGCTGCAACACCCAAAATGTTCAGTTTAAATCAGAACTACCCTAATCCATTTAATCCATCAACGAAGATTAGTTATAACCTGCCACAGAATGACATGGTTACCATAAGTATATATGATCTTATGGGTCGTTCAGTTAAAACACTTGTAAGTAGCAATCAAGCTGCAGGATATCATTCTGTACGCTGGGATGCCACTAATGATATTGGGGAACCGGTATCTGCTGGAATGTATGTATACATGGTACAAACAAGTAATTTTAGCCAATCCAAAAAAATGATTTTTCTAAAATAATCTCATTTTTCTTTTAAGCATAAAACCCCACATCAGTGGGGTTTTTTGTTTCTAGTAATAATTTGAAAAAAATTGATAAAATTATTTAATTAGATAAACATTAAGTCATTCGTTAAATTTTAGAAATAATCAATAGGATATTTAGCTATGAAAACCACATCTCATTATCTATTACAAAACAATGAGCAATACGCCAATGAACCAGCGCTATCATTTAAAGATAGTAATGGTGAGACAAATACGGATACATGGTCGGATTATTATGAATTTGTTATGACCATATCGAAATCATTAATCTCATATGGTATTAAGCAAGAAGACAAATGTGCCATTTATAGTTATAATAGAAAAGAATGGTTTGGTTGCTATAGTGCGTTACAAATGGTAAATGGAGTAGCAGTAGCAGTTTATCATACCTCATCACCAGCAGAAGTTGAATGGGTTGTAGGTAATTCAGAATCAAAAATTGTATTTGTAGGAAATAACCCAAATGATAATGGGGAAAAAGAGAAAATGCCTATTCATCGACTACATTCTATAATTGAAAAATTAGATTCAGTTGAATTAATAGTAGTGATGGATGGTGTGGGAAAATTTGATCATGAGAAGGTAATTACTTGGGAAAAATTTATTGCTAAAGGTAAAGATGTTTCTGATTCGGAAGTCTTAGATTTGAAAGATAAAATTGAGCTAAATGACTCTTGCTCATTGATATATACATCTGGAACTACTGGTAACCCAAAGGGAGTAGAGTTAACGCATAATAATTTTAAGTTTCAGTTGGATTCGGTTTTAAAAGTCATGGCATTTAACCAGGGAGAAAAATATGTTTCATGGCTGCCGCTTGCTCATGTATTTGGCCAAATGGTTGATAATCATTACTGGGTTAGAAGGGCATTGCATATGACAATTGTTGATAGTCCACTAAATACAATAGATTATGCAAAAGAAGTGCAACCGCATTTATTTATCAGTGTACCAAGAATATATGAAAAGGTATATGCAAACTTAATTGCAGCTATTGAATCAAAAGCTATCTTAAAAATTGGTTTAAAAATTCCTGGTCTATCAAGTTTATTAAAAAAGAAGCTTAAAGAAGCAGCAGGTTTTAGTAATACTCGATTTGCAATTTCAGGTGCTGCTCCTATAAATCCTGATATTTTACAATTGTTTCAACGTTTAGGAATTCCATTATTTGAAGGGTATGGAATGACAGAAAATACTGCTGGCGCTACATTGAATTATCATGGTAATAATAAAATTGGATCCGTTGGAAGAGCAGTTATAGATACAGAAATTAAAGTAGCTGCAGATGGAGAGGTATTAATACGCGGAGATCATGTGATGAAAGGATATTATAAAAATAAAGTAGCTACAGATGAAACCATAATTGATGGATGGTTGCATACAGGTGATGTTGGAAAAATTGATGATGATGGATTTTTGTTTATAACGGGAAGAATGAAAGAAATCTATGTAAGCTCTAGTGGAAAAAATGTTGCTCCATTAGTTATTGAAGAAACGATGAAATCGATCCCACTTGTTTCACAATGTTATCTAGTTGGAGATGGTAGGAAATTTTGCAGTGCATTAATAACTCTTGATATGGGAATAATATTAAGAGACAAATTTGGCGTTGATCCAAATAGCGTCCCAAAAGATCCCATAAAGCAAAATGAAATGATAGTTGATAAAGGAAGCTCTTTATCAGATTTTACGGGTAGTGAGCAAATCTTTAATGAGATTAAGGAAAAAATAGACGAAATGAATTTGAAATTTTCTAGTCCCGAACAAATAAAGAAATTTACAATTTTGCCAAGAGATTTTTCTATTGATGATGGTGAATTGACGCCAACATTAAAAATTAGAAGAAAGATTATTAATGATAATTGGGCAACAGAAATTAACAATATGTATTCTTCCTAGAATTGATCTAGGTATATCTTTGTAGTCAAACAGAAATAAAAGTAAAAATGAACGTATCAGTTTTAGGATGTGGAACATGGGGTAGTGCCGTAGCTCAAACATTGGCATGTAAAGGAATTGTGGTTACTGCTTGGCAACGGTATGAAGATAAATCTTCACAAATGGAATCAACACGTAAACATCCAATTCTAACAGATTTTGAATTTAATAGAAATATAACATTTACAGCTAATTTTGATAGTGCGATAACATTTGGAGATATAATTATTCTTGCTGTTCCTTCTCATGTTATTCGAGATATTACTTCACGAGCTTCAAAAGCATTTACAACTGATACTATTATTGTGAATTTAGCAAAAGGAATTGAGAATGATACATTGATGACAATGAGTCAAGTTATATATGCTGAGAGCGGTGTTAATGAAAATCAAATAGTTTCCTTATATGGACCGAGTCATGCTGAAGAAGTAATAAGGAAGCTTCCAACTACTTTGGTTGCAGGTTGTGTTGATAAAGATATATCCACCCGTGTTCAGGAATTAATGTCATCAGAATATTTACGTATTTATAGAAATGATGATATATTAGGAGTTGAAATTGGAGGTTCATTAAAGAATATAATGGCTATAGCTGCAGGAGTATGTGATGGGATAGGATATGGAGATAATAGTAAAGCAGCAATTTTGACAAGAGGCATGAATGAAATGACAAAATTAGGATTAAAAATGGGAGCAAATAAATCTACGTTCTCTGGACTAAGCGGTATTGGTGATTTGCTGGTCACCGCTTTAAGTAAACATAGTCGAAATCGATTTGTTGGAGAAAAGATTGGAAAGGGAGAATCTTTAGAAAAAGTTACAGATAATATGAGAATGGTTGCCGAAGGTATCAACACATGTAAGGCAATTCCAGATTTAGTGAACAAGTATAATATTGAAATGCCAATATCTCAGTCGATATATGATATATTATTTAATAAGAAAAATCCTCTAAAAGTAGTAAAAGAATTAATGACAAGGAAGTTAGGACCTGAAAATAGCTGAATAATATTTAAAACATAAACTAATTTCATGGCTGGCCCTTGTAGTTCAATGGATAGAATAGGTCCCTCCTAAGGATTAGATGTAGGTTCGATTCCTACCAAGGGCACATAAATAAAATAAATAGTTCGGAGATCGTATGTTAAAACCAAGAAGAAAAATAATTAAAAAAGAATTAAAGAAAGATCCATATATTGAATTTTTAGCTAACGCCAAAGAAAATCTAGATAAAAATCAGTCTTTTTATCAAAAAATACTTTTAGGGGCAGTAGTGGCAATCTTTGCTATCGTTTTTTTACTTAATAATAATCAAGGTAATAAAGCTATTTCTAAAGAATTATTAGGAAAGGCATTAATTACAATGGCTAATGGGGATATTGATAATGCAAGAATACAATTTGAATTTGTTTCTGATGAATATGGTAATAATGAATCAGGAAGTTTAGCCAAATATTATCTTGCTAGACTTCATTTTAATGAAGAAGACTATTTAGGAGCGACAAGTTATTTGAACGAGATACGAAATGCTAAATTTGCTCTTAATCATTTTAACATCAGTAAATACAAAATGATGGCATTAATTGCCATGGAAAATGAAGATTATGATGAGGCAATTTCATATTATGAGAGGTCGCTATCAAATGCAGATCTTCAAGAACAGCAACATCTTATTTCCCTAGATTTAGCTGATATCGCATTGACCACGGGAGATTACAGTAGAAGTATAGAACTTGTTCAACTGGTTCTTGATAATTCTGAACCTAGATCAATTAATCATACTAGAGCAGAAGAACTGTTTGGACGAATAAAATATACCCAATCTGCAAGTTAATATCGCTTGTAGATCATACTAATAAAGAATAACTTCGCTGGATGAAAAGTGGGTGCAAGCACCCACTTTTTATTTATTGGATAGTTATGGATATATTAAAAGAAGATATAAAATCATTGTTACCTAAGGGTGTATTTCTAGTAGATCTAAAAGAAGATAATCGTAGAAGAATGTTAAATTGCGTTATAGATGCAGAAAGCCCTGTAGATTTAAATCTAACGACTTCAGTTTCAAAAGATATTCATAAATCTGGAATTTTAGAAAATTCCTATCCTAAAGGTATGTCTTTATCTGTTTCTTCTGTTGGAATTGATACACCGATAAAGGATGAATACCAGTTTAGAAAAAATATAAATAAATCTATTAGTTTAAGTATAGTTAGGGATGGCAAGACCTGTTCTTTTCAAGCTCAGATTGTTGATGTAAAAGATGATTGTATAGAAATTAAAAGAAAAGGTTATGATAATGAATTGGTGCCTATAACTCAAATTGTTCATGCAAAACTGATAGTTAAATTTAGTTAGATATGGAGGCTAAAATTGATTAATCGTGCGTTAATTGATGTATTCTCTGAGATAGCAAGAGAAAAAAATGTAGAGCGTTCTGAACTAGGTTCTATTATTGAACAGTTGTTTCTGCACTTAATAGAACGTGAGCGTGGTGATTCTTCAAATTGTAGTGTGATAGTGAACCTTGATAAGGGTGAACTTGAAATATACGCTGAAAGAGAAATTGTTGATGATTTAATGGATCCAGTATTAGAAATCATGTTACAAGATGCTCAAAAGTTGGCACCTGGTGAAAGTTTTGAAGTTGGAGATGTTTTTGTTGAAGTAATTGATCCTGCAATTTTTGGACGTAGATTGGTTACAGCAGCAAAGCAGTTTTTTAATCAGCGTTTAAATGATGTAGAAAAGAGATATATATATGAAGATTATTCTCAACGTGTTGGTGAAATTGTAATTGGAAGTGTTCGCCAAATTCAACGTGATAATTTATACATAAATATAGATCAAGCTGAATTGTTAATGCCTAGAAGAGAGCAGATTCTTTCTGAAAGGCATCGAAGGGGTGATACATTACGTGCAGTTGTTAAATCAGTCGAAGTAACTCCAAGAGGCCCAGAAATAATTGTTTCAAGAGCAGATAATCATTTTTTATATAAATTATTTGAAATGGAGGTTCCAGAAATTGAAGATGGGATCATTGAAATTGATGGTATTGCACGTCAGCCGGGTGAGCGAGCAAAAATAATCGTAAAATCTAATGATAGAAGAATAGACCCTGTTGGAGCATGCGTTGGTATGAGAGGTAGTAGGATTCAAGCTATTGTTAGAGAATTGAATAATGAAAAAATAGATATTGTGAATTATAGTCACCAACCAGAGATTCTTCTTTCAAGAGCTCTATCTCCAGCTACTCCATTGGACCTCTATATTGATGAGGATGATAAGTATTGTGTTGCGGTTTTTAATGATGAGGATTTAGAATTCGCCATTGGTAGAGGTGGCATTAATATTAATTTAGCTAGTCGTATAACGGACTATCGCATTGATGCTTATGGCAAAAATGAATACGAACGTAATCAAAAACAACAATCAACTCTTCTTTCAGAAATAGATGATATTTCTCAAAAGGACGTTTTATTATTAGAAAGTTCGAGTATTCTTACAGTATCCGATATGCTAGATGCTGAAGAAGAAACTTTAACAAAAGTTAAAGGTATTACTTCAAATAAGATTGAGAAAATTTATAATGCTATAGAATTATTTATTGAATCAGATAAAGAAAAAGATATAGAAGAAGAAGTTGATGTTAAAGAATTAATTCAGAACCTTGATGAAAAACTTGAAAAAGATACTGAAGAAGTAGCAGAGAGTGAAGATACTGAAGAAGTAGCAGAGAGTGAAGATACTGAAGAAGTAGCAGAGAGTGAAGATACTGAAGAAGTAGCAGAGAGTGAAGATACTGAAGAAGTAGCAGAGAGTGAAGATACTGAAGAAGTAGCAGAGAGTGAAGATACTGAAGAAGTAGCAGAGAGTGAAGATACTGAAGAAGTAGCAGAGAGTGAATCAGTTTAATATTAAAATATATCGAATTGATAATAAGATAGGATAGTCGTGGCAAAAAATATTAGAATTTTTCAGATTGCAAAAGATTTAAATATTTCTCATACAGAAATATTAACATTTTTGAAAAAGAAAAGCGTAGAGGTTGCCAGTCATATGACGCCTGTTGATGAAGATATTCAAGAAATGATAAAAGGTGAATTTCGTAAAGAACGTCAAGATATAGACCGGTTTCGCAAAGAGCAAGTAAGGAGAGAAATACACCAAACCCGAATTGATGAGCAACAAAAAGCACATAAGAAACTCAATTTATTAAGTCTAGATGAACAGCGAAATATTGAGCAAAAAGAAAAACAATTCGAAGAGAAAAAACAAAAAGAACAGGCTGCTGATAAAGAACGCAAAAAATTAAAAGATAAAAAGAAAGAGAATAAGGAAGAAATAAAAGAGGTCAAAAAACCTAAAGCAAAGCAACATAAACTTCGAAAAATTGATTTATCAGAAATTAAATCTCAAATAGGTAATGTTAATAGAAAGCCTCCTCCAAAAACCGGAGATGATGAACCTGCAACACGTTCAGCAAAAGATGCAGTTAAACAAACATTGGCTACTATGGATAAAAAATCAAAAAAGAAAGTTTATAAAAAAGACCGGAAACAAGATCAAGATGAAGTCCTAAATGAGGATGATGTTTTAAATTTAAAGATACCTGAATATTCAAGTGTTGATGAGCTTGCAAAATTAATGGATGTAGATGCTAGTGATATTATTAAAGAATGTATTTCATTAGGAAAATTAGCTACAATAAATCAGCGTTTAGATTGGGATGTGATTGAAATGCTAGCAGAAACATTCGGTTATCAGGCTGAACCGGTTGAAGATGTTGCAGAGGAATTATTTTCTCTAGAAGAATCTGATGATGATATTAAAAACGCGATACATAGATCTCCAGTAGTTACGATTATGGGGCATGTTGATCATGGAAAAACTTCTTTATTAGATTATATTAGAGATGCTAATGTTGTTGCGGGTGAATCTGGAGGAATAACTCAGCATACTGGTGCTTATCAAGTTGATTTACCAGAAAATAAAAGTATTACCTTCTTAGATACTCCTGGACATGAAGCATTTACAGCAATGCGAGCTCGTGGTGCGCAGGTGACTGATATTGTCGTTTTAGTTGTAGCGGCGAATGACGGTGTAATGCCTCAAACAATTGAAGCGATAAATCATGCAAAAGCGGCATCTGTTCCATTAGTTGTGGCTATTAATAAAATCGATTTACCGGATATTGATCCCGATCGTGTAAAAAGAGAATTATCTGAAAATGATGTTCTTCTTGAAGATTGGGGTGGGAAAGTTCAAGGTGTTGAAATTTCTGCTAAAGAGGGTACGGGTGTAAAAGATCTTCTTCAATCTATTCTTGTCGAAGCAGAAGTTCTTGAGCTGAAAGCAAATCAAGATACACTTGCACGTGGGACAGTCATTGATTCCAAACTTGATAAAGGATATGGTCCTGTTGCTACAGTGTTGATTCAAAAAGGAAAACTAAATGTAGGTGATCCATTTATATGTAATAATTATGCTGGACGTGTTAGAGCAATTATGGATGAACGGGGTAATCGAATAAAAGGTGCTATCCCTGCTGATGCAGTTCAAATATTAGGATTTGATCAAGTACCGCAGGCTGCAGATATCTTCTCTGTAGTTGATAATGCAAAAGACCTTAAAAGATTAGCGTCTGATCGTCAGCGTACGAAACGTGAAATTGATCAACGTAGAATAAAAGCAACTACGCTTGATTCAATATCAGCAAAAATTAAAGAGGGTTCGATAAAGACTTTACCTCTAGTAATTAAAGGTGATGTTGATGGTTCTATAGAAGCATTAAGTCAAACTTTAGAAAAAATTAAAAATGATGAAGTGGGAATCCAAGTAATTCATAAATCTGTTGGATTAGTTACAGAATCAGATGTTTTACTTGCATCTGCATCTGGAGCAGTAATAATTGCTTTTCATGTTCAAGTTGATTCCAATGCCAAATTACAAGCAAGACAAGAAGGTGTTGATATTAGGTCCTATAGTGTTATCTATAATGTTGAAGAAGAGTTAAAGTTGACATTGGAGGGCTTATTGGAGCCTGAGAAAAAAGAGGAAGTTTTAGGTAGAGCATTAGTATTAGAAATGTTTAAAATTCCCAAACAGGGATTTATAGCTGGTACAAGAGTAGAAGAAGGCGTAATTCATAGGGGAGATAAAGCAAGATTAATACGCGATGATGAAGTAATACATGAAGGATCGGTAACTTCATTAAAAAGATTTAAAGATGATGTTAAAGTAATTAAAGAAGGTATGGAATGTGGAATTGGGATAGAAGGAGCTGGAAAATTTAAAGAAAACGATATTATTGTTACTTTTGAAATTCAATCAATAAAGAGAACTCTTGAATTATAATTATGCAACAACAACTCCCGTTCAAGCGGACTGATAGAGTTGGTCAGCAAATAAAGTCAATCCTTGGTGACATAGTTCTTAAACATATCAGTTTAAACCATATTGGATTTATCACCTTTACATCTGTAGATGTATCTAAAGATTTGCGTAATGCAAAAGTGTTTTATAGTATCCTTAATCCAAAAATAAAGATTGAATTAATTGAACATGAAATGAATAAGTTGCGAAAAGCATTTCGAAAGTATCTTGGTTTACAATTAAATACAAAATATACTCCTGAATTAAAATTCTATATTGATGATTCTCATAAATTCACAAAAAAAATAGATAAGTTATTTAAGGAGATTGATTCAAAAGATAAATGATTATAAATATTAATAAACCCGCAGGTTGGACATCTTTCGATGTTGTAAAAAAAGTTCGTGGTATTATTAATGAAAAAAAGGTTGGTCATGCTGGTACTCTTGATCCCTTTGCAACAGGTGTATTGATATTAGGAACCGGGCCGGATACAAAAAAACTATCTGATATTTCATTATCAAATAAAACTTACATAGCTGACTTAACCTTAGGAATTGAAACTGATACATATGATTGTGATGGAAGTACTGTTTTAAGAGAACCGGTGCCAGAATTATCTAAAAAAGTTATTGAAAATATTCTATCATTATTTGAAGGTGTTACTAAACAAACTCCCCCTATGTACTCAGCAAAAAAGGTTAATGGAGTGCGTTTATATAAGCTTGCACGCCAGAATAAGATTATTAAACGAGATCCAGTAGAAATTAATATTAGTGATATTAAATTAATTAAATTGAAATCATCGATAATTACATTTGAAGTCACTTGTTCAAAAGGTACATATGTAAGAGTTCTAGGATATGATATTGCAAAAAAACTAGGAACAGTAGGTTTTTTATCTGCATTGAAACGAATAAGCGTTGGGCCGTATAATATAAAAGAATCAAAATTAATTAATGAAATTACCATATCATGAAAATATATAATCAAATTGACCAGGTCAAAGATTGTGAAGGCTGTGTATTAACAATTGGTTCTTTTGATGGTCTTCATAGAGGCCATCAAGATATTATAAAAACTCTCAAAACTACCGCTATTGCAAAAGGAAGAAAATCAGCATTAATTACTTTCGATCCGCATCCAAGGCATGTTCTTGATAAGGAAAATAAACTGTCTTTGATTATGTCTATAAAGCAAAAGAAATACTTATTAAGAAAACTAGGTATAGATTTGCTTCTTATTATACCCTTTACTAAAGAATTTTCTAATAGAACTGCTGAAAATTTTATGGATGATATTATTATGAAATATTTTTCACCATCGGGCATTGTAATAGGATATGATCATCATTTTGGACACAATAGAGAGGGTTCACCAGAATTTTTGAAGCAATATGCAATACGTCGAAATATTAATATTGATATAATAGATGCTGTTGCAGATGACAAAGTTGTATTGTCTAGTACTCACATACGTGATTTAATATCAAAAGGGTTCGTAAGAAGAGCCTCTTTTGAATTAGGTTGGGTTTATGGATTTTATGCAAAAGTCGTTCATGGATCTGGTAGAGGAAAAGAATTAGAATTCCCAACAGCTAATATTGTTGCAACTGAAAAAAATCAATTAATGCCTAAAACTGGTGTATATTTGGCAAGAGGAAGAGTTAATGATGATTTTATTGTAGGAATGTGTAACTTCGGAACACGTCCAACCTTTAATGAGAAAGAGTTGGTTATGGAAATTAATTTTTTTACATCTAGCTTGGACGATATTTATAATCGTGAGATATATATAGAATTCCTGGAAAGAATCCGTGATGAAAAGAAATTTGATGATTCGGATCAACTGGTACAGCAATTACATCAGGACAGGAAATATTGTATGGAATTGAAAAAGAAATATGAATAAGGAGTAATATGCCTTTAAATAAAGAAGAAAAAGAAAATATTGTATCTAAATTTGGAGAAAATAATACGGATACTGGTTCATCTACTGTTCAGATTGCTTTATTAACAAGTAGAATCAGACAATTGACTGAACATGTTAACAATAATAAAAAAGATAACCATTCTCGTCGAGGTTTAGTAATGCTTGTTGGCCAACGAAAAAGACTGATGAAATATTTACGTAGAAAAGATCTGGAAAAATATGAGAAAGTGGTAAATGAATTGAATATAAGAGGATAATAAGTAAATAATATGATAAATAAAGAAATAGAAATTAATGGAAAAACATTAAAAATAAGTACAGGACAAGTAGCAAAACAAGCTGCGGGATCTGTAATGGTTTCCTATGGAGAAACCACAATAATCGCGGCAGTAAACGCTGCTAAAGAAATGCGTGAAAATATTGATTTTTTCCCGTTACAAGTTGAGTATAGGGAAAGACATTATGCTGGAGGAAAAATACCAGGAGGATTTTTTAAGCGTGAAGCTAGACCTTCTGAAAGAGAGATTCTTACTTCCCGCTTAACTGACAGACCAATACGGCCTTTATTTCCAAAGTCTTTCAAGTACGAAACTCAAGTAATTATAACTGTTTTAACTACTGATGGAGAAAACCCTTCAGATGTTCTTGCTGGAGTAGCAGCATCTGCTGCATTGATGGTATCAAATATACCATGGAAGGGTCCAATAGCCACTGTTCGATTGGCAAAAGTTGATGAAGATTTTGTTGTGAATCCTACGAAATTACAGATGGAGGAATCTTCAATGGAATTAGTAGTATCTGGTAATAAGGATACTATTGTAATGGTCGAAGGAGAAGCAGATTTAATTGCAGAAGATGTATTTGTGAATGCGCTAAAATTTGCTCATGAGGATATAAAGAAAATTATAGCCTTGCAAGAAGATGTTGTAAAAGAAGTAAACCCTCAGAAAAGAGATATTCCAGATGATGCAGCTAATGATGATCTTACTGCAGCTATAGATAAATCAATTAGTAATAAAATTGATGATATTATTCAGCTTGCAGATAAATCTGAAAGAGAATCTGCTACCTCTCAATTACATCAAGATACTCTAGAATCTTTAGAAGAGAAATTCCCTGAAAATGAAAAAGAAGTTAAAAAAATTATCGATGATAAATTTAAAACAGCTTTTCGGAATAAGGTTTTGGATACTGGTGTAAGAAGTGATGGTAGAAGCACAACAGATATAAGAGACATTACAATAGATCCATCTTTTTTACCTAGGACACATGGTTCTGTTTTATTTACTAGGGGCGAAACACAGGCACTTGTTGTAACAACTTTAGGTAGTAAGAGGGATGAGCAGATAATTGATAGTATGGATGAGGATTATAAAAAGAATTATTATCTACATTATAATTTTCCCCCATATTGTGTTGGTGAAGTAGGTCGAGTTGGATTCACTAGTAGGCGTGAGGTAGGTCACGGAAATCTAGCAGAGAGATCTTTAAAGCCAGTTATGCCTGCTTATGATGATTTTCCTTATACAATACGAATTGTATCTGAAATTATGGAATCAAATGGATCGTCATCAATGGCAAGTGTGTGTGGTGGGTCTATTGCTCTTATGGATTCAGGATGTCCTCTAAAGGAGCATGTTGCAGGAATAGCAATGGGGTTAATTCTTGATGGTGATCGTCATGCAGTTTTAAGCGATATTCTTGGTGCAGAAGATCATTTAGGTGATATGGATTTTAAAGTTGCAGGTACAAAAGATGGGATTTCAGCAATTCAGCTTGATCTTAAAATTGAAGGTATTTCGTTTGAGTTGTTGGAAGAAGCTCTTGAGCAGGCAAGGGTTGGTAGATTACATATACTTGATAAAATGAATCAAGCGTTAAGTGAGCCAAGTGAAATCTCTGATTACGCACCAAAGATTGTTTCAT
This sequence comes from bacterium, assembly GCA_004321715.1. Lineage (GTDB taxonomy): Bacteria > Fidelibacterota > Marinisomatia > Marinisomatales > TCS55. Next base: position 33,221 of record SGYN01000006.1, on the reverse strand, counting down.
TTAGCATAAATCCGGAAAAAATAGGTGGTCTTATTGGGCCAGGTGGTAAGACAATCAAAAAGATTATTGCTGATACTGAATGTGATGTCAATGTGGATGATGATGGTTTAGTTACAATTTCTGGCGTGGATAAGGTTCGTTTAGATGAAGCAGCAGAGATAGTGAAAGCAGTTACGCTTGATCCTGAAGTTGGTATGGAATTTGATGGTGTTGTTACCAGATTGATGACATTTGGTGCGTTTGTTGAAATTGTTCCTGGAAAAGAAGGTTTAGTGCATATTTCTGAAATGGACTGGAAAAGGACTGATAAAGTAGAAGATGTATGTAAATCTGGTGATAAAATGCGGGTAAAGCTTATTAAAGTTGATGATCAAGGTAGGTTAGATTTAAGTCGCAAAGCTTTAATGGAGAAACCTGAAGGATATGTTGAGCCACCACCGCGCAACCGTGATGGTGGACGTGGTGGTCGTGGTGGACGCTTTGGTGGTGGAGGACGTCGTGATAATAGATCTTCCAATCGGAAAAAACGCTTTTAAAATAGGGTCTTAATATGCCTAATAATATTCCAGTCAATCAAAATTTGATTGATATGGAGTATGCCGTTCGTGGACCAATTCCACGTAGAGCAATGGAAATGCAAAGAGCAGGACGTACAATATATGCTTGCAATATTGGTAATCCTCAGGCTCTTAAACAAAAGCCGATATCTTTTTATCGTCAAGTTCTTGCGTTATTAGAATCCTCTGATAATATTCCACGTGAGCGGAATCTCGTTAAATTTGCCAAAAAAAAATCTCATTTATTGGAAGAAAATGGCATTTCAATTATTCCAACAGATATTCTTGATTATAGTGAAGAATTTATTCAAAAAAGTCTTACTGGGATGGGTGCATATACGGAAAGTCAAGGTCCTAAGTTTATTAGAGAAGCAGTATCGAATTTTATTAACATGAGAGATAAGATTGATATTGTTTCTGATCCTGATTCAATATTTCTTACTGATGGAGCTAGTGATGCAGCAAGGCGAATATTAGAATTGCTTATCACGGGACCAAATGATGGAATAATGATACCTATACCTCAATATCCATTATACTCAGCTACAGTTAAAAGATGTGGAGGTGTAGAAGTGGGGTATTATCCCAATGAGGAAGAAGATTGGGCATTAACTCCAGATATTCTTAAAGATGCATATCAAAATGCTTCAATAAATGGAGTAAATGTTAAATGTATTGTTATTATTAATCCCGGTAATCCTACAGGGGCAATTCTAAATAAGAATAGTATAGAGGGCATAGTTAATTTTGCAGAAGAATATAATTTATCAATTATTGCTGATGAAGTATATCAAGAAAATCTATATGGCGGGTCATTTATATCAATGGCTAGTATAGTAGGATCACGAGATATTCCTTTATTTAGCCTACACAGTATTTCAAAAGGATTCAGTGGTGAGTGTGGTCATAGAGGAGGGTATATGGAAATTCGCAATATGCCTACTATGAAAGATTCAAATATTAATTTATCAGAATTATTAATTAAACAAGCATCAGTAAGTCTATGTTCAAATACAGCTGGGCAAGCTATCTTATATATGATGGTTAAACCACCAAAAAAAGGTTCGAACCTATACGAAACCTATACACAAGAAAAAAATGCCATATTAAGTGAATTAGAAACAAAAGCAGCATTAATAAAGGAAAGCTTTAAACAAATGCAAGGTGTAGAATGTTTTGGTAATACGGGAGCAATGTATCTTTTCCCAAGAATTGATTCGTTACCAAAAGGTATAACTGATTTTGATTATTGTATGAAATTATTAGAAGAAACTGGAATTTGTACAGTTAATGGGGGCGGATTTGGACAGCAACCTGGAACAAATCATCTTCGGATTGCTTTCTTACCATCTGTTAAATCAATAACAAGATTCCTACCAGACTGGATACGTTTCCATAATCGTTTCATTCAATCACCTTATTGAAGGTTATTACTTAAAGTGATAATATCAAATTTCCTTTGACTTAAAGTAATATATGCATTAATATAAAGTAACACTTTAAATATAAGGATATGACCTCAGACCCAAAACAAATCAAAAAATTATATTACTCAATAGGTGAAGTAAGTAAGATGACCGAACTTAAAGCTTATGTTTTGCGATATTGGGAAACAGAGTTTAAACAGCTAAAACCTCCTAAAAATCGAGCTGGTAATCGAACATATCGACAAAGTGATGTTGATTTGATTTTATTTATTAAGGATTTATTATATAATAAAAAGTTTACCATTGAGGGTGCTCGAACACAAATTGTTTCGATGGGAGAGGATGATAAGACTGAAAAAAAAATCGATGAAGAAAAACCTGTTAAAGTTGTACCAGCAAAAAAAGAAACACTAGTAAAAATTAAACAAGAATTAGAAACGCTGCTGGAATTATTACGTAAGTAAAATTCGGGGCGTGGCGCAGTCCGGTAGCGCACTTGGCTGGGGGTCAAGTGGTCGCTGGTTCAAATCCAGTCGCCCCGACAAAATAGAACTTTGTAATATGTCAATTATGAAGCCTGCTATATCATTAATACTGTACTTTTTTGTTTTATTTTTTTGTGCTTGTTACGATAATGAGTCTTCTCAAACATATATATATAAATATTTAGCTTTGGGAGATAGTTATACATATGGTGAAGGTGTGTGTGAATCCTGTGCTTTTCCAGTACAATTATCCGATACGTTATATACTTACTTTGATCAAGAAATTAACTTATTAAGTATTGCTCAAACTGGATGGACTACAACTAATCTGATAGATCAAATATTTATAATAAATCCATCAAATAATTTTGATATTGTTACTTTACTCATTGGTGTAAACAATCAATTTCAGAATATTCCATTTACGGTGTATCAGGAGGAATTTCCTTATTTATTGGATAAAGCAATTTCATTAGCTAAAAATGATTATAATAGAGTAATTGTAATTTCTATACCAGATTATTCTTTTACTCCTTTTGGGCAGTTTTATTCGAACACAGATTTAGTTTCAATTGAGATTAATCAATATAATGAATTTGCATCTAACATATGCGAACAAAAGGGCGTTTATTTTGAAGATATAACAGATATTTCAGTATTGGGGTTAGATGAACCTGAGTTAATAGCATCAGATGGACTACATTTAAGTGAATTAACATATAGTAAAATTGTTAAAAGAATATTCCAAAAAGCTTCATCTTTATTAAAATAGTTAAATAAATGTAATTTCTATATCAATAAGACAATACTATAATGATTAGTCCAATAGATGTTTTTAATAGCTGGGTCCTTAATGGTAAAGATGAAGGAATGCAGAAAAACCATTCGATAGCAGTTAATTCTATGATTCAGATGCTTATTGGAAAATCGAATAAGGAATTTTCTTTTATTGATGCTGGTTGTGGTAATGGTTGGGTTATACGTAAGATAAATTTACATGATTTATGTTCGTATTCAATTGGAGTTGATGGTTCTAAAAACATGATAAATAAGGCGAAAAAAATAGATCCCTCAGGTAATTATGTTTGTTCAGACCTGATACAATGGAAGCCAAAAGAAAAAGTTGATTTTGTACATAGTATGGAGGTTTTATATTATTTTGAAAATCCATCAAAACTATTAAAAAATATTTATGATTATTGGTTAAAGAAAGAAGGAACATTAATAGTTGGTGTAGATTTTTATAAAGAAAATTTAATTTCTCATTCATGGCCTGAGCGATTAAATACCAAGATGACTTTGTTAAGTAAAAAAGAATGGTTTGAATGTTTTAGACAAGCTGGTTTTAGTCATGTGCAATTATCTCAAATAAATTCGGGTAATGATTTCGAAGGAACTTTAGTTATAAAAGCAAACTTATAGTAATATTGTACTTATGTATAAAATTTTTTTATTCTTAATATTTTTTCAATTCATAATTGCTCAAGGATCTTCTTCACTTAAAACATGGGAGAGCATCCTGCAGACGCCAGAATTAGTAAATTACTTTAATGGGATATTTAATCATTTAGGTGTAGTTATTGATGAAACTGGAGAGAGTTTTCCAATCCATCATACAGGAGACGCTTTTGTTTTTAAAGAAGGAATAGTTAAGGAAAAAGTTGATTTTGTAGTACCATTACAAATTGCAAATATTGAAAACATGGTAAGACATTCCCAGGATGGTAAAATTAGTGAAAATGAATCATGGAGAATATTAGATGTTTTATTTACACCAATGACACGAGTTACACTTGAGACTCCTGTACTATCAGTTAATTGGAGAAGAAAATTAGCAGGTGTAGAAGATTTAACGCATGTCTATTTATTAAATCCATCTGGAAAAAATGCTTCTAGCCATTCCTTAATATATGTTAAACGACAGTGGCTTGTACTAAAAGGTTTACATGGATCACCAAGGAGAATATATCGCATGACTCCTTCTCAATCCATTGAATATCAAAGAGAAATATTTGCGGCGATGCAAAAAGATACACTCTGGGGATGGTGGAAGTTTGCAAAATTTTATAAAAAATGGCGTAAAACATGTTCCATAAATATTAAAAAACATATATAATTTTAATCATTATACTTGAAAGTTTGAAAAATGGCAGATAATAAAACAACCATTACAGATTTAAAGAAAATAGTAGATTCGTTTGTTGATGAACGTGATTGGAAAAAATTTCATAGTCCAAAGAATCTTGCTATGGCGCTATCGGTTGAAGCATCAGAATTAATGGAGCTATTCCAATGGCTAAATCTCGAGCAAGCAAAGAATGTTATGAAATCTGGTGAAATAAGAGAAGAAGCATTAGATGAAATTGCTGATATTTTTATATATGTATTAGCTTTTTGTAATACGAATGAAATTGATATTAGTGAGGCTTTAATTAATAAAATGAAAAAAAATGAAAAAAAATACCCTTCTGATCAATTTAATGGACATTTTTAATCAGCAATAAAATGAAAGATGCTTTATATATAATTTTAAGTTAGATTGGCAAAACATGAAAAAAATAAGAAGAAATGAACCTTGTGATTGTGGTAGTGGAAAAAAATATAAACTTTGTCACGGAAAATTAGAAAAAGGATTAAATCAACAATGGATAATAATTACTACGATTGGTGCGATATTTTTCCTTTTATTTTTTATTTTATCTGATTCAAGTACATCAACATCTTCAAATCTGTCTCCATTACCTAGTGGACCAGTTGGAAATGCGAGCAATCAGCAACCAGCTGGGGAAGCACCACCAGGAAAAGTGTGGTCACCTGAGCATGGACATTGGCATGATATTAATACAAATATTCCCCCAACTTCTTTGCCTAAAAATAATAATTTAAAACAGCAACCACCTGGGGAAGCGCCACCAGGAAAAGTGTGGTCTCCCGAGCATGGGCATTGGCATGATATTCAGTAATATTTTTATTAATTAATTTTCAGAAATATCAATTGTAATTCCTAATTTCTCTGCAACGATAGTAGCAGAATCGACTTCAGCGGTAAGCACCATACCATCTGCATTAATTAATTCGGTAATTTTTGGTGCTAATTCATTTTGAAGCTCTTCCTTGCTATAGTGATCTTTCAATTTTTTACATATAGCAATAAGATGGTTTTTACGACCAAAATTATCCATAGGAAGAATAGTTTGATAGGCACTTTGTAATATTTCTTGAGCTCTGTCTGGCGTATGGTCTGGAAACAAAGCACTTAACGTATCTGCCCAAACTTCTTTTTCTTCCCAATCAATTTGGTTATCTGAAATTTGCAAACAAGAAAACAAATGAGTTACTAGTTCTAAAGGTGTGAGATTATTTACTGTCATATTATTCCTTTTTCCAATCGCTGGTTGGAATTGTTTTTAACGCTAACGCATGAATATCTTTCTTTATCATATCATTTAATATATTATAAACAAGTTTATGTTGATCCAATAAAGATAATCCTTCAAAGGAGCTAGATACTATTTCAAGTTTAAAATGAGCTCCACCATCATAATTTTTATGATTAATATGTTTATTAGTATCATTATTGATTGATAAATAATCAATATCCATTGCCTTATTTAATCGTGATTTAATTTTATCATCTAAATTCATTTAAATAAATATTAATTTAATTTACTATGTAAATTATACGCTTATGGATACACCAAATCAAATACAACTTACACAAAAAGATAAAGAACGTTATAAAAAAGAAATTGAAGCAATTGATGTAAATATTGAAAATTCAATTATCAAATTAATTCCGGATAAGTTAGAAGTGTTAATTAGTTCTCCAAATTTGGATAATGCACAATTACAATTAGTTAATGATGTTGCAAAGCTTTATCAATTTATTTCTACTTATCCAATTCAAAGTAAAGAACTGAAACAAAAAATCCTATTTGCATTACAATATTTTGTTGACCCAAATGATGATATTCCAGATAGTATTCCTAGTTTGGGTTTTATTGATGATGCTGCGGTAGTACGATGGATTGTAGATGATATAATTGATGATAATATAGATATCATCAAAGCATAATTATTAATTTATTTATCTAGTTCTTCTTCGCAAAACTGGAACTGACATTTAGGACACCACCATGGTTTTCCATAATAAGCTGGGTTATCTTCATTTAATTGCATTGCTGATTCACATTGTGGACAGTTCCGCTCTGTTCCTTCATCTGGCCATTTATAATCTGGTCTAAATTTTAATGCTGGATCAGGTGTATGGTGCTCATTCATAATGCAAATTTACAGATATTATACTAAGCTACAATAATCTTATTTGTGTATTTAGATAGATAGCCATATCAATTCCATTACAAAAATAATAAATGCAATTCCAACGTATCTAACCACACGAGCTTGAGCTCTCGCTGCTTTTAGATAACTATATTGGTTTTGATAATATAAAAAAACTTGTTTAACTGCTCCTGGAGGTACATAGATTCGTTTTACTGCATCTGAAAACATAATATGATCTCTTACTCGTTCTGTCTCTTCTGGCGGTAAATAACTAACTTCATGAAATCCAGGTAAAACAGGAATTGGATCTATTATGGGAGTCTCTCCAATAAAAACCCCATCAATAAAAAGAGGAACACCAAGGCTATCTGCTTTTATATCTAAAAATCCTGTGTATACTGCAAAGCCCGAGCTTACTGTATCAACTTCTTGGGCATAAATAAATGAGATGGAAGCATAAATCAAGCATAACTTTATAAAATGCATACCACAAACTATTCTTAGAACATTCTTTATTCAACTAGTTAATTGGTTGTATTTAACATATAGTAATTAGAATTTTCCATTATATTTTGTTGGAATTAATTTGAAATATAAGAATCATCTAATGTTTTTAATGCTTATTTGCACCTTTTCCTGTGCATATTTCAATACATTTTATAATGCCGAACAGTATTTCAAGAAAGCAGAAAAGGTACGATTAGAAAAAGCAGGAGAATCAATTCCTGTTTCTGCTATTGATGATTATTCAAAGGTTATTGAAAAATCAAAGATAGTAATTGATGAATTTCCTGAATCAAATTATAGGAAAGATGCTATCCTATTAATTGGAAAATCTCATTTTTATCGACAAGAGTTTCGTTTAGCAGAAGCAACATTTCAACAGTTTGATGATGAGTTTGGAACTGAGTTTCCTTTTAAAAGTAGCTTTTGGAAAGCCATGGTGAAATGGAGACAAGGTAAGTCGCAAGCTGCTTTAGAAGATCTAAATGAACTTTTAGATAATAATTTAATCTCTGATAATCAATCTAAAATATATTTATCAATTGCAGAAATTCAACTTGAATTAAACGCGGACACATCTGCTTTACATAATTTATTAAAAGGAGCAGAACTAACAACTGACACTGAGCAGAGAGGGCAAATATATTATCGTATTGCATTACTGGCATTTGATAAAGAAGATTATGATTTAGCCTTACAGGCTAATACAAACCTCATACGATATACAACTTCTAAAAAAAGGATCGAAGAAGCAAGATTACAGATTGTTCGAATTCATCGTATGTTAGGTAATTGGGATATAGTAATGTCCGAAATTAAAACAATACTCATTGATGATAGGTTTAAAAGAATTCATGGAAGCTTAGAATTAGAATTAGTACAGCTTTATCAAATGAAGGGTGAAAATACTTTAGCAAAGAATAGACTGGAATCCATTATCACGGAATATCCAAGAACTGAAACTTCTGCTGAGGCATATTATATGTTAGGAGAAATTGCAATTAATGAAAATTGGGATTTGGATGATGCAGAAAAACAATATAGTCAGGTTACGCGTGAATTTCGTAAATCAGAGTATACACCAACAGCTAATCTCCGTGTAAAACAAATTAAGTCTTATAATGATTCTAAATCATCAATAATTGAATTGAGAAAGGAAGTATTGACAAAAATAAATAATGATACAACCAATTTAGATTCAACATTTGATGTTAATTCGGATATGATTGATCCTCACGTTAATTATGAATCTTTAGCAAAACATTACTATAATTTGGCCGAATTAGAGGCATTCCACTTTAATCAATCTAAGGAAGCAATTTCTAATTTTTTAATTATAGTAGATAGTTTACCAAGAACATCTCAATATAGTAAATCATTATTCACCTCTTCCTACATTGCAAATCAACAAGGTGATACAACTTTAGCAGTCTTGTTAAGAGATTCACTTTTAAATCAATTCCCAAGGTCTGAATATGCAGAATTTTTGCGTATGCGTTATAATATGCCTGATTTGGATGGGTCATCAAATCAACTATTTCGCGAAGGGGAAATTGTGTGGCGCGATAATCCAATAGATGCATTAGGTATATTTAGAACAATTCTTAAACAAGATAGAGAAAGTGATGTCTCTGCACGATCTGCAATGTACCTTGCTGTTAAGTATGATCGTTTTTTCTCTATAGCTGATAGTGCTTTTTTCTATTATCAATGGCTTCAGAAATTTAAACCTGAAAGTGAACAAGCTTTGATAACTGCTAATCGATTTAATGAATTAAAAAATACTATATCAATTTTGAAAGAAGTGGATTCATTGAAATCAAGCCAGGTAATTGATACATCAAGTTTAATTAATAATACAGCAACTAATGACTCGATCGCAAATGAGGTAGATAATTAAAGTAATACTTTACATTCTATATCGATGATGAAATATTTTATAGCTGCACCATTTGGTAATTATTTAAAATATAAATCTTTTTCGAATGTATATCCTGTAACAGGTACCTGGACCATGAAATCGAGAGGAGGATTGCTAAAAAGACTATGGAAAATAGCAACTACTCTTCGTTATAACAGTGTATATCGCGGGTGGACAAATAAACTGGGATTGCCAAATCCAGGAATTTTAGTTGGAGTTAGAAAAACTTCTCTAAATGAAATTCTTTCGATTGGTGAAGTAGAATCCGGAGATTTTAAAAAAATTGCAAATATTGTTTCTGATGAACAATCTGTAGAAATCAATCTAAGCTGTCCAAATATTGAACATAATAGCAAATTGTCATGGGATGACACTCGGTTGTTTACGAACTCATCTAAAAGAAAATTTTGTATAGTAAAAGTATCTCCATTAACCACTGTTGACGAACTGAAATTTCTTATTGAAGAAATTGGTTTTAAGCAGATCCACTGTTGTAATACGCTACCAGTTAAAGAAGGTGGGCTATCTGGAAAAACTTTACGTCCCTACGTAAATAAAATGATAAAAAACATTCGTGATAATTGGGGAGAATCAATTGAAATTATAGCAGGGGGTGGTGTGGAAAATTATCAACATGCTAATGATTATCTATCATTAGGTGCTAATCATATTTCACTAGGAACAATTTGCTTTACTCCATGGCGGGTTAAGACCCTTATAAATAAAAGAGATTAATGAAGTTATTGCTAGAGTTAAATTAGGTAAATGAATAAAATATTATTTATTATATTAGCTTTTATATTGTTTTCATGTACTAATTCACCTCGATATGGCAGCTCGGCTTCTTCTAAAGGAAGACTGAACCCTAAATCATTTAAAACAATGAAACGGGTGCCAAAAGTACTTACTGGAATAAGTTCTTATTATGGTTCAGATTTTCATGGAAAATTAACGGCAAATGGAGAAGTATATGATATGTATGGACTAACTGCTGCTCATAAGACCTTACCATTAAATACAATTGTTCGTGTAACAAACTTATCGAATAGTAAATCATTAATATTGCGAATAAATGATCGTGGTCCGTATGTAAAAGGGAGAATTCTAGATTGTTCTTATGGGGCAGCCAAGAAACTCGGGTTTATTGCACAAGGAATAACAAAAGTAAGAATAGAATTGATTGAGATTGGTGATAACAAATACATGAAGCATAAATCAGATTCATAAATAATATATTCATCCATCATTGATAATAGAGCTAATTAGATGTATTTTCGCCTCGGTTTTCATCGCTTAACATGAATCAACTTTCAAATAATCGAACAATTATTAACATTATTGGTATACCTGTTATAACGTATTTGTTATGGCAGGGTGGATTATTATTTGCTCTATTTGTTTTATTGGTTATGATGATTGGTATTAATGAATTTTATAGATTAACAAGCGCGAAAGATCAATTTCCTCTAAAAATATTTGGATATATTTTTACTTTTATTTTTGCTGGATATTATTATACACTCCCAAACAATCTAGTTGGAGAACCATTATCATATTTACTATCGACATTAATGGTTGTTCTTTTTCTTTTGGAAATGAGAAGAAATATTAAGCATTCAACTAAGAATATTGCCATTACCATTCTTGGTATTATGTATGTGCCTTTATTATTGGGAAGTTTGATTGCGCTACGAAACTTAGACAGTACACATAATACTAATTTTACAATATGCATGATTTTATCTATTTGGATGTGTGATTCTGCTGCATATGTATTTGGCCTTAAATGGGGTACAAAGAAGATTTTACCTCGAATTAGTCCAAATAAGTCATGGGTTGGCTCCATTGCAGGTTTGTCATCTGCTTTTTTTATATTTATTATTTTTAAAGAGCAAGGATTATTGCCATATATCTCTATTATCGATATTTTAGTTCTAGCTTTGATCACTGGTATTTTTGGTCAAGCAGGAGATTTTGCTGAATCTTTAATTAAAAGAGATCTTGGAGTTAAAGATTCCGGAACAATATTATTGGGTCATGGTGGAGTTCTAGATCGTTTTGATTCAATTATTTTTTCAAGTCCATTAACATATACATATTTAACTTTATTTTATTTTCCAAGAGTCACCTCATGAAGAAATTACAGTCCATACTTGCAACTGATTGTGGTAGTACTACTACAAAAGCAATATTAATTGAATTTATTGATGGTGAATATAGATTGCGTTTTAGAGGAGAAGCGCCTACAACTGTCGAAGCTCCATTTGAAGATGTCACTAGAGGGGTTTTGAATGCTGTTATGGAAGTTGAAGAATTATCTAGTAGAAAATTATTAGAAGGGGAAAAAATAATTACTCCTCATAAAGATAATGAAGGTGTTGATATATATGTATCCACAAGTTCAGCAGGTGGAGGTCTTCAAATGATGGTTGCAGGTGTAGTGAAATCTATGAGTGGTGAGAGTGCCGAGAGGGCAGCTCTTGGTGCAGGATCTATTGTAATGGATGTTTTAGCCTCAAATGATGGTCGTAAACCCCATGAAAAAATTACTCGTATTCGACAATTGCGTCCAGATATGATATTATTATCTGGTGGTATTGATGGCGGCACAACCAAGCATGTTGTTGAACTTGCAGAAATCTTAAAGGCAGCCAATCCTCAGCCAAGATTAGGTAGTGATTATAAATTGCCTGTAATATATGCAGGAAACAACAAAGCGCGTGACGAAATAAGTAAAACTTTAGGAGAACAAACAGATCTTACTATTGTAGAAAATATTCGCCCAATATTAGAAAGGGAAAACTTAAATCCAAGTAGAGATAAAATTCATGATTTATTTATGGAACATGTTATGCAACAGGCTCCAGGGTATAATAAATTAATGAGTTGGACAGATGCCCCAATTATGCCAACCCCTGGTGCTGTAGGTTCTTTAATTGAAATGATCGCTGAAGAAGAAAACATTTCTGTTGTTGGTGTTGATATTGGGGGTGCAACTACTGATATATTTTCGGTATTTCAAAATCAATTTAATAGAACAGTTAGCGCAAACCTTGGAATGAGTTATTCAATTTGTAATGTTCTTGCTGAAGCTTCACTTAAAAATGTTTTACGATGGGTTCCTCTTGATATGGATGAGAAAGAACTGACAAATCGGATAGGTAATAAAATGATTCGTCCTACAACTGTACCGCAGTCTATGGAGGAATTAAAAATTGAACAAGCTATTGCAAGAGAAGCACTAAGGCTATCATTTATTCAGCATAAATCTTTTGCTGTAAATCTAAAAGGTGTTCAGAAAGAAAGAACTATATCAGATGCATTTGAGCAGTCAGATTCCGGGTTGTCACTTGTAAATATGATGGAATTAGATTTGCTTGTAGGATCAGGGGGGGTGCTTTCTCACGCACCTAGAAGAGAACAGTCTGCAAGAATGTTAATCGATTCATTTCTACCTGAAGGCATAACACAATTAGCTGTAGATTCAATCTTTATGATGCCTCAGCTTGGAGTTCTAGCGAATATTGATCAGAAAGATCTTGCTGAAAGCGCAAGGAAGGCTGCATTGGAAGTGTTTAATAAAGATTGTTTAATTCGTCTAGGGACATGTGTTGCGCCAGTAGGTAAAGCAAATGTTGGAGATGAAATTTTATCAGTTACATTAGCGATGCAAGATGGATCTGAAAAACAAGTAATATTACATCAAGGAGAGCTTTTGGCAATACCTGCAGAATATGAACCAATTAATGCCACGCTTAATCCAGCAAAAGGAATGGATGTTGGCGCAGGTAAGAATGAACAAATTAACACAACAGTTTATGGGGGTGTTATCGGGTTAGTTTTTGATGGTAGAGGAAGACCTTTTAATTTACCCGTAGAAAATGATAAGCGTATAAGTAGTTTAAATATATGGAGCAATGCGATGAATGAATACCCAGATGAGATAAAATAATAATTATGGCACATGCATATACACCCGGATTAAAAGTATTGGAAAGCACTTCTGTTAAAAAAGAAAGAAGGCTACCTCTTAAAGGTGAAGTTCTTGTAGATAAAGGCGCTGATGTTGTTCCAGAAAAAATTGTTGCCAGGACACATTTACCTGGAAACGTCCAGATGGTAAATGTTGCAAATCTATTAAATGTTGATGCGCAAGATGTGCCTGAGTTTATGTTAATTGATCTTGGAAAAAATATATTAAAAGGTGATCTGCTTGCCGAAACAAAAGGTCTTTTTGGATTATTTAAATCGGAAGTAAAGAGCCCTGTTGATGGTATTCTTGAATCTGTATCGAAAGTCACAGGACAAGTTGTCATTCGTGAAGCACCGATACCTGTAGAAATAGATGCGTATATGAATGGAAATGTATCAGAAGTAATGGATAAAGAAGGCGTTGTGATAAGTTCCAATGGAGTTTTCATACAAGGAATATTTGGGATGGGTGGAGAAAATAGAGGTGATTTACGTGTCCTAGTAGATAATCGTGAAGAAGAATTAACTGAAAAGATGATTTCTAATGATATGAAAGGATGCGTAATTGTAGGTGGGTCACATATAAGTCTTAATACATATAAAAAAGCAATTAGTGTGGGAGTAGCTGCAGTAGTTGTAGGTGGGTTTAATTACCATGATTTGGAAGATATTCTTGGGTATACATTAGGTGTTGCAATAACAGGATCCGAAGAAATTGGTACATCATTAATTATAACCGAAGGTTATGGTAAGATACCAATGGGTGCAAGATCTTTTGATATCTTAAAAAAGTATGATGGTAATTTTACATCTGTAAATGGTGCAACACAAATCAGAGCAGGCGTAATTCGCCCAGAAATAGTTATACCTTTCAATGATGTTGACGACTTAGATTCTATAGTAATGAATAGCGAGGGAGGAATTACTGAAGGAAGTTTAGTTCGAGTAATAAGATCACCTTATTTTGGTCACATAGGTACGGTAACATCCTTACCTCATGAACTACAGAAAATGGAATCCGAGACAATGGTTAGAGTTGCAGAAGTAAAAATTGATAATCAAGACTTTGTTATTCCTAGGGCAAATCTAGAAATGGTGGAAACTTCTTAAAATTAATTATGAATGAAAATATAAATACTGAAAAAGAATTTATTCGCAATATTGCAGTCAGAATTCATGAATCAGGTTTTATCACCCCGGCAGTATTTTTTTTAGAATTATCTAAACCATTATCTTTGATTGGAAGCCATGCTATGATATTTTTCGGACCTATAATCAATGCGTTTATTAATACAGAAGGATATTATAAAGCTGCAGAAATATTTGAAAAACCAGAAAATGTTGAATTGCTTATTCAAGAAATAGAAAACTTTGAAGAAAAAATTATCCATGCTGAAAGATAAACAATTTTGGTTAGTTGCAGGCGGTTTATCGCTTGCGTTTATAGTTTATTGGTTAGCTGGCCATCCTTTTCTTAAAGAAGAGCGAATTGTCATGCTGCTTGTTATTGTGATTATGTCAGCTAATCTTATTTATTATACTAGGTTTGCTCAGAGAGGTGGAGAAATTTTTCTTCGTGCAATACCTGGATTAAAAGCCGTAGAAGAAGCTGTGGGTCGTTCAACAGAGATGGGTAAATCTGTTTTATATGTTCCTGGTATTATGGACATGGATCAGGTTGAAACAGTAGCTGGTGTAATTATTTTGGGACATGTATCAAAAATGACCTCGCGTTATGAAACTAGCTTAAATGTGCCAGTATCTCGATCAATAGTCATGAAAGCAGCAAGAGAAACGGTCCGAGAGGCATATACAATGGAAGGTCGCCCGGATCTTTTTCAAGATGATATGGTACATTATCTTACAGATGATCAATTTGCTTATGCTGCAGGTGTAAATGGTATTATGGTTCGAGAAAAACCAGCAGCGTGTCTTTATATGGGTAAATTTTTTGCCGAATCTTTAATTTTAGCTGAAACTGGAAATTCTATTGGTGCAATTCAAATAGCAGGAACAGCCTCTCAATCGCAAATTCCATTCTTTGTCACCGCTTGTGATTATACGCTAATAGGAGAAGAATTTTTTGCTGCAAGTGCCTATTTATCCCAATCACCCGAATTAATGGGTGGTCTTAAAGGACAAGATATGATGAAAGCAGGTGTGATAGCAGCTATCATAGGATCATTATTAATGCGAATATTATTTGATCTTGGATTAATTAAATGGAACATAATATCCATATTAACGGTACAGTAAATATCTAATTATGCTTTGGAAAAGACAAATACCTATTTTAATAGCCACAGTTGTTGGCTTATCGACGTTGTTTGGCTGGTTTATTGATAATCCCACCTTTGAGCGATTTGTTAATGATGATGCTACGCAATGGTATGATATTTTAGCTAGTTTTGCAATATTTCTTGGAGCCTTAAATCTTATGAAATTGCAAGGTAAAAAAGTGCTCAAACAACAGTCTGGTTGGCAGTATAGTTTATTTGCAATTGGTGGGTTCTTTTTTGCAATAGTTGCTGGTTTTGTTTATAAAGGAAATGATGCAGTTGAATGGGGTGTTCATGTTACCAGTAAAGGTACTTTATTCAAATGGATGTTTGAATATATGTTTACACCATTATCCGCTACAATGTTTGCTCTTTTAGCGTTTTTTGTTGCTTCAGCTTCCTATAGGGCATTTCGAGTTCGAAATCTTGAGGCTACGCTTCTACTTGTATCAGGAATCATTATAATGGTTGGTAGAGTTCCTTTAGGAAGTAGTATTTCCAGTTGGTTTGTCATGTATCTTCTTGTTCTTATAGCTAGTTTAGTTGTTAACGTTAAGCTCAAAGATAAAAAAATAACATTCGGCGCTTTACTAGCTGGTGTATTAATAGTAACTATTTGGGGATCTATTTTAGGATGGCCAGTTGATCAGCCAGCATTATTTTACTTACCTATTTTACAGGACTGGATATATAATAATCCAAATGTTGCTGGTGCTAGAGCAATTATGATTGGCATTGGTTTGGGTATTTTTGCTACGTCAATACGATATATTCTTGGAATCGAAAAGTCTTATATAGGTGAATAATGGATAAGATCTTTGATTACATATTAAAAGCTGGCGCAATTGATAGAAGATGGATTTTTCTTATTATTGGTTTGGCTGTGCTTTTGCCTTTATTTTTTCCTCTTGGTCTTCCTATTCGAGCAACACTTGCTACTCAAAAAGTATACGATGCAGTAGAATCTTTAGAAGAAAACTCAAAAGTTCTTTTTTCTTTTGAATATGGTCCAAGCACCAAGCCTGAAATTCATCCAATGGCTATTGGTGTATTAAAACATTTGTTTACCAATGGTCATAAAGTGTATGTGACATGTCTATGGCCAGATGGCCAGTTTATGGCAGATGAGGCGTTGGCTGAAGTGGCTGAAGAAGAGTTTAATTTAACCTATGGTGAAGACTACGTTATATTAGGATTCCGTCCTGGGAATGAGGCTGTAGTCAAAGGAATGGTAAGTAATATTCGCAAACTATATACCACGGATGCTCGAGGTACATTAGTTGATGAAATACCTTTGATGAATAATATTAATAAAGTTGCAGACTTTGATTTTATTTTTTCAGCATCAGCAGGTTATCCTGGAACAACTGAATGGGTTCAATATGCGTCGGATCCTACAGGTGTTCCATTAAGTACGGGAACCACATCCATAATGGTAAACGATATTATGCCTATGGTTAATAGTGACCAGGTTCAAGGTATATTAGCTGGGATGCCTGGCGCTGCTGAATATGAAGCGCTGATCGGTTCTCCTGGGATAGGAACTAGCGGAATGGATGCTCAATCTATTGCCCATTTAGTTATCGTTCTTTTTATTGTATTTGGAAATATTACTTATTTTATAGAATTGCAAAGGTCAAAGAAGTACTAATATGATCGGTCCCTGGATAGCAGCATTTCTTACTCTTGCGATTTTCTCGTATTTATATAAAGACAATCCTTTTTATAAAGTAGCAGAACATTTATTCGTTGGCATATCTACTGGCTATTGGACATCTATGTTTTTCTGGACTCAAATACAGCCAAATTTATTTGGAAGATTATGGCCCGCTTCAGAATATAATCCTGATACCTTATGGTATAAATTCTATAATGTACTTGGAATTTTTAATTCGGTATTTCCTGATGGGGGTATTAATAAAGGCCATCATATGGAATTGCTTTATTTATTGCCATTTGCATTGGGTGTAATGATGTTATTAAGTGTGTCCGCTAAACTTAGTTGGATGGCGCGATGGGGTATAGCGTATACGGTAGGAATGGCGGCTGGTTTGAGAGCATATGGTTTTCTAAATTCGAATGTACTAGGTCAAATTAAAGGTTCTGCTTTCCAGATATTTAATTCTGATTTACCTTTCTTTGCTTTAGCAAGTGAAAGTATTTTTAACAATTTTATAATATTAATCGGGACAATTACTGGTCTGATGTATTTTTATTTTAGTCGGGAGCATACTGGAAATTTTGGAAAATTAAGTAAGCTTGGTATCTATTTTTTAATGATAAGTTTTGGTGCTTCATTTGGTTTTGCGGTAATGGGAAGAATTTCATTATTAATTGGTCGTTTTGTTGACTTAATTACTTACTCTGGTTCCGCTTATAATCATGCAACATTATGGTTATTATTGGCAATGATTCTGTTATTAGGTTATTCTGCTTTTTCAGATAAAAATACTTCTGAAAATAAATCAACTTTGGATTAATTGTTTAGATTTAAACGTTTGCAATTGAATATTATTTTAATAAATCTTGCTCTAAATACTTCGATCTTATCATCATACTTATAAATGTATTATTCATAAAATAACATTATATGAAAGATTTACTCATACAGTGCGGTATTAATGAAAACAACTTTGGAAGTTGTGTTGGTGGTATGGATTGGATATCTACGAAAGATGCAGGCGAGAATAGTTCGTATTGCCCAAGTAATGAATCGCTAATAGCAAGTGTTTATGAAGCGAACGATGATGATTATGAGCATATTGTTACCAGAGCAACTTCTGCATTTGAACAATGGCGAAAAGTACCTGCTCCAATACGGGGAGACCTAGTTAGAGAAATGGGAAATGCATTAAGAGATAAAAAAGAAGTATTAGGAAATCTTGTATCATTAGAAATGGGAAAAATTAAAGAAGAAGGTTATGGCGAAGTGCAAGAAATGATTGACATTGCAGACTTTGCCGTAGGGCAGTCACGCATGTTATATGGGAAAACGATGCACTCTGAGCGCCCAAATCACCGTATGTACGAACAGTGGCACCCTTTAGGACCTATTGGTGTTATTAGTGCATTTAATTTTCCGGTTGCTGTTTGGGCGTGGAATGCCTTTATTGCTGCTATTGCTGGGGATGTTGTTATTTGGAAGCCTTCTAGTAGTACGCCCTTAACAGCTGTAGCTGTTCAGCATATTTGTAATGACGTATTAGAGCGTCAAGGCTATACTGGTATATTTAATTTGATTATTGGTAAAGGGTCAACGATTGGTGAAAAAATGTTATCTGATAGACGCTTACCCCTCATATCATTTACTGGGTCAACTTTAATGGGAAGGCATGTAGCAGAAGTAGTATCAAAACGTTTTGGTAAGACAATATTAGAGTTGGGCGGCAATAACGCTATTGTAGTAGATGATACTGCAGATCTTGAATTGGCAACTCCGGCAATCGTGTTTGGTGCTGTTGGTACCGCTGGTCAACGGTGTACTTCTACAAGAAGAGTTATAGTACATAATTCAGTAGCAGAGAGCCTAACAGAACGATTGTTAAATGCATATGGTCAGGTAAATATTGGTGATCCATCGGAAAAAGGTACATTAATGGGTCCACTTGTTAATCAAGGCGCTGTAGATTCGTATGTAAGTGCTATAGAAAAAGTAAAAAATTCTGGTGGTGAAATTATCTACGGAGGAAAAATAATTGATAGAAATGGTTATTTTGTTGAACCAACTATTGCAAAGGTAGAAAACCAATGGGATATTGTACAAGAAGAGACATTTGCGCCAATTCTTTACTTAATGGAATATGATACTTTATCGAAGGCGATTGAAATGCATAATAACGTTCCACAGGGCTTATCATCTTCTATGTTTACAACAAATGTTCAAAATGCTGAATTATTTTTATCTTCTATTGGTAGTGATTGTGGAATAGCAAATATAAATATTGGTACATCAGGCGCTGAAATAGGAGGAGCATTTGGAGGCGAGAAAGAAACTGGTGGAGGTAGAGAGTCTGGATCGGATTCATGGAAGCAATATATGCGTCGACAAACGAATACAATTAATTGGAGCGATGATTTACCATTAGCTCAAGGTATAAAATTTGATATTAAATAGTAATGGCAAAAGGTGGTATTAAATGATTGATCCTAAAACAGTTCATGCAACTATTGGTAAACATATGTTGGCGGATGGAATGGAACAAGTAATCGACTTGGATAAAAGTCATGGTTCCTGGTTAGTGGATGCGCGTGATGGTACGGAGTATTTGGATCTGTTTTCAATGTTTGCATCTATGCCTGTTGGTTATAATCATCCATATTTACTAGAGAACCAGGAAAGATTAATAGCACCCGCCTTAAATAAAATTACTAATTCAGATATATACTCAGCACAAATGGCGGAATTTGTTTCCACAATGGGGAAAATTGCTCAGCCTGATTATTTACCATATGCTTTTTATGTAGAGGGTGGTGCGTTGGGTGTGGAAAACGCATTAAAAGCAGCGTTTGATTGGAAAGTCAGGAAAAATATAAAAGCAGGTAATGGTGAAAAAGGATCAAAAATTATTCATTTTAAAGAATGCTTTCATGGTAGAACAGGTTATACAATGAGCATGACAGATTCTCCTGATCCAAGAAAAACTATGTATTATCCGCAGTTTGATTGGCCTCGAATTGACAATCCAAAAATTAAATTTCCGCTTGATGATGAATCGTTAAATAATGTAATAGAATCTGAAAAAATTGCAGTGAGTCAGATTTTAAAAGCTTTAGATAAAAATAAAAATGAAATTGCTGGTTTAATTATTGAGCCAATCCAAGGGGAAGGTGGAGATAATCATTTTAGATGTGAATTCTTTCAACAATTGAGACAATTAGCAGATGAGCATGAGTTTATCTTGATCTATGATGAGGTGCAAACAGGGGCTGGTATTACTGGATCAATGTGGGCTCATCAGCAATTCAATCCAAATAATTGTGATTGCGATTGTACAGGTGTAAACGTAAAACCTGATATAATAAGTTTTGGTAAAAAAACACAAGTTTGTGGAATTTTTGCAGGTAAAAGATTGGATGAAGTAGAAAATAATGTGTTTCACGAATCCAGTCGCATAAACTCTACCTGGGGTGGCAATATAGTGGATATGGTTCGAATTACAATTTATTTAGAAATCATCGCACAGGAGAAACTAGTAGAAAATGCTGCTGCTAACGGTAGTTATCTTTTGAAAAAACTTAATAATATTCAAGAGGACTATAGCGGTATTGTAAGTAACACTCGAGGAAGTGGGTTGTTTTCTGCATTTGACCTGCAAGATTCTTCACAAAGAGATTCTTTGGCAAATTTAATTGTATCAGAGGGTGCTCTTATTCTTGGTTCTGGGGAAAAATCAATTCGTTTTCGTCCACATTTAACTATTTCAAAGGAAGAAATAGATCTTGCTGATCAGATTATCAGGAGAGCTATTGCTCGATTGTGACAACTGATTCTTACGGTACTCTTTATATTGTCGCAACACCCATAGGTAACTTAAAAGATATTACGTTTCGAGCTGTTGAAACTTTATCTTCCGTTTCTATGATTGCTGCAGAGGATACAAGACATTCTAAAAAACTGTTTCAGCATTACAACATATCTACCCCATCAATTAGCTTTTTCGAACATAATCGTACAGCTCGAATACCTCAGATAGTTGCAAATTTAAAAAAGGGAAATCATGTAGCTCTAATAAGTGATGCAGGAACTCCAGGAATTAGTGACCCGGCATACAAACTCATTAGAGAGGCAATTGCTGAAGATATAACTGTTGAATCTATTCCAGGGCCAACCGCTTTAATTTCTGGTATTGTATCATCAGGTCTACCAACTGACCGTATTCTTTTTGAAGGATTTTTACCTCCAAAGAAAGGTAGAATAAAAAGATTAACGAACCTAATAGATCAAGATGCAACCATAGTATTTTATGAAAGCCCTTATCGATTAATTAAAACGCTGAAAGAGATTTTAGAAATATTAGGAGATAGACCTGCAGTGATTACAAGAGAATTAACAAAAATGAATGAGGAAATTATTCGTGGAACTGTTTTAGACTTATTAACGTATTTTACTAGTAATAAACCACGTGGAGAATTTGTAATAATCATAGGAAAGAACGATGCCAATGTCTTTTTCAAATAACGCGAAATTTATTACTTTTGAAGGTATTGATGGCTGCGGTAAGTCTACGCAGGCAAGAATGTTATTAGATGTTTTAAATAAGAATCTCTCTATTGATACAATACTTGTCCGAGAACCTGGTGGAACGACTATTTCAGAATCTATTCGAGAAATTCTACTGCACAGTAACAGAGGTGAGTTGGGTGATCGTTCCGAATCTTTACTTATGACTGCTAGTAGAGCTCAATTAACCCAAGATGTAATTATACCTAATTTAGAATTAGGTAAGTGCGTAATTGCAGATCGATATAGCGATTCAACTTTGGCGTATCAAGGTGGAGGTAGAGGAATAGATATCGATTGGTTGGTAGATCTAAATAATTATGCTACCTTTGCATTGGTTCCTGATATTACATTTTTAATAGATATTCGACCAGAAGAAGCATTACGTAGAATGGATCAAAGTTCAGATAGGATTGAAGGGGAAGGAATTGAGTTCCAATCACGGGTACGGAAGACATACCATGATCTTGCAGAAAAGTTCCAAGAACGTTATGTATTATTGGATGGTCATAGCTCTATAAATGATATTCAAGAAAAATTGCTTAATGAAATGAAAAGAAGAGGATTCGTATCGTGAAATCTTATAAAAAGTTTTCTTTACATTATTTTACAATATTCTTCTCAGTGCTATTAATTAGCATTGTTTCATTTGCTTTTACTAAATCAGACATATATCGTGAGCTTGCTCGTTCACAACGGCTTATAAATGAAGTGTATAAATCATTAATCACAAGGTATGCAGATCGTCTCGATACGGAAAAATTTACAAAGATAGTTATTAATAATATTCTTGATGATTTAGACCCATACACTGTCTATATGGAAGAAGATGAAAAAGAAGGATTGGATTTATTAACAAAAGGAAAATATGGTGGAGTAGGAATTAATCTTGGAGTACGGGAAAAGAAACTAACAGTTATTTCACCCATGGATAATTCACCTGCAAAAAGAAAAGGCGTCATTTCTGGAGATATTATTATCAAAATAGATGGATTATTAACAAAAGAAATGTCATTGGATGATGCGGCAAAACATATTCGTGGTCCAAAGGGAACGGATGTTATTCTATCTATTAAGCGATTTGGAGATGATAAGCTAATTGATTTTACATTGACAAGAGATAATATAACGGTAAAAGATGTTGCGTATACTGGAATGCTTGATGATGAAACAGGTTATATTCGCTTGACTCGATTCTCAAAAAATTCAGCGCCAGAAATGCGTTCAGCAATAAAAAATATTCAAACAGAAAACGCTTCACGTATTGTCATTGATTTACGTGATAATCCTGGTGGATTATTACAATCTGCTATTGAAATATTAGATATGATAACCCCTAAGGGAAGCACTCTTCTATCTACAAAAGGTCGATTGCCAGAAGCGAACAAACATTATATATCCAGAAAAGATCCCATCATTGATGAGGATATTAAAATAGCTATTCTAATCAATGAAGGAAGTGCCTCTGCAAGTGAAATAATAGCTGGAGCCGTGCAAGACCTTGATAGAGGTATAATTTTAGGAACTCGATCTTTTGGAAAAGGTTTAGTTCAATCTGTGTATGGTTTGGATGGTAGTGGTAAGAGAAGTTTAAAGGTGACAACTGCAAAATACTATATTCCGAGCGGTAGATTAATTCAAAAGCCAGGATATATTGATGATGAAGTAATTATCAATGATGATCTAGAAGATAGCTTGTTTTATACAATAGGCGGAAGAAGAGTTAAAGGCGGCGGTGGAATATCTCCTGATTATGAAGTAGAAATGCCTAAGGTTACTCCATTGGTTTTGGAATGTTGGAGGAAAGGTTTATTTTTTAATTTTGCGCAAGAACGTCAACACCGATACGATACTTATGATGATGCATTGGTTGATGTAACGATTTTAGATGATTTTAAATCTTATCTTGATAGTCAAGAAATAGATGTGAATACTGATGGTGAAAAAGATCTGGAAAAAGCGAGAGAGAAAATACTTTCTTTAGATAGCACCAACATGGATTTAACCCATGCTTTTGATTTTGTGGAAACATTCATTATTGATCGTGAGGCAATATTGTACGATGAGGAAGTTGATTTTTTAAAAAGAAGATTGTATTTAGAACTGATTGGAATAATGAAAGGTTCTGAATACCAAGTTGAAGAATCAATAAAAGATGATCCGATTGTAATGAAAGCAAAAGAAATTTTACAAGATCCCATTGCATATACTAGTTCATTTATTCCTAATCAAGATACAGAGACTACCAGTAATTAATTTTTTAATTTTCAAATTATATTGGTAATAATATTATATGAAAAATGGGTTGCAAAAATCAGATTTCTCGACGAATTTCAGCTCCACTTGGGGCGATTAGCTCAGGTGGTTAGAGTGCTTGCTTGACATGCAAGAGGTCACTGGTTCAAGTCCAGTATCGCCCACAGAATTATATAGGAATATATTATAGGAATAAAAATAAATACTGACTTCGGCTTATATGCAAAGAATCATCAAAGGATGATCGCCGATAACGTTTCTGACTTTGTAACAGACTTCATAATTTAATTTGTATCAAGAATTTATAATATTATGAGTCAAATCACCGTTACACTACCGGATAAAAGTACGCGTACATATACCCCAGGCGTTACTTCCCATGAGATAGCAGAAAGTATAGGCGTTCGTCTTGCTGAGGATGCTTTAGCTGCGCAAGTTAATAATGAATTAGTTGATCTCAACGTTCCTATTAATACCGATGCAGATGTTGCCATATTAAC
Organism: bacterium; assembly: GCA_004321715.1. Lineage (GTDB taxonomy): Bacteria > Fidelibacterota > Marinisomatia > Marinisomatales > TCS55. Next base: position 8,816 of record SGYN01000006.1, on the reverse strand, counting down.
TGGAGATAGCCCAGAAGGACATGCTGTTCTATTGCATAGCTGCGCCCATTTAATGGCGCAAGCTGTAAAATCTTTTTGGCCAGAAGCAAAACTTACGATTGGGCCTGCTATTGAAAATCGATTTTATTATGATTTTGATGTTGATTTTACTTTTTCTGATAATGATTTATTAAAGATTGAAGAAAAGATGCTCGAAATATCAAAAGAAGATTTTCCTTGTATACGAACAAATCTAACTCGAGATGAAGCTATAAATATTTTTAAAGACATGGGTGAAGACTATAAGTTAGAAATTATCGAAAGTATTGATGGTGATGAACAATTATCATCTTATGCGCAAGGTGACTTTATCGATTTATGTCGTGGTCCACATATTCCATCGATTGGAAAACTTAAATATTTCAAATTATTAAATATATCTGGAGCGTATTGGCGAGGGGATGAAAATAATAAAATGCTACAGCGTATATATGGTACAGTTTTTACTTCAAAGAAAAAGTTAAATCAATACTTAAATTTCCTTGAAGAAGCCAAAAAGCGCGATCATCGAAAGCTTGGGAAAGAGCTTTCTTTATATGCTTTTGATGAAGAGGTTGGGCCGGGTCTTCCTTTATGGTTGCCTAATGGTGCAGTGATTATGGATGAATTAGAAACTCTTGCAAAAGAAACAGAGCGTACTGCTGGTTTTCATCGTGTTCGCACTCCTCATTTGACAAAAGGTTCTTTGTATGAGAAATCTGGACATTTGGATCATTATCGGGATGCCATGTACCCAAGTATGGATGTAGATGGAACAGAATATTACGTGAAACCAATGAATTGTCCTCATCATCATAAAATTTATGATGCACAACCCAAAAGTTATCGTGATTTGCCAGTGAGACTATCAGAATATGGGACTTGTTACCGTTACGAAAAATCTGGTCAGTTATTTGGTTTAATGCGGGTTCGAAGTATGCAGATGAATGATGCACATATATACTGTACAGCAAAACAGTTCAAAGAAGAATTTCTTGCTGTTTGCAACATGTATCTTCATTATTTTGATATTTTTGGTATTGATAAGTATCAAATGCGATTAAGTCTTCATGACGCAGCTGGTTTAGGTAAAAAATATATAAATGAACCTACTCTTTGGGAACAGACTGAATCCGAAGTTCGTCAAGCTCTAATTGAGGGAGACATTGATCATGTGGAGATATCTGGTGAGGCGGCATTCTATGGTCCAAAAATAGATGTACAGGTATGGAGTGCTATTGGAAAAGAATTTACCCTTGCAACAAATCAAGTGGATTTTGCAATACCAAAACGATTTGGATTGACATATACAGATGAAGAAGGAAAAGAGCAAACTCCTTTATGTATTCATCGCGCACCATTAAGCACACATGAACGTTTTATTGGATTTTTAATCGAACATTATGGTGGAGATTTTCCCTTGTGGCTTGCGCCGATACAAGTAGCCGTATTGCCTATTTCTGATAAGGTGATTGATTATGCAAAATCGGTTGAAAAATCGTTATATGATGCGGGAATCCGTGTTCAATTGAATGCGCAAGCAGAGAAAATGGGTGCTAAAATTCGTCAAGCAGAGTTACAACGAATTAACGTGATGCTTGTTGTTGGAGAAAAAGAAGCAGAGAAAAATCAAGTATCTGTTCGTAGACGTTTTCAAGGAGACTTGGGCGTTCGGCCTTTAGATGAAGTTGTAAAAGAATTACATAATGAAATAATAACTAGGAGGAATACTTATCGCACTAATTGATAAAGCAAAAATAAATGAACGAATCGATGCTACAGAGGTTCGATTAATATCGGAAGACGGAGAGCAATTGGGCGTAGTCTCAATTGAAGATGCAATGCAAAGAGCTGATGATGTGGGTTTAGATTTAATGGAAGTATCACCGAATACAAAACCACCAGTATGTAGAATCGTGAATTTTGGAAAACTCAAATACGAGAAAAAGAAAAAAATTCAAATAAGTAAAAAGAAACAACATGTTATAAAAGTAAAAGAAATACGATTACGACCAAAAATAGGTGATCATGATTTTGATACCAAGGTTAATAATATGGGGCGAAAGTTCCTGAAGGAAGGTTTTAAATTAAAGGTTACCATCATGTTTCGTGGTCGAGAAATAAGTCGACTTGATTTAGGGGAAGATTTGTTAAATCGAGTTGCAGATGCGTTAGAAGATATTGCCGAACCGGAAGGTAAAACAGATCTTGAAGGAAGACGTATTTCTGTATATTTCAATGCGTTATAGGAGAAAAATCTTATGCCAAAAATGAAAACAAGAAGGGCTGCTGCAAAGCGATTTAAAATCACTGGTAGCGGTCGAATTAAACGTAACAAAGCAAACCATAGCCATATGCTCATCCGGCGCTCTAATAGTGCTAAGCGAAAAATGCGTAAAGCAGGACTCGTTGATAGTACGGAAGAAAAAAGAGTTCGTCGTATGTTGGGCTCGTAAAGGAGATGAATCATGCCTAGAGCAAATAGTTCTGTACCTAGACATAGACGACATCGTAAGATCATTAAGCAGGCCAAAGGCTACTATGGTGCCCGGAGCCGCACTTTCAAAGTAGCAAAAGATGCTGTTTGGAAAGCTGGAACCTATGCTTATAGAGATCGTAGGCAAAAAAAACGTGTATTTCGAAGATTATGGATTGCACGTATTAATGCTGCTGCACGATTGAATGGAATGTCGTATTCCGCTTTTGTTGGCGGATTAAAACGCAAGGGTATTGAGTTAGACAGAAAAGTCCTAGCGGATTTAGCTGTGCATAGCCCAGAAGCCTTTGCTGAATTGGTTACTAACGTAAACGAGTGACCAATTCCTTAAAAGAAACTATCGAGGCAGTCCGGAAATCTTTTCTGACTGCTCTCGATTCGTTTCCATCTGATACTCATGAGATTGAGGTTCTAAAAAGTTCCTATTTTGGTCGAAAAGGAGAGCTTGCAAAATTGTATGCTCAAATGGGTTCTATTTCACATGAGGACCGGCCAAATGCTGGAAAAGCAATTAATGCACTAAAGGAAGAATGTTCTCGCTTATTTGAAGAGCAGGAGAAAAAATATATAACTCCGGATTCTACTCAAACTGATCAGTTAGATTATACATTACCCGGAGAAGCACAACGTTTGGGTTCAAAACATCCAATTTCTAAAACCTTACAAGAAGTTAAAGATATTTTTACTTCGGTAGGGTTTCATATTGCTTATGGGCCCGAAGTGGATGATGATTATCATAATTTTACAGCATTAAATTTTCCGGAACATCATCCTGCTAGGGATATGCAGGATACTTTTTTTGTGCAGAAAGATGTCGTATTACGCACCCATACATCCAATGTGCAAATACATTTAATGGAAAATAGTGAACCACCATTGCGATATATTGTTCCTGGTCGAGTATATCGAAATGAAGCTATTAGTTTTAAAAGTTATTGTTTGTTTCATCAAGTTGAAGCGTTAGTAGTAGATAAGAATATTTCATTTGGTGATTTGAAAGGGACCCTTGAATACTTTGTGAAACGCGTATTTGGTAGTAGCGTTACGATGCGTTTCCGTCCAAGCTTCTTTCCTTTCACTGAACCCAGCGCGGAAGTAGATATATGGGATGAAAAAAGAGGTCAATGGTTAGAGATTCTTGGTTGCGGTATGGTAGACCCAGCTGTGTTTGAAAATGTTGGTTATGACCCTAAAGTGTGGCACGGCTACGCATTTGGGTTGGGAATTGAGCGAATTGCTATGTTAAAGTATGGAATTAGTGATATTCGTCTTTTCTTTCAAAATGATAAGCGGTTTTTGGATCAATTCTAATGCGTATTTCTATTGAATGGTTAAAAGAATTTGTTGATGTAAAAGAGGGTACTAGTGCTCTTGCGGACATGTTATCTATGCTTGGTTTTGAAGCAGAAGTGGTACATGATTTTTCCTTATTATCAAAAATAGTAATTGGGAAAGTAGTTACGGCGCAAAAACATCCTAATGCAGATCGATTGAAGCTATGTACAGTAAACGATGGAACGGATACCTTAAGTGTTGTTTGTGGAGCACCAAATGTAGATGCAGGCCAGACAATAGCCTTTGCTCGAGTTGGGGCTGTGTTACCTGGAGATTTTGTTATATCAAAAGCGAAAATTCGTGGACAAGAAAGTAGGGGAATGATTTGTTCGGAGAGGGAATTAGGAATTTCTGATGAACACGATGGAATAATGGTACTTCCCAATACTCTTAAAGTTGGTAGGCCAATTCACCCTCATTTGGATAAAATGTACTCTTCGTTGGAGATAGATCTGACCCCAAATCGACCAGACGGGTTTTCTCATTATGGTATTGCTAGAGAAATCGCACTCAAAACTCGCAGAAAACTCAACGATATTTCTGTAAAAACTTCGAATGCAAAAAGCAAAAATATTCATAAGATTGCAAAAGTTACTATCGATGATGCAAAAGATTGCCCACGATATATGGGGGCCGTATTAAATAATGTTACCGTGGGTCCATCACCTGATTGGATGGTAGATAGATTAAAAGCAGCGGGTCAACGCAGTATCAATAATCTTGTAGACATATCTAATTATGTTTTACTAGAAATGGGTCACCCAACGCATATTTTTGATTACGATAAAATTTCTTCCAATACTATTACAATTCGGAGAGTTAAGAATGACAAAACAATAACTACTCTTGATGAAGAAAAAAGAAAACTATCTAAACAGCAGTTATTGATTACTGATGGAAAGAAACCAATCGCACTTGCTGGAATTATGGGTGGTTTGGAATCTGCTGTGCAAGATAAGACAACAACTGTATTTGTAGAAAGTGCCTATTTTGATCCTGTGGCGATACGAAAGGGATCCAAAGAGCTTGGTTTGCTTACAGAAGCATCCAGAAGATTTGAACGGGGTGCAGATGTACATGCTGCGGAAACAGCGCTATGGCGAGTGATTAATTTATTGCAAGAATTTGCAGGAGGAGAATTGGTTCCTGGAATAATTGATGAATACCCAGGAAAATTCAAATCAATAAATATATCTATGCGAAGAAGTGAATTAGATTTATTTGCGGGATGCGCGATATCTGATAAAGAAGTAAAAATAATTTTGGATGGACTAGAAATTAAATTTGAAAAGAAGAAAGAATATTGGAAATGCACTCCACCGAGTTTTCGCCCAGATTTAGAACGAGAAGCAGACGTTATCGAAGAAATTATACGTGTATATGGCTACGATAATATCCCATCATCCACAAAGTATGCATCCTCATATGTAGTAGATCATCCAGACCCGGAACAACCATTGGAGGATTTGCGAAACTTATTTAGTGCGTTTGGCTATCAAGAATGCCAGTCCAATACATTGCAAAGTAAGCAATGGACAACCATTCATGGAAAAAAATCAATCCCCATGATGAATCCACTCACAGAGCATATGACACATATGCGAACCGATTTATTACCCGGTCTATTAGAGGCAGTAGATTTTAATATTAAAAATGGTTCTACGGATTTGTATCTATTTGAACTTGGAAATGTTTTTATTCAACAAAAAAAAGGTTTATCTGGAATAAAAGAGATTCCAATGATTTGTGGGTTAGTGTACGGGGATCGAGTTTCACTTTCTGCGCATGAGCAGGCTAAACCTACTTCTTTATTTACCATAATGGGTCATATGGATAGATTATGCAAATCTTTTGGAGAAAATGCGCCTACCTATGAATTGGTAGAAGCACAAGGCTACCAAAAAGCATTTGCGGTATCTGTGGAAAAAGAAGAGTTAGGTATGGTAGGTACCATTGATAATACATTTGTGGAAAATTTAGGTTTAGAAATTGATAATACAATTCATTGTTTCAGTTTGGAAATCAATAAGCTCATGCCGTTATTGAGACATAAACAATTATTTGCTCCTATTAATGTTTATCCAATCGTAGAACGCGATATAGATTTTGTTTTTCCAGAGCAAGCAGAGACAGGAGTTGTTTCTCAGAAGATTTTGCAACAGAACTTCCCAAACTTAACCGAGGTCTTTCCTATTGATATTTTTCGGCACAAAAGTGTGGGAGATGAACAAAAGAGCGTTACCTTTCATTTTCGGTTTCAACATCCGGATAAAACGCTTGAAGATAAAGAGGTAAGTTCCGTAATAAATAAAATTAAGCGTCTTGTTTTGTCTGAATTTGACGCTAAATTACGATCGTCTAATTGATCTTTTGAGGAGGAAATTATGGATGACAATGACAGTTTTGTACGCGTAACAATTTTTGGCCAAGACTATACGGTCAAAGCACCTGCTGATTCAACCTACATCCAATCGATTGCAAAGTTTGTAGATGAAAAAATGCGCGAAGTACAACAAGGATTATCTGATCCGCAATCCACAACGCGAATCGCTATGTTAGCTGCAATGAACATTGCGGATGAATATTTTGCCATGCGCAATGATAAAGAACAATTTTCTTCAGATATTGAAGGAAAAGTTCAGTCAATCATTGAATTGGTTGACGAAGAGCTGAATTAAAAAAGATTATCTTTATGTCTGAAACCAATATCTTATCAGGAAAAGTGGTTTCAGATGCAGTGTATACGGCGTTAGAAAATCGTATTACATCTCTTGCGCATCAATATTCTGCTGTACCTGGTCTTGCTGCTGTGATTGTCGGAGATGATCCTGCCTCGCAAGTATATGTTCGAAATAAAACACGTAGATTTCTGAAAATGAATCTACATTCTGAAACAATCCGACTGCCGGAAGAGACCTCACAAAAAGAACTATTATCAACCATACGAACACTTAATAGTGATCCTGTATTTCATGGGATTTTGGTCCAATTACCACTACCAAAACATATTGATACAGATGTGGTAATTAAGGCAATTACTCCAGAAAAAGATGTGGATGGATTTCATCCAGAAAACCTTGGTCAATTAACCGCAGGAAACCCTCGATTTACACCCTGTACTCCTAAAGGTATTATGCGCATTTTGGAGCACTTCCATATTGATCCTTCTGGTAAGCATGCAGTGGTATTGGGAAGAAGCAATATTGTTGGAAGACCTATGTCTATTTTGTTAAGCCAGAAACAGTCTTATTCCAATGCAACTACAACCATTTGTCATTCGGGAACTACTGATTTGCGTACGTTTACTAAACAAGCGGATATTCTGGTAGCTGCACTTGGTGTGCCGGAAATGATTGATGATACATATATCAAAAAAGGTGCAGTAATTATTGACGTGGGTATTAACCGCGTAAAAGATAGCTCTGAAAAAGGATATACGTTGGTGGGGGATGTAAATTATGATGCCGTGCAGGGTATTGCCCATAGTATAACCCCTGTTCCTGGTGGTGTTGGGCCGATGACAATTGCCATGTTAGTAGAAAATACGGTAGAGGCTACCGAAAACGTATATACCTAATCCTCTTTAATTCGGGTATGGTTTCCATGATAATGCGTATCAAATACCATCTATGGATCATTGCTGTCTTGTATGCAGTTGGATGCGACCAACAGCAATATACAGACTTTAATCTCACAAAATTTCATTATATCAAAAAAGATTACGATGAATATATCATTAATCGAGATTATGGGTTCCATCAACTGACCGGGTATCCGGTTGCAGACTCAGCGCATGGAATCATTGTATTGCACGGTTATTATCCTTGGGGTTGGACTACCAAAGGATTTGAATGGGCCGAGCCATTGCATGAATTAAGCAAATTAAAGGTTCCCATTTGGTTATACCGTTATGATTGGAATCAGTGTCCAGAGCAAATTATGGAACAGTATTCCGAAGAAATGATGGAGTTTGTGATGGACAATCCTTATCTAGATTCGTTATGGGTCTTGGGACATAGTTATGGCGGGATGATTACTGCTTTATTTTCGGAACAGTGGAATGGTTCCATGCCGTTAACAGTACATTCTATTGCAGCTGCATTAGCAGGAACGGATCGTATGCGATCTGAATGCAAATTTTCCAAGGAAACCGGCTATTTTATTCAAGATAACGTACAGTTTACACAATGGAGAACAATACACGAACAGGATGGAGCATTCAAGAAGATGGAAACAGATCCTCAGATCACAACATTATACAATGGGCATTACATTGACTTGCCTTCCCATTGGGGTGATCTTCGTTTGGGGCATAATTTATCTATAAAATGGGTTTGTAAATCTCTATTAAATAGTCTATAATTGTTGGATATTAAGCGCTTGCATTGCATCACTTTTTTATGATAATATAATATTCAATCTGGAGGAAAGTTTGTTTCAAAAAATATATCCACTACTATTTGTACTTTTTATTGGTGTAATCACTGCGCAGGATGCGCCACCTTCGGATACAGAAGATCAAGAAGATATCGAAGCAACGGAAGATCCCAATGCAGTACCAGAAAATCAAGGCGTAGCTCCCAAAGATCAAAACACAGTAACAGAAGAGGCAATGCCTGTTGATGCTGCGGAAAAACCAACAGAAGAAAAAAAATCCAAACCTCCAAAGATTCAAAAGCCAAAAACGCAGATGGGCGCACTTCTACGAGGTGTTGCAGTACCAGGTTTAGGACATATATATAATGATAATAAACGAATCGGGTATTTATGGATGGGTATTGAGGCTGCATTGTTAGCTGCTACCATGAATTATAAATCCCAATACGATGAATACTTAGATGATTATAATAATTATCAAACGCTGTATTGGACAGAAACAGATGTTGCTTTGTTATTATTATACAAAGAAAAGCGAGATGTTAGTAGAAAAGACATGGATGCTGCCAATACCAGTTATCAAGTTTTC
>SGYN01000005.1 GCA_004321715.1 bacterium | reverse complement strand
TAGACACTTCTTATATAGCCAGCGATGATAGTTATATTGAAGTCGTATTTACTGATCCAATTTTTACTAATTCAAATGGTACAGGGGGAGTTCAAATTAATGATTTAGAAATTGATTTTTTACAAAATGGAGGAAATGCTACCAATGTAGAAATTTCTAATATAACGAATAATAATGGTGAAGGCGTAGTTGGTGGCGAAGATACTATAAGAATTAATATTGCAGTTACACCAAATGGACAATCAAGTGGTGTAGAAACACTAACAATAAGACCCGTAAATAGAAATTCAATTTTCAATGAATTTGGTATTGGTCTTTCTAGAAGTTCATCAGTTGTAGCTAATCTAACTGATTATTATCCTCCTATCGCAAATTTTATCCCGGTAAATGACACAATTAATCCATCTCAAAATGTTGTTATTCAATTTAATGAACCAATCAGGCTAATAAATAATACGAATGTGGATAATACTAATATTCAAAATCTATTTACGCTGGCTTATGCGGATACAGGGACTAGCTCTATAGATTTTGTTGCTTCCGTAGATACTGATGATCAACAATTCACTCTTAATCCAGATACTAATTTAGATGAGCGAAGAACAATAATGGTTACCTATGCAGCAAACACCTTTGAAGATTTTGGAAATAATGCATTGCCGGAAAACAATAAAGAATTAATAGTAAATGATGTTACTGCTGGTGTCGTAACAGATAGCCTATTAGAAGAAAACAACACATTTCTATATCTTTCGTTTAATGAGGGTGTTTATACAAATGAAAGTGGGACCGGAGGTTTAAACAGTTCAGATATTGAAATAAGTAATTTTGTTGATGGAAATGCGACGACTGGTAATATAACTGGTATGACTTCTGAAATTGGAACAACGTTAAATGGCGGGGAATTGACTGTGCGAATGACACTACAGTTTGATGATAACCCTGATGGAACAGAGTTTATTACTGTTCGACCAAAAGCAAATCAGGTATTTGATGACTTTGGTAACCCAATGGATGTAAATACAAATGCAAGAACATTTAATCTTTTTGATGCACTTGCACCATCCATTACTTTTGCTCCAGACCCATCAGTAAATAACGGTTTAATTGTACCAAATGAACAATTTACAATAACTGCATCTGAGCCAATTCGATTATTAAATGATTCAACCATTACAAATGTAGATTTAAATAATTTTATTTCAATTGCGTATACAGATGGAGATGAGGGAACAATTACTTTTTCTGCAAGTATTGATAATAATGTTATAACGATAATACCAAGCTCAGCCTTAATGGAAATGAGAGAACTTAGAATTACACTTTCAAACGGTATTGAAGACTTAGCAAATAATCAGATAGAGAATTATGATGCCAATTATACAGTCCAAGATATTTCGCCACCTGTTATTAATACAGCTTCCAGCTCTATTAGCCCTAGTAATGCATTTATTATTCTATCTTTTTCTGAAAGCGTATACACAAATGATGATGGGACAGGATCACTTGAGTTATCGGATTTCTCTTTAGATTTTTCTGATAATGGTGGAAATGCAACTGGTGTGGTAATGGTCGATTTACAACGTCCTGGCCCATCAGGTCCATTATTAGGTGGTGAAGATAGTATTTGGGTATATTTAACTGTTGATGGAACTCCAAGTGGCGAAGAAACATTTACCATTATAACAAATGGAAATGAAGCAATTTTTGATGGCGGTGGAAATCCTCTAGCTTTTCCAAACAACAGTACGAGTGATATCACGTTAAACCCTTATCCTCGCTTAACTGGAAATTCCTTAGAGAACAATAATATATATGTGGAATTAGAATTTAGTGAAGGCGTATTTAGCGCAAGTGATACATCGAGTGGAGTAGAGGTTACAGACTTTGATATTAGTTTCAATCAAAATAATGGAAATGCAAATGATGCTGTCATTAGTTCATTAACAAAAACAAATGGTTCTCCATTATCCGGTAATGAAAGCACAATAAGAGCAACATTAAATATTAGTTCTCCACCACCAAGCGGAGTGGAAACAATTCAAATAACGCCTGCAAATGCATATGCTATTTGTAACTCCCTTGGAAATAGACTATCTGTTTCAGAATGCACTGTTAACCTTACATTGATTGATCGATTAGTTCCTACAATCAACGAAGTCAATATTATTGCCGATAGTATTGTTACTATCACATCAAGTGAAGAAATGTATAATGCTGTAGGTGCCACTGGAGCTATAGGCACAAATCATTTTCAAGCTACTGTTTATACCAATAATGGGAATGCTTCTGAAGCAACCATAGTAAATATTACAAATGATGACCAAGACCCTCTACTGGGCGGTGAAAAAATTGTTAGAATTGGTTTTGTAACTGATCTATTACCAAGTGGCATTGAAGAAATGACAATAAGTCCTGCAGGCCCTGCTTACCCAATTTATGATCCTAAAAATAATCAAATGCCCATAAATACAATAAGTGCGAGGGTGTCATTACCAGATAGATTGCCTCCAATAATTGTTTCAGAGAGCGCAGTAATTGCTGTTGATAATTCGTATGTTGAATTTTCACTTACAGAAGGAGTGTATGGAACTTATGAAGTCACGAACCCAGTAGATCCAAATGATTTTGAAATTGTATTTATACAAAATAATGGGAATGCTTCTAGCGCTAGTGTGGATTTGATTACAAATGAAAATCAATTCCCAGTTGTAGGGGGAGAAAAAATATTAAGATGCTATTTATCTTTTGATGCAGCACCAAGTGGTCATGAACAATTATATTTACGTGCAACCAATGGCAATTCCGTATTTGATTTAGCGGGCAATAGCCTTCGCGCAGAACAAGTTACCGATACTTTAAAACTATCAGATCAACTTGTTCCTACAGTGAGTTCAATATCTATCCCACATGGTTCATCCATAAGCTCTAGCACTGATCAACCAATCAACATTACTTTTTCTGAACCAGTGCAATCATTCGACTATACCATTTCTGCAAGACACTATAATTCATTATCATGGGATACGACTGAATCCTCTAATGCAAATGAATTTCAACTAACCTTAAACAAACCTATGGCAAGCTTAGATACTATTACCATTACAATAAAAGGATTAACAGATAGCGCAGGATTAGAAGCTGTGGATTTTAGTTACGAATTTTATACTCCAGCATTGGGTGATTATGATACATCAGGAAGAATCGATATTGAAGACTTAACACGTTTTGTAACATTTTGGCTTGCAGACTCTGAAGCAATTTTTAATGGTTTGGGCCCAACAACTGGACAACTACCTCACTTTGTACCATATCTTGATCATCAATATGATTTAGATGATGGGATGACTTTTATCAGAATGTGGTCTTGGTCTATTAATAAATTTGGTTTTGAGCCATTAGATGTTTTACATATTGGTTCACCGCTCGATTGGAATGACTTTACTGAAGAAATTCCGACAGAAGCTATTTCAGGACAGTTATATATTAAATATGATCCTGGAAAAGGAAATGTACATCTTAATCATACTTCTTTTGGTCCTCAAAATCTTACTCTATTAAAAAACTCAAACGAGAATGGGGAAATACTATTAGAGTTTGGTATGTTAAAACCTGATGATATAAAACGTATTATAAAAATTAATGCTTCAGTTGATGAGCCTACGGATGCAACGGTGATATATAAATTTTTTGATAAGAGTAAAACAGTCATCGCTTCAGGCTTGCAAAAAATACAATTATTAATTCCAACAGATTATATCTTAAAACAAAACTACCCCAATCCATTTAATCACAGGACTACTATATCATATGGAGTACCAGAAAAATCATTCGTAAACATTGATATTTTTGATATTAAAGGTCGCTTAGTTGAGTCCTTAGTTTCACATGAACATGAAAATGGATTTTATCAGCAAAACTGGAATGGAAGAAATATTGCTTCGGGTTTATATTTTATCAAACTATCAACTGGAAAAAGAATATTAACCAAAAAAATGATTCTACTAAAATAAGAATTCAAATGGAAAACATAAAAATTACCTTATCTTGATTATTCAATCATAAGTTTTTACATTAAAGTATTCTAAATGTATAGGGTATCGTTTGAGATTTATAAATAAAGCCATTTTTTGTAATATATTCACCGTCATACGTATACTCTTATTATCTAATTTATTTCTACTCCAATCAATACTAGCTCAACAATCTTTTAGCATTGTAACAGGTGCAGGTATTCCTGTATTGGGATTAAATAACTGGTATAGCAGTGCACCTATTATTGGGTTACAATACATCATAGAAAATAGTGAAAACAAGAAAACTATTATTGAATGTCATTATCAATTATATAGTGATAATTCTCTATCAGATAGAGAGTTTCATTGGGTGGTAGATCGTACGAATTATAAAAGCCCAGATGCTAATGCAAATATGGATTGGATTGACTTTATAATTAAATCACGAATCTATTTTCCTGATAAAGCTCGATCAATTGGAAAAAAACAACTTAGCCCATTCTCCTCATTTGGGTTAGGTCTATATTATTATAATCATAAGGTTAGTGGGTTGATTTATCCTGGTCAATCAAAAAGACCATTGGATACAGAATTTCAGCTTTCGCCTATTGCAGATAAACGTTATGCGTGGGGTGCAAATGTTGGAGCTGGATTTGAAACTATATTAAATAAGAATTTAAAATTGATTATTGATATCAATTACAATGCTGCAATTGGTTATTTGCGTCCATTTGAAGATTGGGGCATAAATAAAGTCATGCCTTTACAGTTCTTGACAATTGGTTTAGGATTTAATTATAATTACTAGTCAAATAAACAACCTAAGGAGTACAAGTTCATGAAAAAAATGATAATAGCTTGCTTGGTTACTGTCTTAAGCATTACCAATGTATATGCTGGATGGTCTGAGACTTTTGAAACTGCAGCAGAACCATCTGCCGCTCTAACACTAGAAAGTGATATGACCTGGAATTGGTGGGGCTGGGGAGTAGCCAGTGTTGCGGATGGTTATTTAACATTGGTTGGAGCGGAGGATCCATTTGGAAACACCACTAGTTGGTTACAAATTGACCAAAGCACCGATCCTGAAGCTGAGATCACCCCTTCCGCAGCTGAGATATATGTTAAATTGCGTTGGATGACAACTGGAACACCATCACAAAATGATCAATTTCATGTTTGTGTAAAAGTTGATCCTGAATTCCTCTCTAATCTAGCAGTGCATACGGTTGCATCTACTGCAGGCGGTGCCATTGGAGATTTTTGGTTTCAAACTAATGTATCAAACGTTGTTCCAAATGCTGCAGTCACTTATGGCGCATGGCACTGGCAAAAGATTATTGTAGTGGATCAAAATGTTAGTATAACGGCTTGGGCAGATGGTGAAGCTATGCCAGATACAGCTACATATTCTTATGAAGCATTGACAACAACTGAGGCCCCTACTTTTATTTTAGTAGGTGTTACAGATGATGATTCATCTTCCGTTCAAATAGATGAAATATGGTACAATGAAAGACCAGACGGTTTAACAATTTCTGATGAAGCTCCAATTGCAACTAGATTTGTACTGGGTCAAAACTATCCGAACCCATTCAACCCTACTACGAATATTCGATTTAATATTCCTGAAACAGCGAGTACAAAGCTAACCGTATTCAATGTAATGGGTGAAGAGGTTGCTACTCTAGTTAATGGCGTAATGCAAGCTGGTGGACATACAGTTAGTTGGAATGCATCTAACATGCCAACAGGTGTTTATTTCTATCAACTTGAATCAGCTAATTTTTCTCAAACAAAGAAATTATTACTGGTTAAGTAAATCTTGTTAAAAGACCGCCAGGAAACTGGCGGTCTTTTTTTCTACTTAACAAGAAAAATAATGGCAAGAATGATCAAAAATTGTTTAGCCTTAATACTTGTTTTTGGATATTCCATATCCTTTGCTGGAATAACAGGTAAAATACAAGGCACAATTACCGACCAAAATGGTCAACCTTTACCTGGATCAAATGTTATGATATTAGGCACCAATCGAGGTGCCGCTGCTGATGAAAACGGATTCTATATTATATTAAATATTGCTCCAGGAAACTATAGTCTTACTTCTCAGATGATTGGTTTCAAAAGTATAACAAAAACATCAGTAATTGTGAACTCCGATAGAACTACACGAGTTAACTTTTCTTTATATGAAGAAGCTATTGGAATGGATGAGGTAAAGGTAACTGCTGAAAAACCAAAAGTGGAAGTTGATCGAACCTTCAGTGAATATATTGTTACTTCAGATGATATTGAAAGATCTGTAATGGTTAAATCTGTTGCTGATCTGATTTCATTAGAACCTGGCATGGATGTAAATGGAAAAGGTATGATTCGTGGTGGAGATATGAATTCTATTGCAGCTGATGTAGTGTATTATGTTGATGGGGTAAAGATGACAAGTAATGATGGATTAACTTTAAATAATTTTACAGGTGTAGGAAAATATGATATTGAATCAATTTCTATTATAACTGGTGGACTTAGCGCTGAGTATGGAAATGCTCAAGCAGGAATAATTAATATAGTGACAAAAGAAGGTACAGATTCTTTCCATGGGAATTTTGAGTATAGCAATGAATTTGGAGGAGCAAATCATTGGGGACCAAACTTTTATGATGCGGCAATCCACCAGGGAAAAATGCAATGGGATAACCCAGAATGGGTAAATGAAGTAGATAGTAAAACAGGTGCGCTTGCACATAAAAGAATTGATTATACAAACTTTGCTGGGTACTCACTACAAGGAAATATTTCCGGACCATTAATGAATGGGGTTTCTTTCTTTCTTGGCGGCCGAACAAATAAAAATGGAATTAACAATATTAGTCCTTCATCCTATTCTCCCACAAATTTTGAAGGTACATGGAAATTGTCTTTAAATCTTCATCCAAAGATTGCAATAAAATTTGGTGGAGTTTATTCTGAAAGTTGGAATTTTCATTCCATAGCAGATGTGGGCGGAATTAAAGGAATGGACGATGATGGAAAGAATATTTTCTTACCAATGGAGAGTTCCTCCTCAGGAAGAATAGTTAATAATGATCAGATGAATTATATGGCAATTAGTCATATGCTATCAGAAAGAACATTCTATGAATTAAGAGTTTCCAAAAGCCTTAATTCACAAACTCCTGAAAACACCCCTGATTCAACAATGGAAATAAGAAAAGATGAAGATAATTGGTTCAATCTACCTAGGGATGTGTATGCTTTTAATGAAGGTTCGCGAAACCGTTTTCAAGTAAAGTTTGATTTCACTACCCAGTTTAATAAGAACAATCTTCTTAAAACAGGAATAGACTACATCGACTATAGTGTTTGGGCTCGTAATTATTCTGATGAACTAAATAAACGTGAATTACACTATATTGGCCATCATCATCGTACAGGAGACCCCGTCCGGCCAAAGCAGTTTGCTTGGTATATTCAAGATAAAATGGAGTATAAAGGCCTTGTTTTAAATGCAGGTATCCGAATGGATCATTTTGACCCATCAGTAAAACATCCACTGACAACAGCCATGGCTGCATCTGATTATTTTTTTGATACCTTTACACGATTCAACTATGACTCTTTAGAATCGTTTGGATTGCTGGAAAAAACAAAACCTATCACTGCCTGGAGCCCAAGAATCGGAGTGGCACATCCAATAACTGATAGATCTATGATTCATTTTTTCTATGGGCATATTTATCAACTAGCAAGTTTTTATACAATGTATGGTGAAAGATGGATAAATGATGGGACAAGAGATTCAGATTATAATGATAATAATCTTAATGATGATGCTGAATTATATAATAAACTTGAAGAAGGATTCTTTGGTAACCCCAGGTTAACCTATGAAAAAACAATCAGCTTTGAATTAGGTTTTGATTGGAATTTTTATTCTGACTATATATTGGCTCTATCTACATTTTATAAAAGTTCTAGCAACCAAGTTTCAAGCCCTGGAACAGTTCAGTTAAACTGGTGGGACCCTGCTAAACAAATGTTTGATTTTCAATTTACTCATATGGCTGGAAATGGAATACATGAAGACATCCAAGGATTTGAATTATCATTAAAGAAAAGTTTCAACAATTATATCGGGTTCAATATCGCTTATAATATTCAATGGGCAGTAAAAGGAGAAGCTGGTGTAGGAAGTCAATTTTGGGTACCTGATTCAGCATTTGTTGCTGATGGAAGATTCTGGATGATGTATAGTACAAATGATGATGGATCTGAGACTCCAAGACCTCTAGCCCCAGTATTCCTTGCCAATCAATATGCTAGTAAAGCAAATACCTTTATTGATTCTTTGCGATCTCTAGGTATGGAAGTAATTGAAGCTGGAAATACGGGTTTACATTATGTGCAATTTTGGGGTGGTACTGAAGAAGAACCAAAACCTGATTCCGATATCAGAAATTATGGCAAGGCTCAATTATTCATTTCAACTCCTGATAAATTTGGTCCAATGGGTTTATTTGGTAATATAACAGCAAACATTATATATCGCATGTCTACTGGAAATCCTTTTGAATATTCACCTATTGGTGGTGCTTCCGAATGGCGAAATGGACCGCTTACAACAAGAACAGATATGTCTTTTGAGAAAATAGTTTTTCAAAAAGATAATTCTAAAGCAACATTATATATACAAATATCTAATTTATTTAATCAACGGGATGTTCGAGGAGATGGAACCTTTAGTTCTATATATGGTCCTGGAGAGTTTATACGCTGGGGAATGGAAACCCCTCGGCCAGATAATAAACAATACCAGAACTATGGTGATTTCTATGCTAATTCAAGGTATCATGGATCACCAAGAGAAATTCAAGTTGGTATAAGAACATCATTTTAATTCAATTTAAATGTTAAAATATCCAAGAATAAATATTCGATTTATTAATACATTATTTTTAATAATCTTTCTGATACCATTTAATAATCTTTTCTCTCAAGCTGATCCTGTTAGTGGGTTTACTCCAAGACTTCTAACAAGAGCAAAACTATGGGGAACATTTAGAAACAATGGTTTACAAGGTGGTGGAAATACTCCCCGATATCAAAGTCATGATCAAACTGCGTTAGAATATCCTGGGAATGCTGGTCGTGCTCAAGATTTTATGGAATATTGGCTAGACATTGAAGCAGTTCTATCTGAAGCTCCTAATATACTTGATGTTTCTAGAGTATGTAATCCTCAAAATGCAAGAGGTGTAGGTGTATGGTTCCTTGGTATTGCTGATGGAGAAGATACATTAGTCTCTTATTCTGGCCCCAGAGATGTAACAAATGATATATCTTCAAAAAGATACCCTATTGCAAGTGAACCTGAAGTTTCACTTGGTGATTCAACTGGAGATAATTATGAACGTTCAAATTATTCTCCTTACCATTCAAATATCACTGGTAATGAACCAATTGAAATTCACAATTATCGGCATGGAGACTATATCCCTGATGATAATTTCCCCGAAGAAATAATATTGGCGCAGTGGGAAAATAAGCTTGGGTTAACAGTAACAAGAAAAGCATATGCTTATAGCTATCAGGATTTTGATGATTTTATTATTCAAGAAATAATATTTGAAAATACTGGGACAAAACTATTAACAGATACATTTATATCATTTTTAAATAGTTTTAGTGTTTCAAGTGGTGGTCATCAGTGGGCAAGGGGCAATGGAATGAGCTGGAGTGACTGGAGAGTAAATCGTGAGTCAGCACAAGATGATTGGCTGTTATATACACAAGCATCAAACTATACCGCAGATAACCCGGAAAGCACTGATGATTACAGTAATTTAATTTTCTGTTATCAAAGAGATGATGATTGGATTGGAACATCCTACGATGATACTGGTCAACCATTTGCATCTAATTTTGCTCAATTTTCAAACTACAACGAGTTTCAAGGGCAAATAGAAGGCCAACTAATGGGTTATCAATATATAGGGTTTGGTCCTTTAGATATAAATCCTCCATTTGTTAATGACCCTGACCAAAATTATGTTAGTCCAGGAATTATAGATCAACCATATAATTTTAAATGGTGGAAAAATGGGGATTCTAATCAAGAAGATTATGAGGAACCAACCTATAGACGTCAAACAGACCCTGAAATGTATCGTATGATTATAGGTAGTTCTGAAAATGATAATACAGAAAATCCAGACTCGTCTATGCTTGTTACTCATTCCTTAGCTTTTGGACCCTATTCTTTAAACCCGGGAGAGAAAGGGAAAATTGTAATCGCATTTGCTGCGGGATCTGGTGCAGACTGGAATAATGAAGATGAATTAACATGGTCTATGAAACCAGAATCAAAGGATCAGCTTAAAGATGGAGAGCATTCAATTATAAAGAACTTCAAACAAGCACAATTTGCCTATGATATGGGATTTGATATACCGGATCCTCCACCAGATGTTAAAATTAATTTTAAAAATAATTCCCTTGGGCAAATGGTTATATCATGGGATGATCAAGCTGATGATGCTTTAGACCCAGACTACCAAGGAGATGAAGCAAAAGATGTTATAGGATACCGAGTTTATAGAGCCTGGCCGCCATCTTTTGATTGGCATTATGGCCCTTGGGAACATATCGCTGATATTGAATTAAAAGACGAAAATTATTATGATTTAAATACGAGTAAATATACTTTTATTGATACAGAGTCTTACGCAGGATATAATTATTATTATAATGTGAGAACTGTTGATTCCGGCCATGATAGTTGGATAGATATATTTGGCGTTGATCATGGTCCTATTCCGTCATTAGAAAGCGGATATGTTTCACCCGAACAAAAAAATATGATTGCAGTAACTCCATTTCAACCTTCTGCACAAATTTATGATCAAATGAAAGAAGCTATTCGCGTTGTTCCAAATCCTTATCGTCTTGATTTCAAAGATCCCCTTCATATGTATCCAGATGTTGCAGATCCGTATAAAATTAGATTTATTAACTTACCAAAGCATTGTATGATACGAATTTACTCTGTTTCAGGTGACTTAGTTTATGAATCAGAACACCAAAAAGAATCATCAGCAGAATCTGCCTGGCGACAAAGTACAATAACATTTTCAGGAAGAATCGTTAGTGGTATTTATTTCTGGGTTGTGGAATCTCTTGACCCTGAAAGTACAGGTAATATTCAAAAAGGAACATTGGCTGTTGTAAAATAATATTATGATAAAACTATCAAAAATAATAATAGTTATTTGCTTCTTATTAAGTAGTGCTAGTGGACAAGATGAATTTAAAAGGGTCGGAAAATCAGGTTTTGGTTTCTTAAAAATAAGCCCATCTGCTCGCGCAGCTGGTATGGGAGATGCCTTCACAGCTATTGCAGATGATGTTACTACTATTTTTTATAATCCAGCTGGATTAACAAACTTGAATAATTTTGTATTTAATTTTAATCATACTGATTGGATTGTTAATTCAAGTATTATTTCAGGAGCGATTGCTACACCTTTTGGCCGTAATGGCGCTCTTGGCTTAAGTATAGTAAAATTTGATACTGAAGACTTTGAAGAAACAACCGTGGCAGATCCCGAAGGAACTGGAAAGATGATTAACGCTGGTGATTTAGCGCTAGCTATTGCCTATGCCATTCAGTTAACAGATAACTTATCATTTGGTTTTAAAGGTCAATATTTAGAGGAAAATATTGATATCGATAAAGCCACTGCTATTACTGCAGACTTCTCTACATATTATAGAACTGGTTTTCGAGATTTAACATTAGCTATGATAATGAAAAATTTTGGTCCTGAGGCAAAATTCTTATCTGACAAATTTAAGCTACCCCTCTATTTTAATATTAACACTGCAATGAGTTTAATAGGATCAAAAGGAAGCCCATTTCAATGGCTTGTATCTGTAGAAAGTGCATTTGCTACAGATTATCGTGATAGATATCATTTTGGAACCGAAATGTGGATAGCTGATATGATTGCTATTAGAGGTGGATACAAATTTTACTATGATACAGAAGATTGGACATTAGGTGCAGGATTAAAGTTGGGATTGGGTAGTAGAGAAGTAATTGTAGATGTATCTTATTCAAATTTCGTAGAATACTTCGATCCACCCCTACGCTTTTCAATTGGCGGATCTTTTTAAAGATATCTTGAATATTAATGACCCTTATAAACAAGATTAATTCGGTAAATCTTTATTTATTAACTATTTCTACTTTTCTATTTATTACATGTAACAAAGAAATTACTTATCTAGATGCTCAAGGTCATAGAGGTGCAAGAGGTCTATATCCTGAAAATACTATTGAAGGGTTTAGGCGAACGATTGAATTAGGAATTTCAACACTTGAATTAGACTTAGTAATGACAAAAGATCATATTCCAATTGTATATCATGATTTTTATATAAATCAGAATATATGTCTAGATGAAAATGGTAATACAATTGATGATAATAAAAACATACTATTGTATGATTATAATTTAAATGAAATTAAACAGTATGATTGTGGCTCATTAAATCCAGATATAAAACGGTTTCCGGAGCCACCGAGAATAAATATTCCTAGTGAAAAGATTCCCGCACTTTATGAAGTTTTTGATTTAATAAGTGAGTATCCACATAAAAATATTTGGTTAAATATTGAAATTAAATTCAATCCAGAAAATCAATTAACGGCACCAATTAATATATTTGTTAACGAAGTAATTAAAGTTATTAAAAGTTATAATTCTATAGATAATGTTAATATTCAATCATTTGATTGGGAAATACTAGAAACCGTAAAATCAATTGATTCAAGAATTATGACTGCTGGACTACTTGATTACTCAACAGTTCAGTCAATAAATGACTTCACCCCTTCCCCTTGGTTAAATGATATTTATTTTGACAATAATACAGGAACCAGTCTTTCAATATTAAATCGCGCGAAAAATTATATTGATATCTTTTCTCCTAATTGGAAATTAGTTATGCCTAATCATCCAAAATATTTGGGCAACACAGTTTCTGAGATTCAAAATAATGGGTTCATAGTTATTCCTTGGACAATAAATAGAACAGATATTATGGAAAATTTAATTGAGGAAAAAGTTGATGGTATAATTACTGATTATCCTGATAGTCTATTAATGGTAATGAAAAGGATGGATGTTAGAATAAAAAATAATTAATGAAGTATATATTTAGGATGACCTCAATTATAATAACTACAATTATTTCTTTACTTTTAAGTACAATAACATTTACTGATAACACACTATTAGAAGATAGCAATTATTTTAAATCTGCAGAAAAAATAATAGATAGTCTTAGTACAAATATCCAGATTAATAATGCGAAATATTTTAAAGCGGGATGGGCAAAAGTAAATATTACTCCTTCTTATAAATTACCTCTTGGTGGTTATGGTGCCCGCAAGGGTGCTTATGTTAGTGAAGTGCTTGATTCAGTTTGGGCTAGAGGGTTTGTTTTTGATGATGGCTTTAATAAATACGCAATTATTACTTTAGATGCATTAATTGTACCTCCAGCAGTAACAAAAAAACTTCAATATCTACTTCCAGAAATAGGATATGATTTATCTAAGATATATCTGAGTGCTACACATACCCATTGTTCTATGGGAGGTTGGGCTGATAGCTGGCTAGGATACCAATTTGCAGGAGAATTTGACCAACAAATAGTTGATGATCTGGCAAATTCAATAATAGTAACTATAAAAAATGCAGAAAAGAAATTATCCAACGCTAAAGTTGGGTTTGGCAGTTATGATGCGGGTCAATTTGTTAGAAATAGACTTGTTGGAGATAAAGGTACTACTGATCCATGGTTTCGATTAATAAAAATACAAAAAGAAGATGGTTCAATTGGATTAATAACCTCATTTGCAGCACATGCAACCGTATTTTCTCATAGACAAATGAAATATTCTCGGGATTATCCAGGTGTCCTTGTTGATTCATTGGAGCATATAAATAAAATTGAAATTGCTGCTTTTTGCGCTGGTGCGGTTGGTAGTCATTCTCCAAATGTTAACGGGTCAGATAGTTATGAAAAAATATCTAACCTATCATCAGGATTATATTCTTTAGCCAGAGAAAATATTGATAGTATTCAGTTGAAAAGTGTTAATAGTATGGGTTCATTACTATTTGATATACCATTGAGAGAACCGCATTTTCGAATTTCACAAAAATTACGTATACGTCCCTGGCTGTTTAATTCATTAACTGAACAATCAAAATCTTATTTATCAATACTAAAAATTGGAGATATTATTCTTACAGGAACTCCGTGTGACTTTTCAGGTGAGTTAATTAATAATATTGAGACTAATGCAAATCGATTAAATCATAATATTATGGTTACAAGTTTTAATGGAGGATATATAGGATATATAACGAATGACAAGTGGTATAATATAAAAGGATATGAAACATTTACTATGAACTGGTTTGGTCCATATAATGGAAGTTATTTTATTTATCTAATAAACAACTTAATGGAAATATTGATATAATAATGAGATATATAATTCTTTTAATAATCTTTTATAATAATATTTTTGCACAAGCCGATATGACAGAGGGGTATAGTCCACGAAATCTTACAAGGGGAAAAATGTGGTCTAGCTTCAGAAACAATGGATTAGATGGTGGTGGTAATCGCTCTAAGTCTGATAGTCATTCTCAGGAAAGTTTAACTTATCCTGGAAATATGTCTCGTGTAGGACTTGACTTCATTGAATATTTTATTGATGTAAGTGCGTATCTTGCTGGAGAGCCAAATGTTATAGAAATTCCTCGTGTAACAATACCTCAAAGCTCGAAGGGACAAGGAGTCTGGATTTTAGCAATAGATGATGAGGGAGATACATTAGTGTCCCATTCTGGCCCGAGAGATGTTTCGTATGATATACAAGCTGCGCCATATAATATAAATAATTCTCCAGAATCAATATTAGGTGATTCAACTTATCATAATCTTGAAAGAAGTAATTATTCTATGTATCATAATACTATACAGGGGAATGAACCTGTAGAAATACATAATTACAGATATCACAACTATACAGAGCACAATAATTCTCCTGAGGAAATAATAATAAGTCAGTGGGAAACCAAAACGGGGATTAAAGTTACTAGAAAAGCATACGCGTGGGGTTATCCGGATTTTGATGATTTTATTATTCAGGAATTAACATTTGAAAATATAGGGTTAAAAACATTGGACCCAGCATATCTTTCATTAATGAATTCATTCAGTCTAAATGCAATGGCACATGGATGGGCAGATAAATATGGTATGAACTGGAGTGATTGGCGTCATAATACAGAGCAAACTCAAGATGATATTTTTTTCTATACTAAAGCAGATACTTTTGTAGCAGATGAACCTAATGATAGTGATTTATACAAAAATAATATCATGTTCTATCAGCGCGATCATGATTGGTTTGGTACTAACTGGGATGATACTGGACAACCTTATAAATTTGAAGCAGCAAGCACTGATGCTGATGAAATGCAAGGTCAATCTGAAAATCAGTTATTAGCATATCAGTATGTAGGTATGGGTATTTTAGACTTTTTACCAGAAGGATCTGAATTCATCCAACCTGAGACTTCAGACCAGCCAATATATTGTAAATGGTGGAGAGGTGGAGATAATAGACAGTTCGATTATGAAGATCCAAATAGTGGTATGCATACGGATGAAGAAATGTTCAAAATGATCATTAGTAATAATGAAAATGAAGTTACAAAGTCTCCTCAAGAACCCTCATTAGGTACACATGCACTCGTATTTGGACCATATCGATTTGAACCTGGTCAAAAAACCAAACTAGTTATCGCTTTTGTAGGTGGATCAGCAGCAGATTGGTTAAATGAAGATGAAATATTATGGTCTATGAAAGAAAATGCATCGGAAGAGCTAAAGTTAGGTGAAAAATCTTTATTCAGAAATTTTAATCAAGCTAAGTTTGCCTATAATAATAATTATAACATTCCTGATCCTCCTCCTGATGTAAATATTTCATTCTCAAATACGCGTTTAGGTCAAATAAAGATAACATGGAATAATGAAGTAGAAGACGCAATGGATCCTGATTATGAAGGTGAAGAAGCATTGGATGTTCGGGGCTATAGAGTTTATCGGTCATGGCCACCATCCCACTATTGGCACTATGGACCTTGGGAATTTCTTATTGATATCCCAATCGGATCTACAAAATACTATAATCCCGATACTAAAAAATACTCTTTTATAGATTCGACTTCTTTCTCAGGTTATAATTATTACTATAGTGTACATACATATGATTCGGGGCATGATCATTGGTTTGATATTAACGGTAATGATATTGGCCCTATTCCATCTCTTGAAAGCGGAATGACTTCAGTTGAACAAAAAAATCCCATTGCAGTTACTCCGTACCAAGCCTCATCTCAATCTTTTGATAATATGAGCATTCCCATACGAGTTGTTCCGAATCCATATCGTTTAGATTTTAATGATACATCCCATATGTATCCTGATGTAGCTGACCCATACAAATTACGTTTTATAAATCTTCCTAAGGCTTGCATAATTCGTATATATAGCGTTAATGGAGATCTTGTATTTGAAAGAAAACATATGAATCAGAACTCTGCAGAAGAATCTTGGCGTCAAGAAACTATTTCATTGTCCGGTAGAATAGTTAGCGGGATCTATTTTTGGGTTGTTGAATCATTAGATCCATTGAGTATTGGTGAAATTCAAAAAGGAACATTGGCCATTGTGAAATAATCGCAAAAATTTAATTCTTTAATTTTCCAACAAATTCATTATCAATTATTTTTTTACTAATTAATAAGTACCAAGAAACATTTAAATAAACGACAATTTTTTGTGTTGTGGCTACAATTGGAGACCACATTCCTAAAAGTCCCTGACCAATATGTATACATACTGCGAAAAGTAAAATAAATGATAAATATAATATGGCGTCATAATCATAATTAAATATCTTTGAAAAGATTATAAGAATTAATGCTGTCAATAAATTTAATATCCATACCCAAACAGCAATTATATGTTCATTGGATAAAATATCATCAGGAGTTAAGGAAACTCCTATAATACCTAAGCCAGAAATAATTCCAAAAATCATAATAAAAGTAATAAAGTTATCAGCAAGCGATAGCCTTTTTTTCATACTTAAATAAATTATTACTATGCTCATTCCAAAAATAAATAGAGAGGAATTAAATAATGTGCTTGAAAAAGTATTCGATATTCCTGAGTAAGATACAGTCCTCCCTAAATCACTCATAACATTATGCCAAAATGTGTACCCTTCTGCTGATTTATCCCACGATGTTCCTCCAGCATAATTGAACATCGCAATAGTTGAAAAGATAAGAAACTGTAAGCAGCCAACTACGCCAATTATGCCTCCGAGTTTTTTAAAACTTTTCATAATAAAAATTAATATTCTAAAATTTCTTTAATAGAGCTATGAATTATTGGGCCTGCTTCAGGCCCAAGAGAATTAATTTCGCCATAAGGAGATTTATGATGATTATATAAATAAGGAGGTACTTCATCCCACTCACTTTTTGGAATGATATAACCTATTTCATCGTTTGCTAATCCAAAAACAAATTTATACTCACCTTTCATCATTGATCTCAAAGGCGGAATTTCTATAGGATCAATTTTATAATCTTGTCCTATTGGTGAGACAATTCCTCCATTAACTATTTCTGGATATATTTCTCCAGGGATTGTTATGATAGATATTGGACCAACTTGTATAGATGCTATTTCTGTTTTGACATTAAACCATCCAATAGTACCATGATCAATTACTCCTAAGATAAAACCAAGTAGAAAGTTTGTATTATCAAGTGGTATTGTAATTGTTTTTGCACGAAGTGAAATTTTAGATTTTGATATTTCTTCAACATCTTTTGAACGAATTGCATTGAGAGCTAATAGACCAAGCTGCTGCCCCTGCGCCTTTGTTTTTTTAAACGTAGCACCTTCATGAAGTGTTGAATTAAAGGGATCAGGAATATGGTGACTAGGTTTGGTCGTCATTAATCCTCCTACAGCGCCATTAATAAATACCGATATACCACCAATACCTTCTGCTAAAGTTGTATCTTCATTAAAGACTCCATTTTCAATTGACGATCTAAAAAAATGTGGAAAATCTGATGATATTAATAGATTTTTACTCCAAAGTGTCTCTGGATGGTTACTCCAACTAACTAATGAGCCTAAAGTTTCTTCTGTATTTATATCTAATGCTTGTATAATTCTGATTCCCGCATCTAATACTTGAGGTTCTCTAGAATCAACAACAAATGGAATTGCGCCTTGTAAGTCTTGACCTATTTTAAGTTTTGCTGGAACTATACTTTTTACAGCGGTAGAAATTGCTGCAATTGTTTGCTTCTTTACATATTGCATATATTTTTTATTTACACCACTTTTAAAATAACTCGGACCCCAAATTCCGATCAAATCTGGTGCTTGATGCACATGAGTACTCGAAATAATAGTATAATCACAACCAATATTCTTTTTTACTTCTTTTCTTATATCTACAGCATCATCATATATAAATCCCACTGCATCAATACTCACAATAGCAAGTTGAGTATTTCCATCATCTAAAACCATCACTCTAGCCCAAAGATCATCATGGACACCTTGTGCGGGACGACTATTATGGAAACCTCCTATCCATATAGGGTCAAACCTATTATTTCCATTTATATCATTATAAAAATCACCTTTATCAGGTTCATACCTTGCATTTCCATTTAAATCATTCCATGTATCAGTAATATCAGGAGTTATAGGCATCTTTGCAAAACCAACAGATATCGTACTAATTTGTCCATTATTTTTTAAAGAAATATCAATGTTAAAATCCGGGTGACGATCTCTAAGGTTATAATTAACTAGTACTATAAAAATTAGCATCAATAAAATAAATGCTGATAATAGATACTTTATAAATTTCATCTTAGATTTGATTTTTATATCGTTTCATCATTTCTTTCCAATTTGTAAATAAAATACCTTCATTTTTTAAAAATTGTATAACATCTGGATCGGAAAACATTTCTGCCTCCCACACTCTTTGCTGCCAAGAATTTGTAATTTTCTTTAAACCAATAGTTTCTATTGAAGGATGAAAATAAATCTCAGTAATGCCCGGCTCAAGACTCTTAATCAACTTATAAAAGTTTTCTTTTATCTCATCATAGCTTTTAGCGTTTGGGACGGGAACCATATTGTCAATTTTTGGTAAGGTATATTTTGAAGCACTTTTAATTAATCGATCTGTAATTGGATATCCTTGCTTCCTATATATTTCTACTTTTTCTGGTGTAAACTCAATAACATTAGCTGGAATTCCATATTCCATTGCAATATTAAAAAATAATTCTGCATACTCCACTTTACTGTATAGTGTTCCCATATGCGTATCTATATGCCCTGGTTCAATACCTAATTCTCTTGCGCGATTTATTTGGGCTCTTATCTCTATTTCTATATCATCAACAGAAACATTAGAAACTACATCCTTCACTCTCCTCCATAAATAACCCTCAGAGTCAGTTATATTAGAATTCATAAGCTCATTAGATACAGGCCCCCACCGATATAATTTCCATTCACTTGTTAACGTCAAATGCAATCCAATATCTTGATCAGGATTTTTTTTATACCAATCTGCTATATCATTGAACCACGCACATGGAACCATTGCAGATGCAGATTGTATTTGATTATTTAGTAAATATGGAATTACAGCTTCATTTGCCTCAGAACACATACCAATGTCATCTGCATGGAGCATAATTACCCTACTGTTTTTAGGATAACCTAATTTTTCTGCCCAATTATTTCCTTTTAATTTAATGGGTTGCAATAATTTAGTATTATCGTTGTTATTTGCTTCACAGGAAAAAAAAGCAAAAGATATAGCTAGAATCATCAAAGTATTTTTCATTGTAATCTAATCCCTCAAAAATTGGTTAAAAAACTTATCCATATAATGTTGCGTATAAATATTAACTGGTCGTGCAGCATCCATCGTATGTGGCCATCCTTTTAAAATATGATAATCATGATATACATCGACATTTTTCAATGATTGATCCAATTTGTTTGTTTGATTCAATGGAACAAGTTCATCTAGAGTTCCAATAAACGTCATAGTGGGGGGATCATCTTTTGTAACATAATGTATCGGCGATGCAATTAGATATTTTTCGGGTTGACTTTTATAATCTGAACCAATAAAAAAGTTAGTCTCTTTTCTATTAATAGCATAATCTGTTGTTAAATCAGTTGGTCCATAAAAATTTACTACTGCATTTACTTTCTGAGATGCTGATCCGCTTTTACAACTTTCTTCACCAAATGAGCTTCCCGTACTATAAGCTGCCATGAGCGCAAGATGTGCACCTGCAGAACCTCCTACTATTGCAACATTATTTGAATCAATTCCATATTCCATTGCATTATCTTTCAACCATTTAATTCCACAAATTATATCTTTTACTGCTGCAGGAAATTTTTCTTCCTGTGAGAATCTGTATGATAATGAGGCAGTAACATATCCTTTCTGTGCATACGATAATAAATAAATAAGATAATCTTTTTTATCTCCTTTTGTCCAACTACCACCATGCACAAAAATAATTAAGGGCATAGAATTATTAACTCCTTTTTCACGATAGACATCAAGAAAAAGTGACCTTTGTTCAGTCTCTTTAAATTTCACATCTATAAATGATTCAATATCATGAGGTATTTCTGGTTTAGTATTAACTAGATCAATCCTACCAAACATTGCAGACCATTTTAAAAATGTATTATTTAAATATCCACGAGGTGGTTTCATATCCCTTTCTTCTGCATGGATTGTTAATATTGAAATAATAAGAAAAATAGAGATGTATTTCACTTTAATCTAATGGTATTGAGATACGAAAAGAAAAAGGGATGTTTATATTTAGATTTTTATTATTTATCCTATCTTGATATGCCAAAGCAAATCCTCTACCTACTGCTGTACCTAATCCGGCTCCAAATATAACATCACTCAAGTAATGTTTATTATCATGGATTCTACTTGTAGCAACTAAGGCAGCTAAACAATAGGCAGCTATACCCATTTCTTTTCCATAAAGTTCATTTGCAATTGTAGCAACGGTAAAGCTATGAGAAGTATGACCAGAAGGAAAAGATTTACAACAGCCGCCATTTGGTCTAACTCGCCCGAAGGATCTTTTCATTAATTCTGTAATTACGGCATTTGTAACCATAGCCAATGTGGAAAATTCTAATTTTTCTGAGAAATTATTTTCTTCTTTATTTGATAATGAAGTACTTACAATGGATGACCATATTATCCAATGTGCCCAATATCCACCATACATATCACCAAAGTGTGAAACTTTTTCAGATAGCAACCCTTTATCCTGTGCATATAATTTTATTTTTTGATCAATCGTTGTTGCAGCAAATGCGGCCAAAGCAGCTGATCCTAAAATTAATTGGTTAGAATTATTGGATAATATCTTCTCACTCGATTTGGAAAAATAATCTTTTAATTCTGAACTGGCTTGAGCATCTAAAATAGATGATACAATCATTATATAAATACATATATGCTTCATATTTATGTTCAAAATACCAAATATATTATAATAATCATCACCATTGCAGATATTGCAAAAGGTTTTAGATTAATATCTTTTCCAGAATTCTTATTATTCAAAATAACTTCAGATTTTGGCAAGTTATATACCCAATAAGTTATTGATAAGAAATAAATAATAAATAAG
This sequence comes from bacterium, assembly GCA_004321715.1. Classification (GTDB taxonomy): domain Bacteria; phylum Fidelibacterota; class Marinisomatia; order Marinisomatales; family TCS55. The sequence continues at coordinate 62,149 of SGYN01000005.1, read as the reverse complement.
GATTTAGCAATATGCAAATTAATACTTAGTAATATATCTCTTATAAATTGCCCAGGAATTCCTAAAAAATTAGATATAATATCTGCAATAGATACGGATATATGAATTGTTAATATATCAATCATATCTATATACCATCCCTCTTAATTTTTCATCAGGTTCCTGTTTAGTATATATACTTACAATTACTGTAAGTGCTATGGAAAGAATAAACGACCATAGGGCGACATATAAAAAAGGTTCCGATACCTGAAATAAAGGTATGGTCGCATTACTGTGAACCCACATTAAAAGTGCAGAAAAAGATATACCTCCTATTAAACCCACTAATGCGCCTGTTCCAGTAGCACGTTTCCATAAAACCCCTAATATTATTATAGCAAGACTTGGCCCTTGAAAAAATGATAATAAAGTTTGTGCTAAATCATATATACTTTCAAAGCCCGTTGCAAATTGTGCAACAAAAATAGCAACAAAAATAAAAACAATAGTAAAGCTCCTGCCAACAAATAAATAATGGGTATCATCTCTATTTGGTCTAAAATACTTTTTATAGATATCTGTGGTCCATACTGTTGCAGCAGAATTAAGGAATGAATCAACGCTTGACATTAATCCTGCAAGAAAAGCAGCAAAGAAAATTCCAAGTAATCCCGTAGGCATAATTTCTTTGATTAACGTTGCCATTGCCTTATCGGCATCTGCAATATTGGGATTATACGCTAATGATATTATCCCTGGGACAACCATAGCAAAAGGGATTAAAATTTTTAATAACGCACCAAAAATATAAGAAGCTTTTGCGTCGGCCATTGATCTTGCGCCTAATGAGCGCTGAACTATTGATTGATTTCCAATCCAATATGCATTTGCTAAAACAAAACCTAAACCAAAAAGTATTCCTGACCATGGGTGCGGTGTTTTTGTATCTACAGGTAAGACAAGAGAAAAATGATCTTTAGTTCTTTCTCCCATCGAACTAATTATACCTACAAACTCACTGATTCCGCCTAGTTTGAATATTCCAAAGAATAATACAAAAAGAGACCCTCCTAACATAACAATACATTGTATTACATCGGTATATACAACAGCACGGAGTCCGCCTAAAAAAGTATAAATTCCTATGACAACTCCCATTATTAGAATGGAATAAAAAATGTCCCAGTCCGGTTCTCTTGCGCGATTCATATTCATTGCACCCCATGAAGAGCTAATTTCATCCTCAGAAAAGATTACAATTGGTATGTCACTAAATAAATCTTTATCGTTTGATTCAAATGAAAGATTGTTATCAATAAACGCTATAATAGGATTTCGATTCTTAGATAATTCAATCCCTTGATTTATAGTATTAGCATAAATAAAATCATATTTTTTTGCATCTGTAGAACGAGCAATTTTTTGAATAATTACTTTGTCTTCACTCAAAATTAATACTTTAGGGTTAAGATCTAGCAAAACGTTAAGCATTGCAGCAGAAGCATATAATATGATACCTAAATTAATTGGCATATAAATTCCCCATATTAACGCCGAAGTAGTTTGTACAGATGAATTATATCTTGCTCCAAGCCATTCTGGAATAGTAGAAACTTTCTTTTTCCAAAACATTGGAATAAATAAAAATGCTGCAATAATCATAACAGGAACACTGCCTAACCAATCATAATTCCCAAGAACAATACCATATAAGTAAGCCGATCCTGCAATCCCGACCATATCTATAGCTCCAATATCAGAGACAACTAATGACATACCTATGGCCCACCATGGTAAAGATCGCCCTGCTAGGAAATAATCTTTTCCAGACTTTATCTTTCTACCTATATACGCACCAAATACAACAGTGCCAACTAAGTAAATGATAATTATTACATAATCTATTGTGCCAAGAACCATTATGATAGTATTCTATTATTAGAAATAATAATTTAATTATCTATAACCACAATAAAACTATAAAAAAGGAAATAATGATGAAAGCATTGGTGTGTAGAGATTTTGGTCCTATTGATAATCTTACTTGGGAAGATATTATAGACCCAAGCCCAAAAAAAGGTGAGGTGATTGTTAATATAAAAGCAGCCGCACTTAATTTTCCCGATAACTTAATTGTAAGAGGTCTATATCAATTTAAACCAAACTTTCCATTTTCTCCTGGATCAGAAGGGGCGGGAGTAATTAGTGATATTGGTGAAAATGTTGAAAATTTTAAAATTGGGGATAAAGTTTCATTTATATGTGGATGGGGTTCATTTGCTGAAAAAATTGCAATCAATCATAAACAACTTATAAAAATTCCTGAAGGCATGACATTTGAATTAGCTTCAGCTACCCAATTAACATATGGAACTAGCTATCACGCTTTAATTCAACGCGGTCGGTTAATTGAAAGTGATGAAATACTAATTTTGGGCTGTTCTGGGGGCACTGGTTTAGCTGCATTGGATATAGCTAAAGCACATCATGCTCGAGTGATTGCTGGTGTTTCTTCAGAAGAAAAGGCAACTTTGTGCAAACGATATGGTGCAGATGATGTTGTCATTTATGGATCTAATAAATTGGATAAAAATGGTCAAAAAGAACTATCAAGTAAATTTAAAGAAAAAAGTAAAAAAGGTGGTTTTGATATTATCTATGATCCGATTGGAGACTGTTATACTGAACCAGCTTTACGCTCTATAAATTGGAAAGGTAGATATTTAGTTGTTGGATTTGCTGCAGGGGAAATACCAAAAATTCCTTTAAATCTTACGTTGCTTAAAGGATGCGAAATTGTTGGAGTTTTCTGGGGGGCCTTTACAGGATATGAGCCAAAAAATAATATTGATAACATAATTGAAATTGGCAAGTTATTAAAAGCTAAAAAAATAAATCCATTTATATCAAAAGAATTACCAATGAAATCCGCAGCGGATGCTATTAGGATGATTGGAGAAAGAAAAGTATTAGGAAAAGTCGTTCTAGTTAATGAGTAGATTATATTAAATATGCAAGCCCATAAAAATAGAATCTTCGTCCCTTTCTAATTCATGCATTCCATATTTTTTATAAAAATTAAATGCGCGGTTGTTTGCAATGCTTAGCCCTAAATGAACGCCTGTAACATGATTATTTCTCAAATGAGTAATATAATGATCCATCATCAACTTTCCCTGCCCCTTTCCTTGAGCTATTGGTAATAAATCAATATGTAAATGAGCGGGAAATTCTTCAAATAATTTTTTATTCATTTCCATAAAAAATATTTTTATTGTTTTTTCTGTTCTACTCCATTTTGAAGGATCACCAGATGGTTCACTATAAGCATTACGCAAGATTGGGAGCCATTCTTTATTCATCCATTTATAAAATGCTTTTGAATTCATTGTACCCATTATATAACCAGAGAGATTATTCTCATCGCTAAGAATGAATACTGATTGTGGTTCATATTTCATATATGGACCAGCATATATATGTCCTAGGACTAGAGGGTCAGTAAACTGATGAGAGGCATCCTTTCCAGAGTCTCCTGTCTTTAGACAGATATCATATACAGCATCCCTGTCACCAGATTGATAAGACCGAATATTAAATTCAGACATGCTCCATAATTTTCTATTCGATTTCTAGCAATTCAATTTCAAAAAGTAGTGTGCTATTTGGCGGAATTCTTGCGCCACTTCCTCTAGCTCCATAACCTAATTTTGAAGGAATAGTTAATTCCCATTTTGCTCCAACCTGCATTAACAATAAAGCTTCTGTCCAACCTTTGATCACACCTGTTACCTGAAAAGATATTGGTTGACCGCGATCATATGAACTGTCAAATACAGAACCATCAGTTAAAGTACCTTTATAGTGAACTTTCACTTTATCAGTTTGTAAAGGACTTGGTCCATCACCAGGCCTAACTACTTTATATTGTAATCCGCTTGGTAAAGTAACCATTCCTTCTTTTTTAGAACTTTCGGCTAAATATACTTCTTCCGCTGCTGCCGCTTCTTGAGCTTTCCGCTGTGCAACCTCACGTTGTTTTTGTTGAAATTCCTGGCGAAACTTTGTAAGTGTTAATTGAACTTCTTCTTCAGATATTTTTATCTCTTTCTCATTAAATGCATCATCTAATCCTTTTGCCAAGACACTAGGATCAATATCCATTTCTTGATAACGAAATGATTTACCAATATCTACACCTACACTGTAACTAACTGTATCCATATAATTATTTAATTCAACTTCCGTTACCTCTTGTCCATTATTTGAACAAGATATAGCAATTATCAATATTGAAATAATTATTGTACTTAAATGTTTCATTTATTCATCCTTTTCTGATTCATTTTTTTCATCGGGTTTGATTCGATATTTTAATACTGTCCAGACAACCCAAAAGTTGAGAACAGAAGTTAATAAAAAAGCTAATATTGTACGGATATCTAAATATCCACCACCAGTTTCAGCAAATAAAAAGTATGCCCCTATATTTGCCACACCAAACATTAACCAAGATAAAACACTTACGCCACCTGGGTCATGTGTTTTCCATAACTTAACTAATTGTATTAATGCGGCTCCTGGTAGCACAAGCGCAGGCATCCATGTTAATAATTCAATCATTAATGTTCTCCTTAATTAACTTTAGCTTTAAATGTAATATAAATATCGAAAAATACTTATTTAATTTCTTGTAAGCTTTACCGCAGTTCCATACGCTAATAATTCTGCAGATCCTTGTAAAACCATTGAAGTTTGAAAACGAACTCCTACCACTGCATCCGCATTCAATTCTTTTGCCCGATCCAACATTCTTTGCAGTGCTTGCTCCCTTGCTTGCGCCATCATTCCAGTATATTCTGGAATTTCACCACCTACCATACTTCGTAAAACGGCAGTTATATCTTTACCTAAATGTCGAGCACGAATTGTATTTCCCATAACCATGCCTAGTGATTCACTAATATTATAACTAGGTACAATTTCAGTAGTTACAAATTTCATTCTTCTATATCCTTAAAATCATCTTTTTCTCTTTCCTCTTGAATAATACTATATAATAATACAAATACTCCAAGCACCACAGACATAAGTGCCAATCCAAGTAAAGGGTTATTAAAAATGAGTGCAATAATTTTTCCTATAAATACTAAAATAAATACTACTGCTCCTCCAAGAATTAGATAAATACCTGTTTGTTTCATACCAAAACCTCTATATATAATATTATTTCACTAAAATAGTGCATTTCAACTATTCAGAAGATAAACTATTGCTTAATTAAATCATTTGAAAATATTTAATCATGATAGAAACTGATTTTTCAATACGAACTTTCCGTGGAGGATATGATAATAATTTTTCATATTTGGTTTCCTGTATGCAAACGGGAATACAATTTTTAATTGATGCTGCAATTTCTCTTGATAAAATAAAACCATATATTAATCAACCATTAGGTGCCCTGCTTATAACACATAGTCACGGGGATCATACAGCATACTTAAATGATATTTTAGATGAATATCCAAATGCAAAATTTATTGGATACAAAAATTTGATTCATAAAAGTAATAAATATGAATTCTATCCTGTTAACGATCAAGATAGAGTGCTCTTAGGAAAAATAAATATTAAAATAATACATACACCTGGACATTTCCCTGATTCATTATGCTATTTAATGGAAAATATTATTTTTACTGGGGATACATTATTTGTAGGGAGAACAGGTAGAACAATAAGCGCTAATGCAAGTACCAAAGATCTATACTATAGTATATACGATAAGATTTTATCATTACCTGGTAATACACTAATTTATCCTGGGCATGATTATGGAGAAAAGCCTACAATAAGCTTAAAAGAAAACATAAAAATAAGTCCATTACTTCAAGCTAAAAGTGAAAAAGATTTTATTGAGCGCATGGCAAATTATGAAGCTAATCGTTAACAAAATAAAAGGAGTAACTAATATGAAAAAATATCTGAGTGGATACATAACAGGTACTATTGCAACTGTATGTATTTTTATGTTTATGGGTGCAAGTCAAATTGATGATGATTCGTTAAAAGTAATGCTTGGCCGTATTGATGCCTACTTAAGTGGAGATACTAGTATTGGTCCAAGTGGAAGATACCAATTGCAGAGTTTTAGTATTGATCGTACTCATTGGCATTATCTTCTAGACACAACTACTGGAGAGTTATATCGTATGGAGCCTAGTCGCACACCTGATAATGCTCGTTGGGTACTTAGTGCAAAACCAAACTTTAAAAAATAATGATGGGTATATATAAAAACATATTTACTGGAATTATCTCTATGTTATTCCTTGTTTTAATCACTTGCCAGGATAATCCAGATTGCTCCGACTGTGGCGGTGATCTCCTCGATGGTTACTTATTCAAAAAGGTGACACAGGAAGATTTAGCAGATATTGGAAGTATTGATGGAGTAAATATTGGTATTTGTATCCGTTATCAATTAAGTGGTTTAGCTGAAGGCGATTTTGACCTAGAAACAATTGAAGTTGTTGAAGACTGTTGCTGTGATTAATTGGCGATGATTCTTAATTATTATCAAGAATCAGATAAAATCAGTACGGCGATCATTGGATTACATGGATGGACAGGTACAGAACATTCTATGGTACCAGTTGCTAAATCAATGAAAATCTCTAATGCAAAATGGTATATCCCAAGGGCTCCATACGATGCAAGTAGCGGTAAAGGGTTTACTTGGTTTAGTGGGTCACCTGAGAATGGTTGGAAAACAAAAAAAACATTCAATTTAATGGATACTCTATTTAAAAAAATTATTGATGATGGTTTCTCTCCAAATAAAATAATTTTACTTGGGTTCTCCATGGGAGCAAGTCTTTCATTACGATATGGATTAAGTTTAGGTTTTTCACTTAAAGGAATAATTCCTATAGCTGGATATATACGAGACACTGACGAGTTATTAAATACTTCTTCACTAGAAAGCAAACAAACCCCAATATTAATGATTCATGGGAAAAAAGATTCTGTTGTAGATTATCATAATAGTATTAATCTTTCTACTTTATTAAACAGTAATGGGTTTACATCTCATATAAAGATTGTTGAAAGCGGTCATATAATTAGTATCTCTAGCTCCAAGCTTGTTAAAAGATTTGTCAAAACTGGAAGTATCTCTAATATAGAATTAGCATTATAAAGGATTTAAATGAAACATGTAGAAATACACCCTTTTCTTGATGAAGAAAAACAACTAAAAGCAAAAACCTATGAAAATGAAAAAAGGAAAATTGGTATTGCTAGTTCATTATTATCACTCGTTTTTATTTTATTATTTTATTTTAGTGGGCTAAGTGAATATTTAGCGAATATTAATCTTTCATTTACATATGTATTTCTCATTTATGTTACAGTATTTCAAATACTATCAACTGTTATTGGTGTACCACTAGGATATTATTCAAGCTATATACATGAACATAAATGGGGTTTTTCAAATTACACAAATAGAACATGGATTATTGATCAATTAAAATCATTTGCAGTTAGTTTAATATTATTACCTATCTTACTGGGAATTTTCTTTTGGGTATTATGGAAATTTCCTGAAACGTGGTGGCTAGTCGCAGCAACAGTTACTACACTTGTATCTATTGTATTTGTAACATTATTCCCCGTAGTAATCCTTCCAATATTTAATAAATATGATATAATAGAAGATGAAACGCTAACAGGACAGTTATCCGAGATACTTCATAAAGCAGGTTTGAAACCTAGTGGTTTTTTTCGTCAAGATATGAGTAGACAAACAAAAAAAGAGAATGCTTTTCTTGCCGGAATGGGTAAAACTAGAAGAGTTGTTATTGCTGATAACTTATTAGAACATATGAGTTTATCAGAAATTAAATCTGTTATTGCTCATGAAGTCGGTCATTATCGTTACTCACATTTACCAAAAAATATTCTAATAGGAACTGTTCAACAGCTAATAATTTTTTATCTATTAAATATTATAATGAAGGTATTATACCCAGAGTTTCTTACTTCAAATACAAATAACCTTTCTCTATTTCCAATGTTTAGTCTAATTATGAGTCTATTATCCAGTCTGCTTTTCGGACCATTAAATAATTTGATATCGCGTTACTTTGAAAGACAAGCCGATAGAACTTCATTAGAATTATATCCTGACAAGGATTCATTTCAAAAAGCAATGGCTGGTTTAGCTAACAGGAACCTTTCAAATGCTTATCCAGAATGGTGGGTAAAATTACTATACTATTCGCATCCACCAATTGGAGAACGTCTTTCTTTTGCAGAAAACTATAAGATTTAATAACTAAATAGGCCGGATATTGATTGCCTTATCTCCCTTGTGATCATAATCAATGTCAAAGGCAACTTGCTGGCCTTCACGCAATCCAAATTTTTGCAGTTTTGGCCCTATTCCAGAAATATGAACAAAATAATCATCCCCGTTTTCACCGGTTATAAATCCAAAACCTCGGTCTCTATTATACTCTTTTACTTTTCCTTGCATTTATAATACTATGAAAATGATTTTTTTAATAACTCTATGCTTTTAGGAACGCCTGTATTGGCATCTTCCTTTCCTTCAAACTCTAATGATATATAGCCCTTGTAATTTACTTTTTTTAATATTTCTGCTATTCGAGGATAATCAAGATCTAAGGTATACCATTCACCACCACCATAATATGTTTTTGCTTGAACAAATACTGTCTGAGGTGCAATCTCTTCAAGTTTTTCATATGGGTCTTCAAGAAAATTTCCTGTATCCATTAAGACCCCTAACCAAGGTGAATCTATAGAATTTACAATCCGCAATAGACCTTCTGGGGTACGAGTTAGCCCCCAATGGTTTTCTAGTGCTAGTACAACACCAGCTTGTTGAGCATGAGGTAAACATTCATTTATAGAATCAATACACCACTGAAAACCCTCATCTTCCGTAACCCCAGGGAGTATTGGTTCAACTCCTTTATTTGCCATTAGTTCATCAAATGAATCAATTGTATTCCATCGTCCAGAATTAAGACGTATGTAAGAAATCCCTAAATCGTGAGCTATGTCAATACACTTCTTTGTATGATCAATATTCTTATTTCGTTTTTCTTTATCTGGATCAACAAAATCTTGATGTATCGACAAACAAATTAGTTCTATATCCTTTTCTTGAGCTCTATCAACCAAAGATCGTATATATTCAGGACTTTCATTATCCATTTGTACATGAAGAACATCGACACCATCTACTCCAAGATTATGAGCATGATCAATAACTTGCTGCACCGTTACTTTTGGCTCACGAAAATGCCAATAGGAATAAGTTGCTATTGCAAATTTATAATTAGAATTCATATTAATTTTCCCACAAGTTTGTAAAAAAGAACCAGCAAATGGAGCAAGAAGAGATGTCGAAATAAATTTTCTACGATCCATAATTATTTTTTTTCAGCAAAACGATAATCATTTTCGCCAAATATCTCCTTACAATCAATTTCCTCGCTATCTTCACGTTTATAGCACTTTTCTGAAGTTAAATCACCATTATTAAAATTAACTTCACTCATTATATTGCCTTCTTCACCTGGCTCTCCTCTGTTCATATAATACCAAATCCAAGGACCATCTTTTTTATCATCCTTGTAGATACCTTGAAAAGCAATCTCATCCTTCCGATAATAATCTATCCACTCTCCTGCGCGTTTTCCATTTGCAAATTCACGCACTCCACTAATTTCACCATCAGGAAAATAGCGAAACCATTGTCCATGTTTTTTCCTATTTTTATAACTGGGCTCTTCTTTTAGTTGTCCATTTTCATAGTATTCATATTCAAATGTATCATATAATACTCCCATACGCCACTCTTCAAATCTTTGATATCCCCTTTCATCCCAAAATGCCCATAGTAAATGTTTTTTTCCATATTCATAGTAGCCTTCAACCATTGGATTCTCATCAATATACCATTCCTTGTAATCACCATGCATTAAATTGCTCTCATAATTAGTTTCAGTGGAAACTTCAAAGGTTGAATCATAATGTACATACCAAGCTCCTGTCTTCTTCCCTCCATCATACACTGAAATTGTAGAATCCTTACCCTCTTCAAAGTATGTATACCATTTTTGATCACGCTTCCCATTTTCTAAAAATACAGCATCAGCTTTACTCTGATCATTATCATAATATTCATAAATAAAACCATCAATTATAGAATCTGCATCATACACTTCATATTTTATTACTGAATCATTTTTTGCATAAGTCCATAAAGCAGACATTAAATCATTTTCATAGTAACCTCTTTGAACCAATTCTTTTGTAATCGTCCATTCTTCATACAAACCATATTTTTTCCCCATTTTGAATGTAGTGAGGTATTGCAAGCGCTCATTATCAAATAATTGCCTCCATTCCCCATCACGGAAAAATTCTGTAAAAGACGGCTCTTCCATGAGATTGCCATTATCATAGTATTTAAAAAAGTATTTTAATTTTGCCACTCCCATATCATAGTACTCATAGGATTCTTGTCTTTTTAGATCTGGATCAAATGTGATCCAGACACCATGTTTGAGATCATTTGAGTATTCCCCTTCTTTAATAATTCTACCTTCTTCATCCCAGAGTGAATACATACCATTTGCTTTGCCACTGAAATAACTTAATCGTTCTTTCTTTTTTCCGCTAGGATACCACGTCAACCAATCGCCAGTTTTTAGTCCCATATCATATTCCCCCTTGGTTTCTTTTCTACCTAGACTATCGTAGGACATAAAACCACCATTCAACTTTCCTGCAGTATAAGACGTTTTTACTTTTACTTCTCCATTTAAATACCATTCCTTTGAAGCTCCATCAAGTAAATCATTTACATATGATTGCTTCAATAATATTTGCCCTGATTCTGTATAATCAGCATATTTCCCTTCTAATTTATCATCTTTATATGTTCGTATATATTTCGTTTGACCGCTTTCAAAATAACCAGTGAATTTTCCATTTTTTCGTCCTTCTTTGTAGGAAATCTTTTCTATCAATTGTCCATTGGGGTAATGCAAATCTGCATATTCAGAAATAAGAGAATCTTGATCCCAATACTGATAATATGTGTCTCCATTTTCTTCATAGGTTATCCATTCTTCATTCTTTTGTCCCATTTCATAACGTTCTATCTTTTTTGTTGTGCCATCTTCTTTAACAAATTTCCACTCGCCCATAGGCTTATCTTCTTCATATCGTTTTACATATTCCACTTTTCCTGAAGGATAATAACCAGTGAATTTTCCATCCTTTAAACCTTCTTTGTAGGATATTTTCTCAATCAATTGTCCATTAGAATAATGTAAATCTGCATATTCAGAAATAAGAGAATCTTGATCCCAATATTGATAATATGTATCTCCCTTATCATCTATACGAAACCATTCTTCTATCTTTTTACCCTCTGCATAAATCTGCACTTCATTCTTATCTCCTCCAGCAGTATAAAACTGCCATTTACCATCTGGCTTATCTTCTGTATATTTTTTCTTATACTTCGTTTCTCCGCTTTCATAATACCCAGTGAATTTTCCATCCTTTAAGCCTTCTTTATAGGAAATCTTTTCTATCAATTGTCCATTGGGATAATGTAAATCTGCATATTCAGAAATTAACGAGTCCATGTCCCAGAACTGGTAATATACATCTCCATTTTGCTCTAGTCGATACCACTCATCATCTCGTTTTCCATCAACATAAATTTCTTCTGCATTTGTTTTTCCTGCCATGGTATAATATTGCCATTTGCCAGCCGGAATATCATTCTCATATCGTTTTACATACTTTTTTGATCCATTTTGATAGTAACCGGTAAATTTTCCTTCTTTCAAACCTTCTTTATAGGATATTTTTTCTTTCAATTGTCCATTGGGATAATATAAGTCTGCATACTCTGAGATTAATGAGTCCATATCCCAAAACTGATAATATACATCATTCCCTTCGGCCTTTTTATACCACTCACCATTTCGTTTATCATTTTCATATAGTTCTAATGTATGTATATCACCTAAATCTGTATAATATTGCCACTTACCTTGTTTCTTTCCTTCTTCAAACCTTTTAACATGTTTGGTCTCGCCATCTTTGAAATAACCGATCCATTTCCCATGTGGAAGACTATCCTTATACGCATATTTTTCCATCAATTGAAAATTAGGATAATAATGTTCTGTGTATCGTACTATAAATTTATCCTCCCTATATTCTTCGTAATGGATATCTCTAGTGTTTAAATCTTTTGTATACCAAAGTCCGTCTTTCAAATCATCATTATATACTTCAACTCGCACTAGGACTATATCGTCATTATAAAAATTCCATTCACCATCTTTTAAGCCATCTTTATACATTTTTTCCGAATCTTTTTTTCCTGTAGAATCATAATCAATACTTACTCCATGAAGATTATCATTCTTATATGTATACTCAAGCTTTAACGTATTATCTAAATACCATTCCTTCCATATACCATGTAATAAATCCTTTTTATACATTTTTTCAATAATCTTCTGGGTACTTGCAGAGTCATAAATAGCATAAGATCCTTCTAATAAATCTTTTTTATAATTGTAAATCTCTCTTGGTGATTCATCCACAAACCACTCTATCCATTCTCCCTCTTTTAATCCTTTCTCATAATAATGACTAAATTTTTTGTTTGCATCTGATGGAATAACAATTTTTTTAAATCCAAAAAGCCCATCATAAAATATGCTATCAATCTGACTACCTTGAACTACATATAATTCTTCTTTAGGTCCTTCATCAGCAAACTTATATACTTCAGAAAAATTCTTAAAAATATCTATCTCTTGTTTTGTTAGTCTGCCTGCAATCTTATTAACAGCCATTTTTGTCGTATCAATTTGAAACGGATGAAATGCTATATATGTGACAGAAAGCGTATCTCCATTATTCTCAATACCTTCCGATATTTGACGGTTATATCTGTCTTTACCTTTAAAAGGTTTTTTCTTAGCAAATACCCCTTCAGGAATTAGGATAATAATGAATAGTAAGAATATGACCATTCTATAAATAGAATAGTCATATTGAATCATATTTGAATATTTTGAATTCATTTGATTAAACATATGATATTGAAATTACAATCTTATAGGAAAAATAATTATGTTCTTAATTCTTTATCAATAGTTCTGAATTTTCAATTATCTTATTTACCATCAAAGGCCCAAGTGTTGATCCGTAAAAACTAACGCTGGTTTCATATCCTCCCTTTTCATATTCTTCTTCGGATAATATATAACTAATCCATTCATTGGCCAAGCCGCCAATAGTCACAAATTCTATTTCCGTTATTTCTCGCACTCTATTTTTAATTTCTTTTCCTAATTCCGCCGTCATTTCTCCCGGAACTCCAACAATTAATAAATCTCCGATATTGATCAAACTACTTGATGTGCTTTCTGGGAACAATAAATTGATTATATAATCAGCTTGCTCACTATTTATTCCATATTCCTTACCACCTGTCATCATAAATGTTGGGTGCCATCTACGTGAAGGTAATGCTATATCAAAATGATGATAATCAAACGTATGTATACGTTTTGTTTGAATATTTTGAGCCAATTCCCATGATAAATTACCTAGATCAGTACCATACGTTTCCGCTTGATCCCAATTATTCGCATCATCTAAACGAGGAGTAGGACTTTGATCTCCTTCTGCTCCATTATAATAAAACACCGTTGTGTTGGATGGAGATAGATCTTCAATCGTACGCTGTAAATGACCCGGCCATCCTCCTGAAAACTCCATATCTTCAGGGCCCATAAACGTTGGATGCGCAGTCCAATTAACTAAAATTGCTAATGGCGATTGATCCATTCGATCGATTCTTGTAATTGTAAGATCATTATCCACAAGACTATTTCCTTTTCTTCGATTTCTATTCCAATCATTAAGCTGTTTTCTGTATGTACCAATGGTAACTGGCTGCAGGTTTTTTTGTGCTTCCAAAATTACACTTTTAATTTTCTCCGTAGTAAATACAAGAACATCATTATTATAAATACCAATCTGAGGAATATTGAGGTTGTTCTTACTATGTAAAGACATCATTTCTATGCTAGAATGTGAGTGGCTTGGTAATAACAATATATTACTATCCTTCCAACCATATTCTTGCAATTCCTGTACAAGGTGCGATTTGAAATAAGGGGGAAACGATTGCATATCAGCAGTAACAATAGCATAGACTTTATCATAATCCCTAAATACTATTGCTTTGGCATTAATATAATCGTGGATACCTGTTGCTGGTTGGCTCATTCGATCTCCATAGCCACCAAGTATTGGATTTAATTCTAGAGGTGGAGTAATATTCATTGTGGCAACTCCAGCATGGATAGGTTCTCTTTTTTTATCACAACCAAAAAATGATACAATAAAAAAAAGGAGAAATAATTTGATTATATAATTATTTATAATAACGGCAATCTTACCAGGGAACAAATCCCATTTGTTTTTTACCAAGATCCATGGTCTTTGTATCAATATTTTCTGCATCTAGATCTTTATATAAGATCTCAGGAATTACTGACTTTCCTTCCTTAATTGAAGTTTCAATTATGGAAACTTCTTCAGATATATAACGCTCTACATCTTTAAAAATTTCTTTAAGATCAGGAAGGGTACTTTTGAATTGTTTTTTAGTATTAACAATTGCTTCTTCTATATTATCTATAATTAGATCCATATCATTATTCTATTTATACAGCAATTTCACTATCAGCTTTGTTTGATTTAATAAATGGATAGTATAAATGAGATTTCCAATCATCATCCGGGTCATCTGGTATACCATATACAGTAGGATATTTTCTAGTAATTCTTGCTGTACCAAATATTACATCCCAAAGAAAAAACATATTACTAAAGTTTCCATCAGGATTACTAATTCCATCATCTGCAGTCTTTCCATGGTGCGCAAAATGCGTTGCTGGTGTGGAAATCACACGTTCGATCACCCAAGCAATTGGATGTAAAGATTGATATTTATACAAAAATGAATCCCACCTTGCCTCACTATGTGCACCAGTTACGATAATCTGTTTTAATATAATTGCCAAAATCATTTCCTGATATAATCCAAAATAAGTTACCATTGCAAGCCACCATATATTTGGCATCAACACATAATACATGATTGCATTACGATAAGAAACCAATACACCCATTTCTCTTGAGGAATGATGTGGTCGATGTAATTTCCACAGCCAAGACCATTGATGTGCTTTACGATGGTACCAATACTGTAAAAAGTCGTCTCCAAAAATTACTATTAATGATGATATCCAAAAGGTCGCATCACTAAATATATTTCTGTACTGAGGTAAAATATTTATTAAAAAATACGTCATAGAAAAGAAAATGATAGGTTTAATGAATACAAATAAATGGAACGTACTAAAAAGCTCCACATACCAATCATTTTTAGAACGTTTTGATTTTTTTCCATATAGACCTCCAAAAGCCTCAATCAGACCAAACAGAATTAATATGGAAAAGACTACATAGACATCTATGTTTTTTATATTAAGTATAGCCATTATTCTTTTTTATCCATCACCTGAGTAAATCTAATGAATTTTATAAAAAATATTATATGGAAAAAAAGGCCCACAACTGTGGGGCTTTTCATTATTTAACTAATATCATTTTCTTCGTTTGAATAAAATCGCCAGCTTGGACTTGAAAAATATAAAGTCCTGCGCTCACCGCTATTCCATAATCATCCTTGGCATTCCAAATAATTGATTTATGACCAGCGCTCTGCAAAACATTTACTATTGTGCAAACTTTTTTTCCCATTATATCATATATCGTTATATCTACAAACGTTTGTTCTGGTAAATCATAACTAATTGTTGTTTCTGGGTTGAAAGGATTTGGATATGCAGGATATAACTTGTATGAATTGGGTATGATATTCGAATCTACAGTAAATAATTCTTCCGTATTGCTCGCTCCAGGTGTAGGGTTCATTTGCTGCCATGTATCTGATCCATTTGGATATCGACCATAAGAAACATCTACAGTCTGTTCTCCATAAGATAATGTATCAACTACTGTGGTTGAATCAGGCATAAAAAGCGCTACTTGCTCTCCACTACCACTTAATTTAATTTCTAAATGAAGCACTCCCTGCTCCGAATCTTTGTCTGCCCAAAGTACTATTATTTCACCTGGTTGAACAATAGTTGAATCATTCCCAATTGGGATTTGATGATAATTGTCATAGTTACCAATATTATCTGTTATTACATAGCCACCTATATTGACTGATTCATTACCGTAATTATACAGCTCAATATAATCATCATATTCTCCATTTGGATCGGTACAGCATGCGTCATTTAATGCTAAAAATTCGTTTACTACTATAGTTGGTTCTATGGCCGTTGCGCAATCAGCTGGACAATTTGTTTCTGTTTCAGGGCCACCACAAGTTCCATCACCGCAACAAGGCATTCCAGGAGGCACATCATTACAGTCTGGTGGATTACCTCCTCCGCCGCCGCCGCCGCCGCCGCCAAAACCTGTTCCCAATGTACCAGCAAAAGCTCCTATTATATACGGCTGTGTATAATTCGTATGATAATGGTAAATACTATCTGGGAAATCAGGTGTTGGACCATATTCTCCATGAAAGGCATCAAGAGTTTGTACGTTATTGCCATCAGGATTCTTTGGCCCGTACACAGGAAACCCATCGCCAGCAAACCCTAAAAAGTTATCTTCCGTTACTGTCATTAATGATTCCGGTGGAAAATGGTAATGATAATTTCCTTGAGGCGCAGGATGACCATTTCCAGGATCAAATGATTGGATGACTTGATTGGTAACTGTCTGAGTAGGAGATTCGTATTCATTGAAAAAAGGAACACCATTAATGGATACGCCGATAGGGCCCAGAAATGTATCCGTTGGTCCATCCAAATTAATCTCAGGATATAATGGTATTCGAAATTCATAATTTTGTTGGGCAATTCGGTTTGGGTTTAGATTCATATCTGATGGTGTCTGCATCCATAAATCATTTACACCATCTCCATCATTATCGTGCCAATAATACATCCCATTGTTTGTTTGGCTATATGTCTCAACGAAATAAGGGCTGTAGTGACTTGGAACACCATCTCCTTCAATTACAATCTCATCTCCATCTACATATATTGTGACAGTAGAATCAAAATAATCAAACAGCACTGTCATATCTAGCTGATCTTGTGCAAGCAATTCTATATTCATTAATATAGATAAAGACAGAATGACTTTTTTTACTATATTAACTTTATTCATAATTGATACTCCTTTTTAAGTATATATATATCTTCTATTAGTCGATTCATTTCATGAGCATTAGTTCCATTATAAATCCCACGAAGCCTTCTCTCTTTATCAACTAAAACAACATTTTCTGTATGTATGAAACCTTCATCACTCAAATCAGGCTGATAGGAAATGGCAAAATATCCTTTTCGAGATATTCTGTATACATCCTGTTTAGCTCCTGTTAGTAAGTGCCATTTTTCTGAATTTATGTTATGCTGTTCACCAAATGCATATAATACAGATACAGAATCATGTTTAGGATACACAGTATGCGATAAAATTAATACATCATGATCATTTAAAAACTCATCTTGAATTTTTTTGGTATGCTTTATTAGAGTAGGGCAAATCCCGGGACAGGTAGTAAAAAAGAATTCCGCAATATATATCTTTCCTTTAACAGTCTGTTCATTCACTACTACTCCATTCTGATTAACAAACTCAAAATTATCCACTACATGTGGATCTGTACTATTTTTAAGCGATGAATCCACCCAATCAGGATCGAGATCTGCTGGCGTATAAATTGGTAAATGAAATTCATTATAATTTATAAAATCGCAACTACTAAATACAATCAATCCAATTATATTAATTATAAATATTGGTATGCTTTTTAATTTCACCCTTCTGGTCCTTGGCATAGAGATGCGCCCATAAAACCATATCTTCTTCCATTTACATAGGTATATTTAAATCGTAAATCCCCATTTTTCTTCCAACCAATTTGGTCTCCCTCTTGCCTCCCTTGATTAAATTTCATTTTCCTTGATAATATTCCATTGCGATACCATTCTTTCTGTTCTCCATTTTGAATACCTTTATGATATTGTTTAGTATATCGTTGTTTTCCATTCGGATACCATTCATGATACTCACCATGTTTCTTTCCTAGATCATAAGATTGCTTTGATTGTATCTTTCCATTATGATAACTATTAGTAACTATTCCTGAAAATGATTTATTATTATAGTATAGTACCCCTTTTGTTCTTGTAAGCATCGCGTCATTTTTATTTACTATTTGTACTTCTTCCGAACAACTACATAGCATAATTAAAAGTATACTATAGATATTTAATCGATGATTATACATGCTCTAGCTAACAATGTACCCTAAGAAGATCTGCCCATCTTGTTGTATAACACGGTGATAGATTTTCTTGTTTCAACTTCCATTTTCTTGCTATTCCTTGTCCTAAGAGCTGTATTTTATCTCGACCCATGCTTTGATTAATAAAATCAACGCTCCTATAAAGATTCTTACGTTTCTCTCTATCTTGTTCAGAATAAAATAAACTAAGCTGTACCTGATCTGCTGGAACCGTATCGCCAACAATCACCCCTGATTTTGTATAAATCAATCCTTCTTTATAAATAGATCCTAATAATATTTTTGCTGCGTTGACAATTTCTATACTATCATTAGTAGGTGTATCTAGATTAATAGACTTATACCCATAATAGTAATCTTGTGATTTTGAAAATGGATTTGTTTTAAGTATAACGCTGACATATTGCGCACAGCTATTTTCCATACGCAACTTTTCTGCACATTTTGCTGCATGTGCAACAATTGATTCATGAATTGGTTGCAATGAGTTTACTTTCACAGCAAATGATCTTGAAGTTCGTATATTTTTCTTCCTTGATGGATATGAATCTATTCCAAAACAAGAATTCCCCTTAAGTTCTCTCTGCATTCGCAAACCCATAATAGTCATTTTTTCTAGTACCCATTCTTCATTTAGTTGAACAAAATCATAAGCTGTATTGACACCATAACTATTTAACATCCGTAAGTGGCGAGAGCCGACTCCCCATAGTTTTGATACTGGCAATTCTTTCAATGCATTTTCAATTTGTACTTGATCTGTGAATTCATAGACTCCATTACCCGTTTGTTTCTTTGCAAAATAATTTGCCACTTTAGCAAGTGTCTTCGTTTCTGCAATACCAATTGATATGGGAATACCAGTAGATTTTGTAATAATAGATTTCATTTTTGATGCAAGTTGTACAGTATTTTTCACACCAGTAAAATTCATAAATGCTTCATCAATACTATATATCTCTATTTCAGGTGACATATCACTAAGTAAGGACATTACACGGCTAGACATATCTCCATACAAAGCAAAATTTGTTGAAAAAACATATACATTATTGTTATTAATTATATTTCTTACTTTAAAGACTGGTTCCCCCATTTTAATACCTAGGTCTTTTGCTTCATTACTTCGAGCAATAATACATCCATCATTATTAGAAAGAACAACAATAGGTTTATGCTTTAACCCTGGATTAAAGACTCGTTCACAAGAGGCATAGAAATTGTTACAATCTGCTAAAGCAATCATCGATTATTATGTATGGTATGTGTTACAACTCCCCATACTTCAAACTCTATGGAATCATTAATATTAATATCTGGATAATCTCCAAACAGGCCTTCGGCTCTTAGTGAAATAAATTTACCATTTTTTAAATATCTCTTAACGGTAAACTCTCCGTTAACTGCTGCAACGACAATATCATTATTCTTTGGATCTAATGATTTATCTACAACCAATAAATCTTCATCACTGATCCCTGCTTTTTCCATTGAATGCCCCTTTGCAATAATAAAAAAAGTTGCTGCTGGATGCTTAACAAGATATTTATGAAGATTTAAATCTGTATCTAGATAATCATCGGCTGGTGATGGAAACCCTGCAGAAACCCCACCCTCATATATATGTAATTTCTTTAGGCTCTCACCTTCAATGGCATAAAATATTATTTGCTCTTTTTTTGGATTAGAAGTCATATATCTCTATTACAAACTCGTATCAAAATCTTAATAATAATCATTTGACAGCATATGAATTATAAAGGTTAAAATAATTTTACCATAAAGAAAAAGCCCCCAATATATGGGGGCTTCGTTCATTGTAATGGCTGACCTCCGTAAAAGCCAGCATCAGTTATTATTATAAGACTGATCCTTTGGAGGTCAGCATGCTACTTGAACTAGACAACTGATCACCTCCTTTCATGTTAATTATGTACAACACTGCCACGTCAAAATTTATTTAATTACTTATATTATTAGCAAACAGAGAATAATAAAATATAACAATTATGAATTTTCTAGGGTGCGAATACCTTTTTTGAAAAAGAATATTACTATACCTACAGATAATACAACTGAAATTATAATCCATAATATTAACAAGTACAAATCAGAGCTATTAAAGGCATAATTATTTAACCAACGCTTTACTATACGATAAACGGGATTTGCACCAATAAAAATAATAATTATTTGAAAAGCTGTTGCAAATAGTAAAAATAGTATTGCTCCCATGCTACCCATAGCCACCGTTTTATTTTCTGCTTTAAAGTCAGCATATATTGATCCAAATGCTAGGGCAAGACCAACTACAACCCATGTAATAAATAGGTTCGTTGAGACAGAGATCCACCACATAGGACCTTCTACATGCAAAATTTTGTTACTCATAATAATAAGTGTTAATGATAAAATAGTAAATGGTATAGCATAAAATAAATATTTATATAAAAGAAACCTCCGTAAAGATATTGGAGAGGACTTGATATGATAGAAGGCTCCTCCCTCTGAGCCAATCGATGAAAAAACAAATCTAGCAGAAAGGGAAGTCATAATGAACCCGGCCAATCCAATATTGAGAAATGAAATTAGATTCGTAATAAATTGTTCTGATAAGGCGACTTCTTCAATTGGGAGCAATTTAAAATTATACAAGTATATTACTACTAGAGCAGCAATCATAAACAATTGAGACCATTCAACTGAATCTCGTGAGAAAACTTTACCCTCTTTTTTAAATACCCATTTCCATATTCCTGGTTTATATATTTGTTTCCTTCCGAATCTATGTGTTCCCCCAAAAGATTCCTGTGATTTTGAATATCCTGAGAAAAACCAAATTTGCATACACCATTCTCCTAAAAAATACAAAACGATAGGTGTAAGTAATAACAGACCAAATATCAACCAGTCTATTTCAAGATCTAATAAATATAGAGAAAGAAAATTTGATGCCCAACTAGCTGGTAAATAAGGAGCAACTGGTTTTGATATTTTTGATAGGGAATCTACAAGATATCCATATTTATCGTAATACACCATATCCTCTGGTTGTAATAACCGGATTAAAAATATGATTAATACTCCAAAACATAACGAAAGATACAATATGATATCTTTTGTATGTCGGGCTGGAAAAAATTTTACAAGTACAATTGTTAATAGTGTGCTAAAACATGTAGCAGTAAGGGTAATCGATAGTAATGTAGGAACCATTAGAAACCAATACGTGGCAGGTGTTTGGAATACAATACCATATGTCGCAAAAATAGGTAATGAAAAAATAATCATCATCCAAGATGTATAAACAGTTCCCGATATGTAACGCATAAAAAATAGATCAGCTGTAGAAATTGGAGCAGAAAAAACAATTTCGTTATCTTCTGATAAATAAATAGAAGATATGGAAGAAACCATGGATGAGAAAATCAACATGATAAAAATTAATATCCAAGCCATCTGAAAAACTTTTAGGCTCAAGATGATTCCCAGCTCATCTTGCTGATGGAAATAAGTTACTACATGCAGTGTTATATTGAATATTGCATAACACAATCCAATACAAAATATTATAACACCAATCATTTTTTTTGAAATTGTTCCTGATGGAAATAACTTATTTTTTGCAGCCAGAATCATTGGCAATAACAGCGCGGTTTGGGAACCATAGAAATTCATTGAATACTACATATCCATATCTTTTAACGCAGATATTACTTTTGATAGATCTTCTGTATTTGTTAATTGCAAAAACACTTCTTCCAAGTCACTATCATGAAGGCTAGCTTCTTTTCTTAATGATTGCATATCTCCAATTATTCTAATCTCTCCATTAAGAATAATTGCTATCTCATCACAAAGTTCTTCTGCTATTTCTAAAGAATGCGTCGAAAGAAAAATCGATCCACCATTCATTGCATGCCTTTTAAATAATTCTTTTACAATTCTAGCGCTTTTAGGATCTAAGCCAACCATGGGCTCATCAACAATAATCATAGGAGTTTCAAGCATAAAGACTGATGTCATGATTAATTTTTGACGCATACCATGTGAATAGCTTTCTATTAAATGATCTCTCCATTCATATAGATCAAATAATTTCATTAAATACGTAGTATTTTTTTCAAATATTTCAATAGAGAGACTATATAAGCTTGCAATAAACTTAAGAAACTCTATTCCTGTTAATTTTTCATATAAGAATGGTCTGTCAGGAATATATCCTGTAGTAAATTTACAATTTTCAGGATATTTGCTAATGTCGTAGCTATTGATAATGATATCACCACTATCTGGTTTTAATAAGCCTGCAAGAATTTTAATGGTAGTAGTTTTTCCCGCACCATTTGGACCTAAAAATCCAAAGATCTTGCCAGTTTCAACTGTTAATGTGATATCGTTAACGGCTACAAAATCTCCATACTTTTTGATCAAATTCTTGATCATGATTCCTGGATTTGGATAATTGTTATTCAACTGTTACTCCCTAATATTTGAATTGTTAATCTCCCTAATAATGCTCCTATCTTTACTTGTTCAATTGTTTCACCTTCTACAAATTTTATATGAGATAAATCAGCTGGGAATTGATTGTTTGTTGTATCCAAACTAATCCATTTACCATTAATGCAAACCTCATTCCAAGCATGATAATAAAACTTACCATTATGATATGTTACTCCTGCAGCTACTCTTGCAGGAATAGATACACTCCTAGATAATGCAGCAAAAAGAGCAGCATGTTCATTGCAATCCCCTACACGCGTACGTAGTGTTGTAACTGCATCAGGAATACTTAATACAGGTTTTTTTTCAATATTTACATAGACCCAATTAATTAGTGCTTCAACTTTTTGTAGGTCATTATTTGCATTACTAATAATTGTTTCAGCTTGTTCCATAATAAACTTGTTATCCGATTGTATATATGGAGTAGCCTTTAACAAATCATTATCATCAATACAAATACTTGCATTTTCATCAGGCATTTCTTCTTTATCTATAACTAAAATATTATTATTAAATACCTGACGGTCTTGATTTAAATTAAAATTTTGATCTTCCGGTAAAGTTAAACGGTAACTAATTGTTGATAGTTCAGATAAATTATGCATTTCCCCAATAGCTGGTACAGAAACTGCACCTAATAATTCTTTACCTTTTGATATAATATCTTTCGCACGAAATTCTGGTTCAGAATAAAATACAAAACCTACCGGGGAAGTTTCTTTTATCACATTACCATCTTGATCAAGAAAAAAATCAATCCGCATACCTGCTATTGATTCCACAAAATGATGCAAATTATAAATACGACCTTTTTCTCTAATGAATTCTTTTTTGAAACCTTTATATTCAATGATAGACTCTTGACCAGACATTGTAACTGGATCAAAATAAGGAATTTTATATTTTTCTCCCTCTTTAATATCATTATGAAGTAAATAACTTCTCATGTGTGTTGAAATAAATGGCGCATCATTTAGTTGAATAATATTTGAAGATTCATCTTTACCTGTATTCATACTATAATGAACCTCATTACCAACAACCTCCCCTGTTGCATGTAGTTCATAGAATGTAGAAATCAAATTAAACCGAAAATTCTTTAAAAGAGATTCATTGTTTAATTCAGCACTAAGACTCATTTTAACGGGATATGTATTATCTAATATATTTAAGTTCATAACAGCTTCTTGTTCAAGGTTGAAAGAATCATTGGCATTTTTCACCACGTGATTTTTTACATATCCTATTCGTTCATTTTTAAAATAAATACCCATATAAGATTCTTCAAGTCCTCGTTGTATTGCTTGTTTTTCACGTATATCAAGCTTTTCAATAAAATAATCTCTACTGAGTAAGCGGCCAAAAAGGATAAGCCAAACTATAGGGATAATTATTCTAAATAATTTTTTTACATTTATTTTCATTTTATACTATTTAATAAATAAAATTATTTTTAGATAAATATTTTAAAGATAAATATCAAATTTTTCCAAGACTGCTATAGTAATAAAATAAGTACCTACCATAGCAAGAATTGCTAATGATAAAGCACCATAAAAAGAAAATTGCAATCGAATGAAAAAAGGGAAAGTTATAAATAAAACCAATGATGGGATTACTAGCCAAAAGATACCTTTGGATAATTGAACAACTTGTGCAGAATCATTTGTATCAATATATAACCAAATCATGGCCATAACAGATACAAGTGGTATAGAAGCAAGGACTGCTCCAAGGAACGTACTACGTTTTGAAATCTCAGAAATAAGAGCAATAAGAATAGCTGATATAAGTATTTTTATAATATTAAAAGTCATATTTATTATGGTAATGGTTATATCCGGTGCTTATAAACATTATTAATAGTAATCAAACTTTCCATTCATAGGAGTTGTTATTAATAAACCTAATATTTTTTTCCATCCGCAACCTATTTCTATAGGGTTGAAAGTTAGAAGTTTTCCCCCATTCCATTTTATTAATTAACTCTCTTTTACTTACAAGTTTTTTTGTGCGGATAAAGTTTCTCATTTTTTGATACGCAGGGTTTACTTTTTTTAATGGTTTCAAATTGTCAACTGCATCCGATATTATGTGATTTAATGAATCAAGAGTTTTCCCTTTTTTCCAATTAAAATTAATAGTGCTTAATAATCGAACATATTTTTGTAAAAGTTTTTTATCATTCATTCTCATTATAGATGAAAATAGTTCAACTGCTATATCATTATTTTCAACAAAAAACCCATGGTTATTTTTGTTTCGAAATATTGATGGAATAGATAGATGACCATCCCATTTTTTGATGATTTCCCAATATTGGGTACTACATAAACTAATATATTGAGGATCCATATCTGTATTTTTCTTAAAATGGTTTATGTGCTTATGCATAATAGCTGGGTGAAAAGATAATACTAGATCTACATCCCAATCTCTCCAAAACAATCGCGGTTTATCGTTATTCTCCTGTACGGATCTAAAGTTAGCCGGATTATACGTTGCCGCCCATCTTTCTGACATAAAAAAAGACTCACGCATATTTTCCATTAAATTCATAACGCGTTTATCTTTATGTGATAATCCAGAATGTTCGTTCTTCTGCAGTTTATCAAGCTTATCATATATATATTTATTTATATAAGGCATTGAAGAGATTTCTTTACCAGGCTCTTCAAACCTATTTTCAATATCCTTCACATATTCTACATTCTTAAATTGGTCTAACCGCCGAGAAAAATGAGATTTTTTGGGGACAAGAATGGTAAAAAAAAGGTCACTTCTTTTTTTATTCATAGCAGTTAAGAACCCATTAAGTTCCTTGCTATTGTCTTCCAAGAAGACCCAATCTATAAATACGCTATACAAAGCTATTTAAATTCTATACTAATATCTTTCATTAATCTTACACTGTATGATTACAAATAGCAATTTACCAATTTCATTTATTGCTTTTTGTCCAGATAGTTAAATTTTTTAAATTTTTCTTTGAATCCGAAAATAATACTGCAGCAACAAAGATTCCTGCAAACATAACTATTTGTCCTATAATTCCAGTATAGTATAAATCAAATGGCGCTTGTAGCCAATACGGAAGAAAACTGTATTTAGCGAGCACTGTCCATAAAGAGAATATCATCGTTAAAGTTATACCAAACCATACAGATTTTTGATTACCTCGTTTAGTACAAAAACCTAATAAATATAGACCAAGTACACCGCCCATTACTACAGAACCTATTGTATTATACGTATCCTGCAGTGTATTCATTTTTGAAAATGCCAATATACAAGAACCAATAATCATAATAATTGTTGCAAACGTAGCTATATACCAGGCAGCATGTAAATAATGTAAATCATCTTTGTTTGGAACTAAATATCGACGATAAATATCATGAATACTTACTGTAGAAATAGAATTGATACTAGAGTCTAATGAAGACATTGCAGCAGCAATTGCAGCAGCAATAATTAAACCAGATATACCTGCTGGTAAATAATATATTATAAAATAAGGCAAAATGTCTTCTGCGTTACGTTCTCCAATTAGCATTTCATTAGCAGGATCTGATGGATAAACTTGGAAGTACGCATATAATGCTGTTCCTAAAAACATAAAAAAAGCCCAGATTGGAATATTTATAGAAGATATAAACATAGCTTTACGTGCTTCAGATTCATTTTTTGTTGCTGCATATCTCTGAATGATATTTTGATTTGTAATGTATTCCTGGAAAAACCATGATAATCCCAAGAAAATCATCATAACTCCTGTCTTATTTGATAATGATACACCCCACGATATAGGATGTAGTACACCATCTTTTAATTCTGAAAAACTTAATTTATTATTTACTAATGCAATATCTATAATTTGATATAACCCTCCAGGTAACTGATGTATAATAACTCCAATACATATCAGACCACCAAATACTAAAGTAATTGTCTGTATTACATCGGTCCATATTACTGCTTCAATTCCTCCCAAAATTGTATATATACCGACCGTTATTCCAGATAACAAAATACTTTGCAATATAGTTAAGCTAGTTACTTCATGAATCATTAATGATAGTAGATACAATATGAGACTTATTCGAACTAGTTGACCTATTAGAAATGTAATTGCACCATAGGTTCTGACCGATGGACCAAATCTTTCCTCTAGATATTCGTAAGCGGATAAAATATTATTGCGTTTAAAAAAAGGAAGAAATAAATATGCAGATGTTATTATAACAATAGGAAGTACAATATTTGGTAAAAATCTCAACCAAGATGTTTTGAAACTATCTGCAGGATATGCAAGGAATGTTATCGAACTAATAGAAGTACCAATCATACTCAAGCCAATCACCCATCCCGAATACGATCTGTTCCCTACAAAATAGCCCTCAGTTGTTGTATTTTTTCGTGAGAAATATATTCCTACAGAAATAATTATTAGTAGATATGAAACGAGAGCAACAACATCAAGCCAATGTAATTTCATATAGAAATACTAGAGAATTAAAGTATTAAAATACTATATACCTGAATTAAGAATATCATGAATATGTATTACGCCTCTTAATTCATCTGGATTATTATGATTATGAACAAAAAGGGATGTAATACTGTGCTCCTCCATAATCTCTAATGCTTTTATCGCTAATGTATTTGTCGGAATACTTCTAGGGGTAGAAGTCATAATAGATTCTACATTTAGATTAAATAAATCATTTTGACCTTTTTCAAACGTTCTACGAATATCTCCATCTGTAATAATTCCAATTAGAATATTCTTATCATTTACTACACCTGTAAACCCAAGCCCTTTTTCAGAAATTATTAATAAGGCTTCTTGTATATTATTATTTTTATTTATTAATGGGATTGAATCGCCTTCATGGAAAATTTGATCTACAGTAAGTAATAGTTTTTTACCTAAAATACCACCAGGATGTCTATCCGCAAAATCTTGCTCTTTAAAACCACGGTTCTCCATTACAGCTATTGCTAATGCGTCACCTAAAACAAGAGTTGCTGTAGAGCTGGAAGTTGGTGCTAACCCTAATGGATCGGCTTCTATACGAACTCCAATATCGAGATGTAAATCAGTCTGTTTTGCTAAAGTAGAGTCAGGTTTTCCAGTAATTGAAATTGTATTGGCATCAATACGTTTAATGGGCTTTAATATTTCTACTAATTCGGTACTATTTCCACTATAAGAAACCAGGATACAAACATCCTTATTAGCGATCATTCCTAAATCTCCATGCAGTGCGTCTCCCGCGTGTAAAAAGAATGCTGGTGTACCTAAACTAGCAAATGTTGCTGCCATTTTATTTCCAACATGTCCAGATTTCCCAATGCCAATTACAATTACTTTTCCAGCACAATTAACGATAAGATCTACAGCCATATCAAATGAATCGTCAATTGTTTTAAGAAGTGAATTAAGTGCAGATATTTCTGCCTTTATTAAATTAATCGCAGACTTATTAGGCATATAAATTAAATGGCTGAATATTCATTTATATTTTTTGATATTATTAAATAATAGCTAATCACAATCAACCTTAACGCCTCTTGTTACATATTCAACATATCCACCTTCGCAATTAATTCCATCCTTAATTTCAATTTGGATATCTTTTAGTAATGAGAAAAGCTCATCATTTGATTTTTCAGGTCTTGCTTCCCATGATTTCATTTTATAATCGGTTTGACCCATAAAAAAAAATATAAATGATGATAAAATTAATCCTGTAGTTAATCCAATAAGATATTGTTTCATTTTATTCCCCTACTATTATATTAAATACATATTACTCAAATTGAGAAAAGTCTGGTTTCCTTTTTTGCATAAATGCTTGCATAGCTTCTAATGCTTCTGGTGAACTCATACGATTAACAAAACTATTAAACTCATTTTGATTTGCTTCAATTAATTGATCAATAAAATGTTCTTTCATCATTTGCTTTGCTAAACGAACTGGTGTAGGTGCTAATTCAGCAATCCTTTTTGCCTTATTGATTGCAACATCCATTAATTCTGACTGTTTAACAACACCATTAACAAATCCCATCTCATATGCTCTTTGGGAAGTAATCATATCGCCTGAAAGAAGAATTTCTGCTGCATTATGATATCCTACCAATTTAGGAAGAAAAAAAGTTGTGCCTGCTTCGGGATTTAAGCCAAGATTAACAAAGGGCATGTGAAATTTTGCCTCTGTTGAAGCATATACAAGGTCGCAATGCATAGTCATGGTTGCACCAATACCAATTGCCATACCATCTACTGCAGCAATAATAGGTTTATTATATGGTATTAATACATCTAAAAATTCTTTTGCTGGAAATTGAATATCATTTTCTTGCGATGTTTTTGTAGTAGCAAATGCTAAAAAATCTTTAACGTCATTTCCGGAAGTAAAATCTCCTCCTTCTCCATATAATACTATCACTCGAATTTTCGAATCTTCACTAGCGGAAACTAATGCATCTCTAACTGCGTAATACATTTCTGAATTCAATGCATTTTTCTTATCTGGACGATTGAATCCTATCTTTAAAATTGAGTCCTCAGAATTTATTTTTATGTAATCACTCATATTTTCCCCTTAAATCAAAAATTACTTATTAGTTTAAAGTCATATACTATTCTTTTTTCGTTAAAAAATAAATGAATAGTTTGCTATCAAGGATATTCGATCGAATATAATGCAAATTGATCCAATACTTTCTGCATTAGCATCTTTGTTTCATGTAAGATATAAGTATTATCAGAATTATTTAATACAATTTTATCTTCAATTATTGGCATAAATCCAACTTGATAATACCAGTTTTCTCGATCGACAGAAGGATATTTTACTTCAATGGTTGTTGACTCAACAGTTGCTTCTACTGCAACGCTTATGGTTCCAGAAAATGTACCATCTTTATTTTGTTTTGTGACAAACTGGATAGATAATGGATAAAGTGGACAATCAGTAAAAGAACCTAGTGTTACATTTTTAGATAATGTTTCTTGGCCAATTGTAAAAAATATTTTCTCCATTTCTGATAATAGTACTTCCTCTTCTAAGCCTGATACAATTAGACCTAAACAATCTATTTTTGAGAACCCTTTGTATTCAATATTTGGAGGATCAAACTGTGCGTTGATTGCACTGGTGAAACATAAAATAAATAGTAATTTTTTCACGTAACTAAAGATTAATGAGTCAAGATTCTGGCGATGGATCATCGGATAATAGCTCAAAGGAAGACACTATAAATATTGATTCTTCAACATGCCCTTTTACCTTTGCTTTGCGTATAGAGTTACAAAAACCATCCTCGGCATGAGCATCTCCAAAATCGTCAATGGCTGCTCCACGAACAAAATATGATTTTTCATTTATTCTAATAGCAAGATCGCATCCTACTTGCTCAACCATAGCAAACATGCATTGGCCACAAGAGGCTTCTACAATTTGATTTAATTTATCCATCTCTTTTGTGCTACATGCAAATACAAATAAGAATATAAATAAGAATCTCATTTTAAAATCTATAGGAAGCTCTTAATCCTAGTCTCCTAGGTAAGCCATAATCTCGTTCCAAGACTCCAATATAACTATTTTGTCCAGTCCAACTAATATATTCAACGTTAAACATGTTTTGAATCCAAAAATAAACATTCCATGAACCTATTTCAAGACCTACGCGAGCATCAACAAGGGTACGAGCATCATCACGGAGTTCATTATACTCATCTGTGCTAGATAGTTGACTTTGCTTTTCATCCATAAAATCCGCTTGTAGTTGTGTTACCAACAACATTTTATTACTGATTGGAAGACGAAAATCAGCTAAAAAATTCATCGTATATCTTGGAAATGCAGATATTGTTTCTCCAGAAAAATCATTGTCCATATCGGTCCATTCCTCTTCATCATCATATTGTCCATTATTATTCGCATCGATATAATCTTCTCCCTCATTCCAATATCCATTAAAAAAAGAATCTCTAAATTCATTAAATGTTGCATCTGTTATTCCAAAGCCACCAACTAAAGTCAAAGCATTCTGAAACAAACGAACTGAAACCTCTGTCTCAATACCTTTGATCAATGAGCTTGCAGCATTGCTAATGGTATATCCTTCGTATAAATCTTGAAATATTGCTCGTTGCATATTGATATAATCCATGTAAAAGAATGCCGTATTAAGATACATGGTATTTCTACGATTTGCTGTTTTAATTCCTACTTCGTAATTCGTAATAAATTCTGGCTTAAATGGAATCGCGACAGATTCCCAACTTGATACATAATCCAGATTAAAACCCCCACTTTTATATCCTTTTGATATAGTGCCATAGATATTTGTAAGTGGTGTCGCAGCAACTTTTATACTAAACGATGGCGTGACTGCGCTCCAACTAGCGGTGCTATCAAAATGACCGTTAGGAAGATTATCTCCATCCGTATCTGGTGGAAAGTGTATATAACCAAATGTAGGTAAACCATCTTGACGATATGTAAACTCTTTATCATCTTGAGTGTAGCGTAAACCACCAGTAATCATTAATTGATCCGATATATTATAATCCGCTGATACAAATGCACCAATACTTTCTGTGGTCCCGCTACCAAAAGGATGAACCGTAACTCCGTCATATTGTCTCGCCAAAAACATAGGAATACCTGCTCGAATATGAAAAAATAATGGTTTTGGAAATACTGGAGAATCCAGACTCTCATCCATATGATAATAATATACTCCTGCAATCCAGGATAAATTATCTACTGTTGATTCTAAACGAAGTTCAGCGCTTTTCTGTTCACCAATATCAGTCCATTTACCTGTAAGTAGATTCAAACCAATACCATCTTCATCATTAAAATATCTATGACTACCATCTCTATAACTAAAGAGACCAACAAAATTCATTTGGTCATTAATTTGATATGCTGTATTTAATGAAAGACTACGAACTAATCTCTTATTCCACCCAGTTACATCATGGTTATATGATGTATTGCCGTTATCTGTAATATCTCCATTTGTATCCGCAACATAAGACATGTCATCTGGATATAATTTATATAATTCAATAGCAAGAGAATCTAACCTTTGTCGATTATACGTAGGAACGTCACTATTGAAATGCCAATCATACACATGTTCACCCATTTGCGTATTATATTGACTAAAATAATCATACGTAAGATCGATGGTAAGTTTTGGTGTTGGCAATGCGCGTAGTGCATATCGTATGCCAATATTATCTTTATAAATATCATCACTCTCAGCGTATGAGCTTGCATTGATTTGGTGTGCATCTAAATCAAAAGAAAACAATGATAGCCTCTGATAAATATTATCCGTTAACTGCATGTTTGTTGAGACTTTTAATTTTCGATGACCAGAATTCCCATTCTCCACTAATACAGATCCAGAAAACCCGGGCTTTGGCTTGACCGTAATTAAATTGATTGCACCCGAAATGGTGTTCCTCCCAAATAATGTGCCTTGGGGACCACGTAGGAACTCCACGCTTTCCATATCTGCAACATCTAACACAATAAAATCAGGTCTACCCATCACAATACCATCTATATACACTCCCTCAGTAGTTCCCATTCCAGGATTACGTGCTCCACCCTCGATACCACGAATGGTAAAACTATCAACATCTGGATCTTCCCGAACAAATACGTTCGGCACCATTGTAGTTAAATCTTCAATAGATGTGGCTCCCATATCTTCAATTGTTTCTTTCCGCATCGCTACCATCGATATCGGAACTTCCTTAATTGCCTCTTCCTTCTTCCGTGCCATTACAGTGACTTCTCGACCAAATAAATTACCCTGACCTAATACTATCGTTAAATCAGATACAATATCTCCTGCTCCATAAGTTTGACGATAAGATGAAAATCCTATATATGATGCCACGATAATAAAATCGCCATCAGCTTGATAGGTAAACAAAAAGCGGCCATCGCTATCCGAAGCAGATCCGGTTGCTGTACCTTCAATCATGATGTTTGCTCCAGGTAATGGAACTCCATCCTGATCTGTTACAATGCCGCTTATTTCTACGGCCATCAAAATATTGACCATACTAAAAATGAAAATAAATTGTAATGAAATTGGAACGATTAATCTTCTCATAATGGTATCAAGCTCCTTGATTTTTGCTACAAAACAAAATAGGATGCTTAAAGAAAAGATTCAATTAATAAAAAGAAAAAATAAATATGTTATTATTATCAAAGCATTCTGGTTTTATTTACCATTCGCATTATTGATTCTTCCGCATTGAGTTGATGCACTCTATCTAATTCTATCCAAGCAACATCATATGATTCATCACTTATAGATACGGATTCCGTATCTGGATTGGCTTCTAATATGAATCGAATATCATAATGTAAATGTTTTGGTTCAGATCCAATTGATGGAACCTCATGAATATCCATATCAAATATTTCTTCACTAACTATCGCAAAATTACTTAAACCAGATTCTTCTTTCGCCTCACGCAGAGAGACATTCATCAAATCTTCTTCTCCATCAGCATGGCCACCTAACTGTAACCATTTTCCAATTTTTTTATGATGAGTCATTAATGTTTTACTTTTATCTGGATTTACAATCCATGCAGAACCAGTAAAATGGCCATGTGGATTACTCCTTGAAAATGGATTCTTGTCCATTACAAGAAATGATTGAATGGCCTGTGCTTTCCTTTCATTGGGATACCGTACGCAATATTTTTTAATTAATTCTCTTAACAAGCTCATCTATCTCGTTTGATTTAATCTGCATATTTTTCAGCTCCTAAAAAATGTAAAGAAATATATTCTTCATCTCCAACAACCCAACTATCATGTGGCAATGGTGAAACATAAAAAATATCGCCTGCTTTCAAAATATACGTTTCACCATTTTCAAATGCTACAGTAGCGCTGCCTGAAAGAACCATTCCTAAATGCTCCACTTCACAAAATTCTGTACCTGAAAGAGGAGAAACATCAGTAGACCACTTCCATCCAGGTGCATACGTTGCTTTACCAATTGTCATTTTTCCCATATCAATAATTTCAAATGTTCCTTTATCAAATTCTCTTACTTGATCTGGAGAATCGAATCTTTTTAATATTATATCGATCATAATTTTCCTTATCTGTTAATTGGGATTGAAAAAATACACCCACCATCCATCAACCATAGCATGCAATATTGCAGGAGCCAAAATACTACCAGTACGAATATATGCAAGCCCATAAAACCATCCTGCGACACTGGATAAAATGATATAAGCCCATGGAATAGGAAACTCATTACCAAACAAATGAATGTAAATAAATGGGGGATCATTATTATTAATATGAGCAAATCCAAAAATAATAGAAGAAAAGAATAATATGAGTAAGGGTGACGTTTTGCTAAATCGTTTTGCTAAAAGATTATGTATTAATCCACGAAATAATAATTCTTCTGGAAGACCAGTAAATAAAAATATTCCTAAAAGTATAATAGGAAATTGCCATAGTGGCATCCATTCAGTTGTTTGATTAATAAAGTTAGTTAAAAATCCTATGGGTATAGCAAAAAAGGCAATAAATAATCCTAAATATATACAAGAATATTTCCAATCATCTTTATTTGGCTGTAATCGAAACCCGATCGAATCCAGTCTTCTAATAATGAGAAAACTATATACAATACTGTTTAATGCAATTAATAAAAAGAATAAGACTCCACCATCTTTTGGGATAGAAACATTTGGAACCAGATTTAACTCAATAAATAACCATACAATTAAGATTGCAGTTAAGTTATTCCAAGTCATTAGCTGATCATACTTCCTATCATACCATAATAATAATGCTGGGGTATATAGGTACAAGAATGACGTCGTAACACCAATTATTGTCAAACGGTTCAGTAATATTAAATAACCTATTGTAATAACAAATAATCCAGTCAATGGTATTAATGCAGAAAGTATATTATTTCCAAATCGGCGTTGCAAAGAATCAATAACGCTTGGATCAGCCATACTTACTAATGTAAAAATTAAAAATCCAAATAGAAGTAGAGAGAATAATAAAGAGCCACTGACTTGATCAGCTTGTAACAAATGCATTACGGTGAATAAAATGAAAACTGCTGCAGAAAATAAAATATGAAAATTTCTTCGCTGAATTTTCACGAAAGGATATTTATGTATCTTTTGTAATCAGATTAACTGTGGGAAAAGGAATAATAATTTTTCTTTTAGAAAACGTTTTGTAAATATCTGTGTTAACTGCATCAACTGTTCTTCCGCGAATAGCAGGCTTATATATCCAAAACAGTAATTGTAGTTTCAATCCAGATGATGAAAATTTTCTAAAACGAACTCTTGGCTCTGGATCTTTTAATACATTCGAGTTATTTAATGCAATTTCTTTTAATACATCTTTTACTTCATCAATATCCGATCCATATGCTACCACAATATTGATTCGTACTCGTTCAATATCTTGTGGGCCGCCACTTTCATTGACAATTTTTGATGATGCAATTACAGAATTAGGAATAGTAATTTCAATATCATCTCGTGTCATAAATCGAGTGGAACGAATTCCCATCTTTTTTACATACCCTCTTTCACCCGTGTCTAAAAGAATATAATCCCCTTCTTTAAATGGTGAATCAGCCATTAAAAATATTCCTGCAAATAAATTGGATACTGTATCCTGTGCCGCTAGACCTAAAACAATACCTAGGACACCAGCTGATGCTAAGAATCCATTAATATTAATATCCCAACTTAAAAGAATAAAATAAATACCAAAGACTACAATGACTATTTTTCCAAGATTATTAAACAGTGGCAGGGTACGATGCTGTAATAGGGGATTAGAGGACTGTTTTGCCGTCCATTTGACTGTTAAAGAAAACACTTTTAGAAGTACAATAAACCAAATAAATATTGTTATTGTTTTAAATACACCTACTAGTGCATAGTCTATATAGCTAGGTAATTGAGCAACTTTTACAGAAAAAGAAAATCCAATAAATAATAGAGAATAAAAAATAGGTTTATGAAATAATTCCAGTATTTTATCATCAAGATCACTAACAGTTTTTCTCACAACTCTACTTAACAAACTTGTTAGAATGATATCGGCTAACTTTGCAATAAAAATAGATGATAATGCTATTAGAGCACTTAATAGTAGCGGATGATCACTGATGAGAGCAAAATTTTCTTTTATCCAATCCATATCTATGAAGAATATATTGATGAATAGTATAACATATCCAAGTTTTGAATAAATAAAAAGCCCCACAATAAAGTGGGGCTTTCTATACTTGAATTAAGTAATTAGATTATTTTAAAAGAATCATTTTTTTACTTTGCATATACCCATCTGCTTTTATTTGATAAATATACACACCTGCACCAACAGGGCTTCCAAAATTATTTGTTGCATCCCATGTGACTGATTGAAAACCAGCGTCCACATTATTATTCACCAATGTCCTTACTTCGCGTCCCATCATATCATAAATAGTCATTGTAACTTTCCCTGCATTCGGTAAATCATACCGTATTGATGTTGTAGGGTTAAATGGGTTTGGATAATTTTGGTGTAATGCGAATTCCATAGGCATGCTAATATCATCTACCGATAATGCTCCAGAAATATCAACACTAAAATTCCAACCACCATTTTCTGCATACGTTTCATAGCCACTAGCAACTGCAGCCCACCATGCATTAGTTAAGGTACCATTATTTCCATTAATTACTTCTTCCATAATGCCCACTAAATCAGGATCTTGATTGTCCCCATCCATTGGCCAATGCGCAACTAAATTTGGTTCTTCAGGAATATTGATATCACTATGCGGACCATCTTCAAATAAAGTAGCGACACTTTCAGGTGTAAGTCCTGAAGAATACAGTGTTACATCAGTCATTGATCCTCTGAGATTTTCACCATCAGAATGAGTATCATACCCAAAAACCAGGTTACCATTCGAAGTAGTATTTCCAGCTGATTCCATTTCCCCAACATTCTCTCCATCTATATACATTGATACTTGACCATTTGTTCTAGATAAAACTAAATAAGATAAATGACGCTCACGAAATGGTACATCTGCAACAAGAAGATCACCCCCAACAATCCCGCTAAGGAAAACCATGTCATCATTCTCTTTCCATAGCTGTAATTCATAACTATCTGATCCGCCATCATGTTTTGCTAATAATTGTTGCACTACTTGAAGTGAATCCCATTGGCCATAATGTTTGAACCATAACGACACAGAAAAATCACCTGATCCGAAATTCAAATTATCGTTATTTTGAACCTCTGCTTGACCATCTCCATAGAAATCCAATGATGGAAACCATTCTCCATCAGTAGCAGCAACAGACCACCAAACACCTGCTGTAGTCGCTTGAAATGATGAGAGCGCTTCAACTACACCCTGATGGGAAAGATCAAATGAATTTGATGATTCAGTAAAATTGAGAACCCAACCAGGTGAATACTCACTTCCATCTGGTAAAATCATAATGGGTGAATAATAAATTATATAATCTATATCATTCCCTTCAGGATCCGTTGATGCTTCCCAAGAAAAGGTAGTACTTTCATTCAGGTTTGACTGATCAATGTTTAATGAATAATTATCATCTGGTGACAGTAGGTCAAATGCTGTTGGCTGTTCATCCATAACCCAAATTCCACCTTGATCTACTTCCCAATATGGGCTATGTGCATTCAATAGTCCATGAACAACATCTACTGGTATATCACCTTCCGGTGCATCGTCATTTACTTGAAAATCAAGGGTAAATAATGTTCCAAGTTCTGACATATGGACTCCATTGGCGCCAGCCATAGCAACATACAATACGGAATCCGTATTATTAAAGTCCATAGACCAATCATCAAAGGATGGATCAAGAGAAATACCAGTAAAATCCACAGGATGATTCTGAAATCCAGCAAACTCAAACTCTGCTGCATTAAGAAACCTCTCTGCTCCTTCTGGATGTACTAAATCTTGAAATCCTTCCGTTCTTATCCACCAAAAGGTTACTCCTGCACCACCTTCATTTTCATAATACTCTAGCACTACTTCATGCATACCTTGATTTAAATTTACATCTGCACTAAAATTTGCTCCACCATAATCAAACCATTGATCAATTAAGGTATCCCCATCTACCATTAAACGAACGCCATCATCGCTCCATGTGCTAAAATTATATGTTCCTTCTTCATTCGCATAAACATCTCCTGTCCATCGAACTTGAAAGTATTCAGGTTCCATACTAGGATCTGGAGGATTTTCACCCCAATAAAAATCAACGACAGGGTCTTCTCGAGTTAAAACAAGTTCTCCAAACTCTGGTGATGGTCCTGGATTTCCTTGGTAATATTCACCTGTAAAACTACCTGTACCTAGCATATACTCATCAGCATGAATATTTACAATAACAGAAACGTTTTCTCCTGGCAATGCTTCTTCTTCTGAAACATCTATGTGGGCAACTTCCTCATCTGGTATACACAACTCACATTGATCAAATGTATCCATGACATAATCACCATCTTCATTTAGATCCCATTGTCTATTTGCATAACCTGAATAGTCCGTAAACGGTGCGCAATCTGCACCATCTTGCATGTCATCAATCAAGTTCTCCTGATAAGACCAATTATCCACAATATATTTATATTCTACAGATGAATTATTGGTTTCGAACTGCATCGTAAAAATACCATCTCCGTCCGGATCTGATAGATCATTCCATCCTTCACTACCACACCAATTACAAAAAGGACCAGTGACAGTTACCGTAGAGAAGCCTACTGGACTGCAACGCATATCCACATTCATTTCTATGGTAGTTTGAGCAGAAAGAAACACCACCGCGCTCATTGTAAACGCAATAAGTTTCTTAGCGTATCGTACCGGATTAATTAAAAAGCTAAATTTCATTTTCTTAAACATAATATTCTCCATTGAAGTTTGTGTATCCAATTCAAGCATCCTCAGATTACTTCAATAACAACATTTTTTTAGTTTGATGAAAATCACCAGCTTTAATACTGTACAGGTACATACCGGCACTTACTGGAGCCCCTCGTTCATTGGTTGCATTCCATAAAATAGTCTTAAAGCCAGGTTCTTGATATCCTGAGACCAATGTTTTGACCTGATTACCAAGCAAGTTATAGATTGTAATAGTCACATTACTTGCTTCTGGAATATCATATAATATCCTTGTAACCGGGTTAAATGGGTTTGGATAATTTTGCTTCAAAGCAAATTCATTTGGTATTCCCACACGATCATCCGTACTCAGGGATCTGGAAAGAGTTGCTTTAGAAGCCAACTTAATTACTGGCAATTCATTTACGCGCAGATCCATTAAACTAATTTCTGTTTCATCCATTGTGACTTCATCATTGGAAGCAAATTGAAGCTTGGCTACCAATCCATTTTCTGCAATAGCTGAAGCTCCCGCTAATGCAAATTTGATTACTCCACTACTTTCTATTACTAACTCTTTCATAAAATTATTAAATGGTTGTTCCCAAACCACATCCTGATAGGATATGTGTGCAGGATCATATTCAACCACACCTTCGATAGAGTACACATTGGAAGCTTGATTAAAGTGAATTGGCACTTCAATGATATGTCCCGGTGCAAACATTTGATCATGAATACCAAAATCTCCCGTTGCAAGTAAATGCCCTCCATCGGAAGTGTCATGAGGTAATTCATCAATCAAATGCACAACGTACTGCAGAATCACAGATGCATCAAGGGCCGTAAGTTCTTCATCACCAGACACATTACCAGAATGCTCTTGCAAGGCATCAAGTTCGATAAAACCAACAGAATTCTGTAAAATTAATCCTGCATCGTATGCCTGAACTGATGCATTGAAGTCTACATCACCAAATAACGTATCAACGGATACAACATTTGGTTTTACTTCGCTTGTACTCGATCCATATACATCCACACAGGATAACGAAACTGAATAATTACCTGGTTTCAAAAATGTATGAACAGGATTGGCATCATGACTCATCATTCCATCGCCAAAATTCCAAATATATTCAGCTATATTTTCACCTGTAACCGTATTAGTAAATAATACTTCTAAAGGATATGCTCCGGAATCAGCCGATAATGTAAAATCTACAACCAGTGGCTGAATAACGGTAACGCTACCATTATCTACATTATAACCAAAACCACCATCATCAAATACCGCGCTAGAGACATTGACTGGAGCAAGCGCTCCTGAAGCAGTATCTGGAGAAGCTAACTTCAACCATAATAACGTTCCTCTTCCACTCACTGGATTCGCACCAGCTGCTGCAATATATAAAGAGGTATCTGTCGCATTCGTTGCAAGAGACCACCCCGCAGCACCGGCCAGACCTTGACCTGTTTCAACACTAACAACATTCAAATGATCTTGAAATCCTGTTAGCGTTAATTCTGCTGAAATAACACTTGTATCCAAAGGAACTATTACATCTATGGCTACCATTACCGTATCACCGATGGCTACATATGTATCTTCCACATGAACTTTAACAGGGCGAATCATAGGACTAGAAAGCCAGTTTGCATAATTGACTTCTGATCTATTACTCGAATCCCAATTATCATAAATCTTGGATATATTTGCACGAGTTCCCAACGAATCCATCTCCGCAGTAACTAGTTGTCCCCAATAGTTACTGGTCATATCGATCTGATCACTACTACCTCCATTTGCATCCACCCTGACGTAGTAAAAATTACTATTATTATGGTGATCGGGATTACTATCCATGAAGTTGTTATTATTAAATATCACACTACCATTATTATAATCGTAATCACCTATGGTTACTATACCATCATAATAATATCGTTGATTATTATTCACAAAATTAGATAATTCTACTTTTACTTGAGATCCAGATTGATTAGAACGAATTCTCATGGCTTCTTCTTCATTATTTTTAATATCTAAATTTTTGAAATGCATTATAGAAGAATTATTATACTCAACACGCATCGCATCGTATGAAGAGTTATGTATCTGCACATCACTAACATCAAGATTCATATAATTGTTATAATTGAATTCCATTCCAGTATACTGAGGTCCAGGAGCTTTAAAATGATGAACATGTACATTAACGGAATCATTTGATTGTCCTCTCATATAACCAACTCGTAATGCATTTCGAGCTGATCCAGTAACTAATACGTGATTAATAGAAACATCTCCGTAGCGATCGCGTACTTCCAAAGCACCGTTACCAAAAATCGAATTTCCTGCATTATCTATATGAACATAGGAAATAGTTGAGGAAGTATTTATCCCTTGGTTATACGCACTGTTATCATATTCAAGATTAATACCTATCCAGTAACCAGATCTATCATTCAAGCCACGCATTACGATTGAATCTTGTTCTGTCCCTACGGCATGTAATTTTCCACGAACGTAAAATCTCGTTCTAGCAGACATGAAAAGCTCGACACCTGGATGAATATGTAAACTATCGTAGTCATTTACCCATAAGTCTCCTGTAACAACATACGGAGAATTTTCAGCAGTAAGAGCACCATTCTGGTTACCATACATTCCTTGATAGCCAATAGAAAGGCCCACAGACTCGGAGGAACCCCAATCATTTACTGGATCCACATAGGTCATGGTAACAACATCATTACTAGTAAGATTTATAGCACCATCTGTTCTCATTAATGGGGCATTCTCAACTTCCTCTTCATATCGAATAAGAGCTGCATCAAAATGTGCTTTGTCAATATCGGCTTTAGCGCGATCCAAAACTTGCTCTTCATCCCATAAAGGATTTTCAAACCGAATTTGTTCCGCTCTATTTTGTACCTGATCCGTAAACTCTTCCTGCGTCCCCTCAAACACGCGGAATGTTCCATGACTTAAAGCAATAGACCCAAAGAACACACCAGAATTTCCTTCTTCATGCAAGGTAATCATACTACCCACGCTATCAGTGATACTTGTAACCAACACCTGCATGGTATCTCCTCCAGCTACACCGCCGTCTGCATCCATTACGCGCAAGTGAAGCGTGTCCCCGTTTACTCCTATGTGGTCTAATAAATTTCCACCAGCATCAAGAAAACTTAATTCTGCAGTATTTCCAGTAGTAACCGTAGCACCCACAAAATCAGCATAATTAACTAGCGGATAATCGTTGTTATCGTGCCAATCGTAGAAAAAATTGTGATTTCTAGGATTTGATCCTGCATTTAAGGAGTCTGTAACTTCGGCACCCCAATAATTTCCTCGAAAATCAACAGGCCATCCACTATCCTCATAATTCATACCCGACCCATACACATATACTAGATCATAATTATTGAACCCATTAACCGTATCACGAATCGTATTATGATTGAAGTGTATTTGAACATTCGGATCCACATAATTATTCCAA
The DNA here is from genome assembly GCA_004321715.1 of bacterium. GTDB lineage: Bacteria > Fidelibacterota > Marinisomatia > Marinisomatales > TCS55. The sequence goes on along the minus strand of SGYN01000005.1, from coordinate 19,588 downwards.
TCCAAACGAATTTCATCTCTTTCATTATTTTCAACAGTGGAGTTTGTAAAGTTGAATTCCGTTGGATAATATAGAGCACTCATACGAAACCCGTACTCATTTGAATGAATATGAAGACTGTCAATATCATAATTTATGAAATGACTATAATATGTTTCCATTGCCCATCCATTTTCATTATGATGAATATTTAAATTGCTTACTTGTATTGAGCCCCATTCCTGCAGACTATTGTCATTATCACTGTTTTCATAATGGTAATTATATCCTATCCATAACCCGACTGAAGTAGCTCCTGATATATCTCCATGAGAAACATGAATGGCATCCCCATTGCGTCTTTCGCGGATGACTAGTGCGGCATCACTCCATGAGCCACTTCCACCATTTTTTATTGAAAAGTAACTCAATGTAATACTTTTTGCATCATTGGCATCGGTGATATGCAATCCGCCCCATTGCTCATTGGCATTAAAAGGAACAAAGTGAATACTATCTCGTGCCGCACCTACTGCATGCAAATATCCTTTAACCTGCATTTCATGCATTCCAAAAAATTGAAATGTGACACCCGCCTCTATGGTTAAACTATCCTCTTCCGAAACAAAAACATCACCCGTTATTACATACGGAGAGTTTGCAGCTGTCAAAACACCAGAAATTGCACCAGAAACACCTCCATAAACAGCCGATGCTGTGCTTGTGTCTGCAAGGCCCCAATCACCAGTCGCATCGGTATAAGTAGCAGTAATCAGTGCAGCACCTGATACATCTAACGAACCATCATCTCGACTATTATTTGATTGCGGATTATTATATCGTTCAATCGCCGCTTGAGAATACACTTCATGAACGGTGGCTCTTGCCCGCGACTCCACCTCATCAGCGGTCCAGTAAGGATACTCTTGGGAAACATTTTCCATTTCCACAGCAACATCTAAAAGAAACTGTTCTTCATCTTCAATGATGCGAAAAGTGGTTTCGCTCAAATTAAGTGTCCCTGAAAAATGTCCATTACTATTTGCTAATTCTGTTAATGAAACCACTTCATCATCTGCGTCTACACTAGATGTAACCGTAACAGATGCAGAACCAGTACCTGCAAGATCTGGATCAAATAGATGCAAGTTAAGCTGTGTGCTTCCTATAGGAACATTGGAGCCAAAATCAACTCCTGATGAATTACGCATAGATATTTCACCGGAAAATCCAGCGTTGGAAGCATTCGCACCAATAAAACCAGCATACCTAACTAGTGGGTAGTTATTACCCTCATAATAGTCGTGTATTTCATCTAAGTCTTGTGGGTTCGTGCCAGAATTCATTAAAGCAGTAACGGTAGATCCCCAATCATTTAATCTAAAATCAAGTGTTTGACTTAGATCATCATTATTGTCACAACAATCATAAACATATACTGCGTGATAGCCATCATTAGCAGTATCATCTTCTATTTTACTATTTCGAAGGCTGAAATAATTAGATGATTGCCCTAAATACCGAGCCTCAACTTGGTTCTGTTGATTAGAATGAAAATCTCCATTTTCTACTTTCAGTTTTGTGCCACTTTCCAATCTATATACATATAAGCCTCTTTGATTATTGTCTACGGAACGAAGCGAATCAATGGAAATCATCGTGTTATCATAATTATAATTTATCTCAACACCATCATTATTATTTCCATGAACATTCAATGAATCAATTTTTATTTCTGTTTCATAGTTATTATCAATTCGTATCCCGTCCTGCTGATGGCTGTGAATATGGAGATTACTTAAATGGACATAAGGTTTAGTACCTGCTAGTCCTGAATTAGTATCCCTGCGATTACTCTGAATAGACACACCCCTTTCTGATGAATTGTGAATTAACCCATGTCTAATTATTGTACTATCAACTCCAGACTCATCAGAACCTTTACTATACACAACTACAGCACCTTGTGGCCAATTGCCATTTCCACCATAAGAAGTACGGAAATAAGACAATTCAGATTTGCTAGTGTGCTGACTTGAAGAATGATAAAACTTTATTCCACCCCACTGACCATTACTGGTTGAGTTCGCGTCATACGGTTCAAAAATAATTGAATCCGTTTCTGTCCCATTTGCAAAAAAAGAGCCCTCCACACGAATCATATAGTTCCCTTGGAACTTAACTATTGCTCCTGCACCAATGTTTAAAGTTTCTCCATGATTTACTAGAACATCACCTGTAACTATATAAGTAGTATCCCCAGCCCAGGTTCCACTATAGTATCCACTTGGTACAGTAATTTGTCCAAGCAATAAAGTAGAGAAAACTAAATTAGTAATGAGAAATAATTGTCCTATAGCTAGTCGCATATGTAAGACTCCTTCAGCTTTTATATTTATACAAAAATTTTATTTTAAAATGAATTTGATTGAATAATTAAGTCAGAAACCCCGGCAACTAAATAACCCAATTTCAAAATTCACAATTGAACCTAAATTAAGTAAAATAATAAATCAAATAATAAATAATAATATTTACAATTTGTTGATTTATATCGCTGAATTAAGTGAATCAAAAGGGGTATATAAAACAAAAAGCCTCTTGGTTAAAAGAGGCTTGTCGTTTGATATAAGAGGCTTCCCTCAAGTCGGGGTGGAGAGATTCGAACTCCCGACCCCCTGCTCCCAAAGCAGGTGCGCTAACCGGACTACGCTACACCCCGAAATACTTTTATAAAAGCCGGCAAAATTATGAGAATTAATTTCATTATCCAAATCATTCAATTTCCATATCAAAAAAAGTTCCCGACCCACTTACTGGATTTTCTCGTGCAATAAAATTACCAGGTAGGGATACAGAATAGTTGCTCCAATCCTCGCTTGTATCGGCACGTGCATCCGCTACATAATAATCTGTTGAAACAAATTGTGCTCCACTTGATAAAGCTAGATCCCGCGGACCGGTATCTCCTGTTCTCGCTTCTTTTGTATCCGCATCGGCTCTGGTACGCACAATATATCCCTGAGCCACATAATCTGCTATACTTTCTGTTGGCGTATTTAATTTTAAAAAAGCGGCTTCCGGGGTCCCAGGATCTGAAGCTGTAAATAACACTCTACCCGCTAGAGCTGGATGCCCATCTACATACATATCACGAATTTGACCTCCGTTATCCAGGCCAAAATATATTTTCCCTCTTGAATCACCAATTGTAGGCCAACCACCATTTAATATAACCGATTCTAATGACTCATCATCCCCTCGAACATCATCTGGCGTTATAACATTATCTAAATTATTTCCAAACACAGATCGTATATCTGAATCAATTGCATCCAACGCTGTATTGTCAAATGGTAATGGTTGTGTAAAACCACTGAGAGAAGGATATAAATTGGCAAGGCTTTCCTCCTTTGCTTCAATTAAAATAAATATAGGGATATGATTTGGGTGTTGATTTGACCAGTCTTTTACCGCCTGAAGTGCATCAAGAAATGTATAATAATGCGTTTGATAATCAATGTCCGGAAAATGCAATACCTTTAATCCAGGATCTAATAATTCATCAATTCCAGAAGCAACCGGCATCCCAACCCAAAAGTTTCCTCGCTGATAATAAAATAACCCGCCTTCCGGATCATGATAAATATCAATTTCTATCTGGCGAATTCCATATTCGCTAAACTGGATATCCAATGGTGGATGCCCATAATCTAAATCTAGAGAAAATTCTGGCTGAAAACTTGCGATTAACCCATGCATTTCAGGAGTTGCATTAATTCGATAACTATTATGACTGCCTATCACTTGGATTTGGTTTAATTTAAGATCATCCACTGTTATAGAATCTTCTGTATCCTCATTACAACCAAAAAAGAATAGGCATAGACACATATATATATGAGTAATAATCTTTTGCATCTTCAAAATATACAAACGATATGATTATAGGTAGTTATAACTATTCAATTCATTTTAGCCATAGTTATTAATTAATTATATTCAATCAGATATAAATGGACCTCCGACTAAAAGATAAAAAAGCTCTTATTACTGGTTCAACTGCAGGCATTGGCTATGGAATTGCTCGTGAACTTTTAAAAGAAGGCGCACATGTCATCATTAATGGGCGAACAGAAGAAAGAATCAATAGCGCGATAATTCAACTTCAAGATTCCATTCCAGAATGCAATGTTACCGGATGTGTTGCTGATTTAGCAAAAGAAAAGGGTAAAACAACTGAGGAAATCGAAAGAGAGTTTTTTGATACTGTACGACCTACATGCCTAATAAAACGATTTGCTACTATTGAAGAGGTGGCAACATTTGTTACATATCTTGTAAGCCCTCTTGCTGCAGCAAATAATGGCGCTGCACTTCGCGTAGATGGTGGAACAATACCCACAATTTTATGATACAATATATATCATGAGTCCAGTAAATACAGTTATTTTTGATCTTGGTGGGGTTCTTATTGACTGGAATCCAGAATATTTGTATAAAAAAATATTTACTCATGAAAAAGATATGCGTTTTTTTCTTGATAATGTTTGTACAAAAGAATGGAATGAAAATCAAGATGCAGGGTATCTATTAGAACAAGCAACAAATGATTTGATCAAAAAACATCCACAATATCGCGATGAAATCAATGCCTACTATACTCGTTGGAAAGAAATGTTTGGAGATTACAATGCGCACTCTGTATCAATTCTTGAACAACTATATTTGCAAAAAAAGTATCGGTTACTAGCCTTGACAAATTGGTCTTCTGAAACATTCTATCCTGCAAAAGATTCATACCCGTTCCTTAATTATTTTGAGGGTATTGTAGTATCTGGGGATGAAAGAATAAAAAAACCAGATTACAAGTTTTACCAAATATTATTAAATCGATATGATGTAGATGCCAAGAAATCCGTTTTTATTGATGATGCATTAGAGAATATAGAAGCAGCTAAAGAATTAGGTTTCCATACAATCCACTTTGCATCCGCCTCACAGATGGAGACAGAGCTAAAAAATATTGAGGTTCTGTAACGCCAAATATTTGGGTGAGCGATGGGACTTGAACCCACGGCCTCCTGGGCCACAACCAGGTGCTCTAACCAGCTGAGCTACGCCCACCATATGGCCTATTTCGCAATTGAAAAGGCAGGCAAAATTACCGGCTTTCCTTATCTAACACAACATGTAAAGTCATTTAAAGGACTCATTTTATATTATCGTAATACTAAGTAATTTTTTCTATGCTACTTATATCCCGTTATATTATTAAAGAGCTTATCCTACCATTTATTTATTCTTTAATGATTATTGTTCTAATGTTATTTATTAATTTTTTTCTTCGAGCTATTGATCGCTTCTTGGGCAAAGGGCTAAGTGTTGTAACAATATTTGAATACCTATTTCTTAATCTTGCATGGATTGTTGCCTTGGCAGTACCCATGGCCGTATTAATTGCTACATTAATGGCTTTTGGAAGGATGTCAGAAGATAATGAAATTAATGCAATGCGCGCTTCTGGCATCAGCTTTACATCAATATTAAAACCTGCGTTGATTTTTGGAGTTATCATCTGTTTAACTCTTACATATTTTAATAATTATATACTGCCAGAAATGAACTTTTACGCCCGATTACTTCAAGGGGATATTCATAAAAAAAGACCTGGGTTAGAAATTGAGCCAGGGCATTTTATTAATAGCATACCTGACTATAGTATGATAATTAGAAAAGATAATAATGGAATGATGGAAGATGTTCGAATCTTTAGCAAAGAAAATCAAGAAATTCAAACCAGCATCTACTCTTTGACCGGGGAGTTAGAAATGTTAGATGATGCAATTGTGTTAATGTTATATGATGGTGAAATACATGAACTAGACTTAAATAATTATAAGAGTTACCGTAGGATAAATTTTAAACAGCACAAAATTATTATACCAGCCGATGATATGATGCTAGCTAGAAGAGATACCTCCAATCGTTCTGATCGAGAAATGACTGTTCCAATGATGCTTAATAAAAAAGCAAACTATAATAAGCGATCCGAACGAGTGCAAACACGCATAGGAAGGGCATTTAACAAAGTGATTGGAGACAGTATCGTTCCAGTTTCTATGGATGATGCGCTACTTCAAATGGGTAATTATCGTACAGAAATGTTGAATAAAGATATTACTCCTGTAGAGCAAAGACGACAAGAGAGAAAATTGAAAAGTCTTGAAAGACAAATGAATAATGAATACCGTTTAATTCAAAACTATCAAAAAAGTCAAAACAAATATGCGGTAGAAATTCACAAGAAATTTTCTTTACCAATCGCATGTATTTTATTTGTTCTTGTTGGCGCTCCACTTGGAACATTAACAAGAAAAGGTGGCTTTATGGTTGCCATTAGTATGGGATTTGGCTTCTTTTTAATCTATTATATTTTTCTTATTGGAGGTGAAGAACTTGCAGATCGAAATAGGGTCTCTCCATTTATTGGGATGTGGGCTCCTAATTTTCTATTACTTATTGCTGGAATTTATTTAACACTTAATACCGTTCGTGATCGAGCTTCAATACAATTCAATTGGCCTTGGAAAAAAAAGTCTATGGAAAATAACAATGATTCCAAATAAAATTATCCGTATTAAAAAAAATAATCAGGAAATACCTGCTTCTGATTTAAAACAATTTATTTGGGAATATTCTCATCAACAAATATCGGATAAGGAGATGACAAAATTATTAAAGGCTATATTTAAAAATGGAATGACAAGAGAAGAAATATTCGCTTTAACGGAAAGCATGATTGACTCTGGAGAGAAAATGGATTTTACATTTATGAGCGATTACGTTGCAGATAAACATAGCACTGGAGGAGTAGGCGATAAGGTCTCAATTATTTTAGGTCCATTAATGGCTGCAGCTGGACTTGCAATACCTATGATTAGTGGCCGCAGTTTAGGTCACACAGGAGGCACTTTAGATAAGCTAGAAACTATTCCTGGCTATAGAACAAATATTAGTCTTGATGAATTTAAAAGAAATGTAAATGATATTGGAATTTCAATGATTGGGCAAACGGAGGAAATATGTCCAGCAGATAGAAAAATGTATGCTTTGCGTGATGTAACAGGAACGGTTGCATCCATTCCATTAATCTGTGGATCAATAATGAGCAAAAAAATTGCTGAAGGGATTCAAGGATTAGTAATGGATATAAAAATAGGTAATGGTGCATTTATGAATACTATTGAAGAAGGAAAAGAATTGGCAACATTAATTCAAGATATAGCAGAGAATTTCAATATTCAGTCTGATATTGTATTTACAAGTATGAATCAACCCCTAGGACAGTTTGCTGGTCTTTGGTGCGAGATAAAAGAAGCCATAGACTGTTTGCGAGATGAAGGAAGTAATGATACAATGAAAGTGACATTCGCATTGGGAACAAAATTATTATTGCAAGCTCAAATTGTAAATGATGAGAATGAAGCTTTGAATCTTCAACAGCGTTTGATTGAATCAGGAAGTGCATTAGAAAAATTATTAGAGATGGTTGTAATTCATGATGGTAGTTTATCAGATTTAGCTTCTTTGCATACACTCCATCTGCCAGAAGAAGAAACTGTATTATCAGCAGAAAAATCTGGTTATATAACACATATGGATACTTTACGTATTGGGCTTGCTCATTGTGAGCTTGGATGTGGAAGAAAGAAAGTATCTGATATCTTAGATCCTACTGCTGGTATAGAATTTTATCACAAGATTGGAGATGAAGTTTCAGAAGGCGAACCATTAATGAGATTATTCAATACAAAAAAAGATAAGTTAGATATCGCCTTACATATGCTTAAAAAATCAGTAACAATTGATGATGATAAAGTGCAGCATCATCTAATTCTCGATGATAGAAACTCCAGTTAACGACGATGGATTTTGCACAACCTTGATGGATTTGTACCTAGAATAAATAATTCTTTTTCTATTGGGCATAATGATGTTGGCTTTTCTTTTGATACTTGACATATAGAAAATGTGTTTACTTTTGAAGGTTGTTCAAATTCTTCTTTAGGATAATAAAGTGAATCATGAGCGGTTTTCATAAAACGCGCCCAAGAAGGAAGTGCAGCACGAGAACCATCCGCACCTTTACCTAGGCTCACTTGTGGGTCATCAATTCCAAACCATGCCCCTGCTGCTATCTGAGATGAAAAACCAACAAACCATGCATCAGTCCATCCTTGTGTCGTACCGGTCTTCCCAGCTGCTGGATGATAAAAATTATATTTCCATCTTGCACTTCCGCCTGTTCCTCGATCAATAACAGTCTGAAGCATATTGGTTACCATAAATGCAGTTTCTTCACTAAGCATTTCTTCTTGTTTTGGATAATATTCAATTAATGTATTTCCATAACGGTCTTCTATCTTTGTAATTCCAAAGGGAGTGGAATAGACACCTTTATTAGCAAATACTGAATAAGCAGCTACCATTTCTAATGGGTACACTTCTGAAGTACCAAGGGCAATAGCATCAACCGCACGAATATTTGTTGATATACCTAAATTTTTTGCAGTAAGGGCCACTTCTCTAGCGGGAACAACTTCTTGAACCATTCGTACAGAAACAAGGTTTAACGATCTCCTTAGACCTTCTCTAATTGTTGTTAACCCTCCAGTGCTTTCATCATAGTTTCTTGGATTCCAATTTTCCCACTGACCATCTGGTGTTGGTACTTTTAATACTACTGGTTGATTTAATAATTGCTTTGATACTGGAACCCCATTATCTATTGCTGTTGTATACACAAAAGGTTTAAAAACACTGCCTGGCTGCCTTTTTGCTTGAGTCACTCTATTAAATTGATCATTATAATCTGGTCGCCCTCCTACCATTGCAAGGATAGCTCCCGTTTTTGTATCTAAAGCTACAAAAGCGCATTGCACAAGTAACTTATCTCTCAAGTCTTCATATAATGGCAATTCACCCTCCATCATCAACCGAACAGTATCTTCATTAAATATCCCTAAATAGGCGAGATTTTCAAATTCTTCTTTATCATTAAATAAGCGTTTGTTTAACCTGTTTTGATTAGGAATGATCGATTGCATTATTGCATCTTCAGCATATTGTTGGAGTCTTGAGTCGAGAGTTGTAAATATTTTTAATCCATCACGATATATATTGATTCCTAGACGCTCATCTTCCGTTTCTAGTACTCTACGAACATACTCCGTAAAATATGGAGCAACTCCTCTAAATTGATATTTCTTTATATTATCTATATCCGTGGAACGCGCTTCAACATACACAGCATCTGATATATATTTTTGTTCACGCATTAATCGAAGGACTGTATTTCTTCTTGCAAAGGCTTTATCTGGATGACGAATAGGAGAATATCTTGCCGGAGCAGGTAATAACCCTACAAGCAATGCACACTCATCAATGTTAAGATCACCTACATCTTTAGCATAATATCTCTTTGCAGCCGCCTGAACTCCATAGGTTCCATGACCAAAGTGAACGCTGTTCAAATACATCTCAAGAATTTCATCTTTCGTGTATGTTTTTTCAATCTGTATTGCAGTTATCATTTCTTTTATTTTACGAATAACTGTCTTTCTGAAACCTATTGTATCATATAAATTTCTAGCTAATTGTTGTGTTAAAGTGCTGAAACCTTGACGATAACTGAGTGATAACACATTCGTTACAATTGCCCTGGCGACACTTCGTAGTGAAATACCCCAATGATCTCTAAATCTTCTATCTTCCGATGCCATGACTGCATCATGCATATGTTTCGGAATAACATCTAACTCAACAAAAACTCTTTTTTCTACGAATAATTCATGAATAATCTCTCCATCAGAAGAATAAATTCTGGTAACAAGATCTGGGTCAAAATTTTCTAATTGTTCAATAGAAGGTAAATCTTGAGATAAATAAACAATATAGAAAATTAATAAAAGGGCCCCAGTGAACACAATCCAAAACGATCGAATGATTGGAATTGTCCAGAGGTTATCATTTGACTTGTTGGCCATAATGAAATTTACATTTATTTATTATTTATATTTAAATGAGTAATGAGAACAGCTTCCCATTATTATTGTGGAGCAATCTATTTATTCGCCTTTCTTGGACTAATCATATTTTCTGGTTTCACAATTTTATCAAACTCTTGTCCAGACATATATCCTAACTCCTGTATTGCATCACGTAATGAAAGATTTTCAGAGTATGCTTTTTTAGCAACTTTTGCTGCCTTATCGTAACCAATATGAGGGTTTAATGCAGTAACCAACATTAGTGAATTAAATAAATTTTCACTTATTCTCTTCTCATTCGGCTCAATACCATTAACAGTATTAATCAAAAAAGATTCACAGGCATCTGATAATAATCGAATTGATTGTAAAATATTATATCCGATAACTGGTCTAAAAACATTTAATTCAAAATTACCACTCGCGCCTGCAAAAGCAATTGTGGTATCATTACCCATCACTTGGGCACATACCATTGTCATAGCTTCGCACTGCGTCGGATTTACCTTCCCAGGCATAATGGAAGAACCAGGTTCATTAGCTGGTAAAATTAATTCCCCTAAACCAGACCTAGGACCGCTTCCAAGCCATCGGATATCATTAGATATTTTAAATAAAGAAACTGCAACTGTTTTTAAAGCTCCAGAAAGTTCAACTATAGAGTCCTGCCCTCCTAATGCTTCAAATTTATTTTCGGCTGAAGAAAATGGTAATTTTGTCAAATCGGCAATTACTTTTGCAGTATCAGCTCCAAACCCCTCTATAGTATTAATCCCAGTACCTACTGCTGTTCCACCCATTGCTAAGCTATAACAACTTTCAATTGCTCTTCTAATTCGTTTATATCCATAATCAATTGCCGTTACATATCCTGAAAATTCTTGCCCAAGACTTAGAGGTGTTGCATCTTGTAAATGTGTTCTTCCCAGCTTAATAATCTTTGAAAAATCCTTTGCTTTAGTATTGAAACCATCTCTTAATGCTTCAAGTTTTGGGAGCAAATTATGTTCAACTGACTCTACAGCTGATATATTTATAGCTGTTGGGAAGGTGTCATTTGTTGATTGACCCATATTAACATGATCATTGGGATGAACAGGATCTTTGCTTCCCAGTTTTCCACCTAAAATTTCAATTGCACGGTTAGCAATGACTTCATTTACATTCATATTTGTTTGGGTTCCAGAACCAGTTTGCCAAACTACTAAGGGAAAATGATCATCTAACTGTCCAGAAATTACTTCATCAACAGCGCTGGATATGGCTTTATAGATTTTTTTGTCAATTAAACCCGCAGAAGTATTTACTTCCAGAGCCGCTTTCTTAACAATACCGTACGCTCGTATAAATTCTCTGGGAAAATGTTCACTACCTATTTTAAAATTATTAAGGGATCGTTGAGTTTGGGATCCATAATAGCGATTATTCGGCACTTTGACGGATCCCATACTGTCATTTTCCGTGCGATAATCCATAGTAGGAAGCTAATAAATAAAAATTATTCTACCACCCAGTTATCTGCGCCATCTAGTAATGCTTGAATATCGCCTTTTCCTTTATTTTTAATAGCAAATTTAATTTGTTCATCAAGCATAACTTCATAAATAGGTTCATCAACACAATAAAAAACACCAATCGGATTTGGAAAATCATCTTGATATGTAAAATGGCTTAACATCATGGCAATTGTCCAATCAGTTTCATCATGTACCAACAAATCATCCGCACTCCATTTATCTCCTAATTCAACAACTTTTGGTGTATTACCATCAACAATAATTCCTTTGTTCATTTCGGCGCCAAATAAAAGAGGTTTCTTATCTTCTAACCACAATACGGTATCTGACTTAGTCTCTCTGTCCGTCATTGGTGCAAATGCTTTATCATTAAAAATATTACAATTTTGATATATTTCAACATAAGAGCTTCCTTTATGGCTATGCGCTCTTTGTATCATAGATTGTAAATGAGCTGTTTCTCGATCTATGGCGCGAGCTACAAAACTTGCATGGGAACCCAATGCAAGCGCTAACGGATTAAAAGGACGATCTAATGATCCTAATGGTGTTGATTTAGTAATCTTTCCCAACTCTGAGGTTGGTGAATACTGACCTTTTGTTAAACCATAAATTCTATTGTTAAATAACATGACATTGACATCTAAATTTCTTCGAAGAAGATGGATTGTATGATTTCCACCAATAGAAAGAGCATCTCCATCTCCTGTGATGACCCAAACTGAAAGATCAGGATTAGCTAATTTGACCCCAGAAGCAATTGCTGGCGCTCTACCATGAATGGTATGGAACCCATACGTATTCATATAATATGGAAATCTACTTGAGCAACCAATTCCAGAAATAAAAACAATTTTTTCTTTATCTAAACCAAGATCAGGAAAAACTTTCTGTGTTTGTGCTAATATTGCATAATCACCACATCCTGGGCACCAACGAACTGCCTGATCAGATACAAAATCTCTACGATCTAATTTTGGATTTTTAACTTTAGCTTCTGACATATTTTTAACCTATGATTTCTTTTACTTTATCTACAATATCACTTGCTTTAAAGGGTCGGCCTTTCACATGATTTAAACCAACGGCATCTACAAGATAATCTGCTCGAATTAATTTAGATAATTGACCCATATTTAATTCTGGAATAATAATATTTTTAAATCGGATTAAAATTTCACCTAAATCTTTCGGTAATGGGTTTATCCATCGTAAGTGAACATGGCTTACCTTTTTTCCATCATTTTGCAATCTTTCAGTAGCTGAGCGACAAGACCCATATGTGCCTCCCCAACTAAGAATCAACATATCGCCACTATTTTTACCTAACACCTGTGTTTTAGGAATATCATTCACTATGTTCTGTACTTTTTGTTCTCTTAACTCTGTCATTTTATGATGATTTTCTGGGTCATAAGAAACATTTCCAGTGACATCTTCTTTCTCCAACCCTCCAATACGATGTTCAAGTCCAACAGTACCTGGTATAGCCCAAGGCCTTGCAAGTGTTTTCTTATCTCGGGAATAAGGGAAAAATGGTAGATCGTCATTTTGTTCTGCAAAATTTGGATCAATACTTGGTAAATCATCAAAATTAGGAATAGACCAGGGCTCGGATCCGTTTGCTAAATATCCATCTGTAAGTAAAAACACAGGAGTTCTATATTTTATCGCTGCCTGACATGCCTCAAAGGCAGCATAAAAACAATCTCCTGGAGTTTGTGCAGCAATTACAGGAACAGGCGCTTCCCCATTGCGTCCATATAATGCTTGAAAAAGATCTGCTTGTTCAGTCTTTGTAGGCAACCCGGTGCTGGGACCACCTCTTTGCACATTAACAATAACTAACGGTAACTCAGCTATAACTGCCAGACCAATCGCTTCTGCTTTTAATGCAATACCAGGACCAGATGATGCAGTTACCCCAAGATTCCCAGAAAAAGAGCTACCAATAGCTGAAGTTATACCTGCAATTTCATCCTCAGCCTGAAATGTTTTAACTCCAAAATGACGAAAAGAAGCTAGGGTATGGAGAATATCACTTGCAGGTGTAATTGGATATCCACCGTAAAATAAAGGAATATCTGCTTTGATAGATCCTGCAAGTAGACCTACGCTAGTAGCATAGTTACCATTGATATTTCTATATTTTCCAGCAGCAAGTGGAGCCTTGTCTACATTATATCTTGCTGAAAAAATTTCTACTGTTTCACCATAATTATATCCTGCATTTAGTGCCTTAACATTTGAATCAACTAATTCAGGTCTTTTTGCAAACTTTTTTCCAAGCCATTGTATTGTGGGTTCCAAAGGTCGATTATAAATCCAATATAATAGGCCTAGTGCGAACATATTCTTTGTACGGTCAACAGTTTTTGGGGAAATATCCATGCCTTCACAAGCCTTGGATACTAACGTACTCATTTGAATAGAATATATTTCATAGCTATCTACGGTACCATCTTCTAACGGATTCGATTCATAACCTGCGAGTTTTAAATTTTTTGGACTAAAAGCATTCTCATTAACTATAATGATGCCACCCGCGATTAGCTCTGATAAGTGAACTTTTAATGCTGCTGGGTTCATTGCAACAAGAACATCAGGTGTATCACCAGGTGTATGTATATCTTTTGAACTAAAATGCAATTGAAACGCACTTACTCCCGCCAATGAACCTGCTGGCGCTCTAATTTCCGCAGGATAATCTGGAAGCGTACTTAAATCATTACCCACAATTGCAGTAGTTTCAGTAAAACGTGTGCCAGTTAACTGCATTCCATCACCAGAATCGCCAGCAAATCGTATTACTACTTTATCTAAATTTTTTGTCTCGATACTCAATATTATATATTATTTAGTGGGGTTTTTATTTATCGGTTAACTATGATTTAATGATGCCCTTAAAAAACAGGTGCAACAAAACTAGCGTTGAAAATTTTCATAATCATTGTACCAAAATTTAGCATCACTTTTTTATTACAAACAATAAATTCGCTATAAAGATATTATTTATTTTATTTTTTATTATTTCTGCATTGTTGCACTTCAATTCATTAAAACGTAATATTTACCGTTATGGTCAACAAGAGAGATTCAAATGATCCGCGTCAATTATCATTATTTGGTGAGCTCCCAAGCTCATCTAACCCTTCAATTGCAACTTTTCCAGAATTTGACCAAGCACTAAACAATCTAATAAAATTAAGCGATCTTGGAGCCTTTATTGAAATTAACATACAAGGTTTTGAAAAAGGGTATACTTTGAATTTATCAGAGTCTATTATTCCAAAAGATTTTTTAAAAAAACCTAAAAACTATTCACCTATAACTGCACAGCTTTTTCCTCATGATTTACGTAACGAGATTAAAAAACTTACCTATGAAATAAAGGCTTTTTTCACTCCAAGAAATTCATTTAAAACACCGTTCGGATATTTTCTTTTTCGATCAGATTTTAGTAATTGGAAGCTTTTTCTTTCATCCAAAAAAGAGGAGATCAATGAATTTCTTAATGAAGAATTAAGTGGCGGTATATATGGGAAATACTTTTTAGAACATTTTACAAGAGGGTATGAATTTATTGAATCTCTATCGGATATTACTGCTCCTTGGGAGTTTAGAAAAAAATTATTATTAAAAGATATTCAAGAGTCTCGTAAGCAGATGAAATTGAATAATACTACTCTATCATCTTTAAAACATACTGAATTAGATTTCCCATTTTCTTTAATGGTTTTTAAAACAATGCATATTCCCATGGTACTACATAAATATCAATCACACTTACAAATCCATTCTAGATTTAAAACCATTCATTTAGAATATTTAATTGATCGAGATATAAATACTATTGAAGATATTAGAAAACTAGCAGATAGCTTATAACTTCATTTATATACTTTAAATAAATTGATCCTATGAAAACAAAAGAACAAATTAGACTAAGTACTTTATCGCATGGCTCTGGATGAGCATGTAAATTAGGTCCAGATGATCTAGCCCAGGTTCTGGGTAATTTAGTCCAAAAAAAAGATAATCGAGTAATCGTTGGATATGATAATTCCGATGATGCCGCAGTAGTACGTTTATTGGATGATAAATTTATTATTCAAAGTGTTGATTTCTTTACACCAATTGTTGATGACCCATATATGTTTGGGAAAATAGCAGCTGCTAATGCTATATCTGATATTTATGCTATGGGTGGGGAACCACTTTTTGCATTGAATATTCTTGGTTTTCCAGTTAAAGATTTGCCTAAAAATATGGTATCAGAAATATTGCAAGGAGGTGCTGATAAAGCCAACGAAGCTGGAATATCTATTGTTGGGGGGCATAGTATTGATGATAAAGAGCCAAAGTATGGACTAGTAGTTACTGGAGAAGTGTTAAAAGAAAATTTAATCCAAAATAAAGGAGCAAAACCTGGAGATGTATTATTATTAACAAAGCCACTTGGAACTGGAATCATTAGTTCAGCGATAAAAAAAGGTGTGGCAAAATCTGATTCTATCAAACAAGCAACAGATTCAATGGCAATGTTAAATAAATTAGCAGGATCCATATTAACAAAGTTTTCTGTGAATGCAGCTACAGATATAACTGGATTTGGACTCCTAGGTCATGCAGCAGAAATTTGCAGGAGCAGTAATGTATCATTTCAAATTGATTTTAATAACTTAACATTTTTTGAGGGAGTTAAAGAACTAGCGAAAGATGGAATTGTTCCTGGGGGATCAAAAAGAAATTTATCACATGCAATGCAATTCACTAATTTCTCGGACTCGATTAATGAAGTAGAAAAACTAATGGTAGCAGATGCACAAACGTCTGGAGGCTTATTAGTTTCATTATCCAAAGATAATGCTAAAAAATTCCTTGAATATTATAATATCAAATCACCTATTCCAGCTACTGAAATTGGGACTGTGCATAATAGCAGTGAGCACATGATTACTATTGCTTAATAGCTTGCGTATCTCTATAGGTTCAATGTAATATATCCGACTAAAATTATCGGATATAAATATGCTCAAACTAACAAGAAAAGTTGAATATGCACTAATTTCTCTTCGTCATATGCAGGGGAAATCAACTGACTCAATATCTTCTACAAAAGAAATTGCTAATCATTACAATATTCCAGTAGAAATATTGGCAAAGACGCTACAACATATGGCAAAAGAAAATATTATTGAAGCGATAAATGGGCCTCGTGGTGGTTATCGTATTAAAGCAAAGCTCAATAAAATTAATCTGGTAGAATTTTTTGAAAAAGTAGAAGGACCGCTGGGTTTAAGTGATTGTTTTTATGATGCTAATTGTATGCAAATTGAATTCTGCAATATTCGCACACCTATACAACGAATAAATAATAATATGATTAATATGTTCCGAAGCATGAGCGTTCAGGATATAACAAACTAATAAATAATGAAAAAATTAATTCAAGAAGATATTATAAGTGTTTTAAAGCAATGCTATGACCCTGAGATCCCTGTTGATCTTTGGAACTTAGGATTAATTTATGATATAGTATTTGATGAAAACGCAACCAAACCTACAAACGTAGAAATTACTATGTCACTTACTACACCCGGTTGCGGCATGGCAGATCAAATGGCAGATGATATTAAACAAAAAGTCGATTCACTTGATAAAGTGAATAAAACGTCTGTTACAGTAACATTTGATCCAGCATGGAAGCCAGAAATGATGACTGATGATGCAAAAGAAAAACTTGGTTTTTACCCAACACCTGCATCTTCCGAGACATTAGAAAATTCAGAATGGGAGTAATCGAATGGAAACTAAAGAAAAAGAATTAAAAGAATTTAACTCTGCATCTATATCTGTCACACCTCAAGCCTGTGAGAGAATAAAAAAGGCTATGAAACTGGAAGATAAAGAAGGATGGGGATTGCGCATGTCTGTAGAGCAAGGTGGCTGTTCAGGTATGAGTTACAAGATGACATTTGATGAAAAACGAAGTGAAAATGATAAAGTTTTTGAGAGCAACGGTTTACAAATATTTTGTGATATTAATAGTTGGTTATATGTGCGCGGAATTGAAGTAGACTTTTTAGATGATATGCTCAACGGGGGTTTCAAAATAAATAATCCGAATGCAAATCGTTCCTGCGGTTGCGGTACAAGTTTTTCAGTCTAGAGCAAGCAATTGAAAACACAGAATAAAACTATTGAGGAGTTTACTTCTCAAGAATACCAATACGGGTTTGTTACTGATATAGAGCAAGATACAATTGCTCCAGGATTAGATGAAAATGTTGTTCGATTTATTTCGCATAAAAAAGGTGAGCCGGAGTGGCTATTAAATTGGAGACTTAAAGCTTTTAAGCACTGGCTTAATATGGATGAGCCTGATTGGGCTAAAGTAGATTATCCTAAAATTGATTATCAATCAATTAGTTACTATTCAGCTCCCAAAGATAAATCTAATGGTCCAAAAAGCCTTGATGAGGTTGATCCAGAGCTAATTAAGACATATAACAAACTTGGAATTCCATTAGAAGAACAAAAAATGCTGTCTGGTGTAGCTGTAGATGCTGTATTTGATAGCGTTTCAGTTGCGACAACTTTCAAAAAAGATTTAGAAAAAGAAGGTGTTATATTTTGTTCATTTTCTGAAGCCGTACAAAATCATCCAGAACTAATACAAAAATATTTGGGTTCTGTAGTCCCCTATACAGATAATTATTTTGCAGCTCTTAATTCTGCTGTCTTCAGCGATGGAAGCTTTGTTTATATCCCTAAAGGTGTCCGATGCCCAATGGAGCTATCAACATATTTTAGAATTAACGCATTAAATACTGGACAATTTGAAAGAACATTAATTATAGCTGATGATAAAAGTTATGTTAGTTATTTAGAAGGTTGCACCGCGCCGATGCGTGATGACAATCAATTACATGCTGCAGTAGTGGAGCTAGTAGCTAATAAAGAGTCGGAAATTAAATATTCTACCGTTCAAAATTGGTATCCTGGAGACCCAAAAACTGGTAAAGGCGGAATATATAATTTTGTAACAAAAAGAGGTATCTGTGCTGGAAAGAGTTCAAAGATATCATGGACACAAGTCGAGACTGGTTCAGCGATAACATGGAAATACCCTAGCTGCATACTAAAAGGCGATAATTCTATTGGTGAGTTTTACTCAGTAGCAGTCGCAAACAACTTTCAACAAGCAGATACTGGTACAAAAATGATACATATTGGTAACAACACAAATAGTACAATTATTTCAAAAGGAATTTCAGCTGGAAAAGGTCAGAACACATATCGGGGTCAGGTTAAAATAATGAAAAATGCTGATAAAGCTAGAAATTATTCTCAATGCGATTCTATACTAATTGGAAGCGAATGTGGAGCGCATACTTTCCCATATATAGATGTTAGAAATTCCAATGCACAAATGGAACACGAGGCATCAACTTCTAATATTGGTGAAGATCAATTATTCTATTGCAATCAAAGAGGTATTTCTAATGAGAATGCAGTATCCCTGATTGTTAATGGTTTTTGTAAAGAAGTATTTAGAGAACTGCCCATGGAGTTTGCGGTAGAGGCACAAAAATTAATGGAAGTCACTCTTGAAGGAAGCGTTGGATAAATACATGTTGAAAATAAAAAATTTAAAGGCCTCTATTAAGGGTAAAGAAATCCTCAAAGGCATTAATCTTCATGTGAATAATGGTGAAATTCATGCAATAATGGGTCGTAATGGCTCTGGAAAAAGTACTCTAGCAAATATTATTGCTGGTCGTGAATCATATGATGTTACAAACGGAGATATACTATACAATGACAAAAGCATATTAAATGATACACCAGAACACCGTGCCTTGGAGGGAATATTTATGTCATTTCAATATCCAGTTATTATTCCAGGCGTAAATAACACTTATTTTCTTAAAGCTGCTTTAAATGCGAAACGCAAGCATCAAGGAAAAACCGAGTTAGACGCTGTTAAATTTTTAGATTTGATTCGAAAAAAATTACAAATTGTTGGTATGGAAG
>SGYN01000046.1 GCA_004321715.1 bacterium | reverse complement strand
ATCCAATATCGAGAATTTTTCCGTTAATCTTATTACAATGATTTTCAATTAATTTTTTCTTCTTATTTAATTGATACGATCGAACAACTCCATAAATATAATCAAGCAGTCCCGATGCATTATCATTATGTGATATATAATCATCAGAAGTATAGTAACTACCAATATTTTGTTTATTTGGGAATGGATTTGTAATTCTTAAAAAACATGAATCACATTCAATAATATCAAAAGCCTCACCTGATACTAAATAATCTTTAGTTGTGAATATATATTCCATTTCACTATTACATATTGGACAATGATTCATCATTACTAAGTTATATTTATTGTATCAAAATATTGAGAATAATCATTTAACAATCTTTGCTTCATCAATTCGTGATTTTTTAATTTTGGATCCTTATCAACTATTCTCTGTGCGCCACTTCTAGCTTTCCTTATAAGTGCTCCGTCATTAATCATATCAGCTAATTTATATTTAAAAAAACCACTTTGTTCCGTACTGAAAAATTTGCCCGGCCCACGCATTTTTAAATCTTCATCTGCAATTATAAAACCATCGCTAGTTTTTTCCAATACTTCTAAACGTATCTTTGAATTTTGTGTTATTTTTCTTTCTACAAGAATACAATAACTTTTAGCGGATCCTCTTCCAACGCGACCACGTAGTTGATGCAATTGAGTTAGACCAAATCTTTCTGAATGTTCAATAAGGATAACAGACGCATTAGGTACATCAATTCCTACTTCTATCACAGTAGTTGATACTAAAATATTTATAGTATTATTAACAAATTGATCCATAATTGCATCTTTTTCCAACTTTTTCATTTTCCCATGAATCAATCCTAGATTTATATTTTTAAATACTTTCTTTAATTTTTCAAACCCTTCAGTTGCAGCTGCTAAGTCAGATTTTTTTGTTTCCTCTACTAAAGGATATACGATAATACACTGTCTACCACAACTTATTTCATCTTTCATAAAATCATATACTTTTAATAATCTTTTATCATTAACAACTTTAGTTATAATCTTTTTTCTATTCTTCGGCATTTCATCAATTATTGAAAGATCCATATCTCCATGATATGTAATTGCCATTGTTCGTGGAATAGGTGTGGCCGTCATTGCTAATAAGTGAGGTTGGACTCCTTTGTTTAGTAGATTACCGCGCTGAATAACTCCAAAGCGGTGTTGTTCATCTACAACTATTAATCCTAAATTATTAAAATTAACTGTTTTTTGTATCAATGCATGAGTACCAATAACTACATTGATTTTCCCATCTTTTAGTGCCGATAAAATTTTTTCTTTTTCTGATTTGTTTTGCTTACCAACAATTAAAGCACAACTTATTTGTACCATATCTAAATATTTGATAAATGATTTATAATGTTGATATGCTAATATTTCTGTTGGAGCCATAATAGCTACTTGCATATTATTTTCTACTGCAACTACTGCTGTTATAATAGCTACAATTGTTTTGCCACAACCAACATCTCCCTGCAACAAACGATTCATAGCGCTATTTCCAGCAATATCATTATTAATATCTTTAATTACTCTTTTTTGAGAATTTGTAAGTTTAAAACCTAAATTATTAATTATTTTTTTTTCTTTATTTCCACCAATAGAAAACGGTTTAGTATTTATTCTTTTTATGGAAGACCTACGTAAAGCCATTAGTAATTGAAGAAAAAGATGTTCATCGAACTTTAATCTTGCAATTGATAACTCTAGATCAATTATCGAATCTGGAAAATGAATATTTCTTATTGCACTTTTTAATGATATTAATTCTTCTTTATCTAAGAATTGATTATCAAAATAATCATAAATTTTTTCTATATATGGTTTGGCTTCTCGCATTAATTGACGAAAAAATCGATGCTCTATCTTTGCTTTTTTTAACTCATTATTAAGCGGATATAATGCTACAATAGAACCCGTATTTATTGGATCAATATCTGTATCTATTTTATCATAATCTGGATGTAAAATTTGATACCCGTTAAAAAATTCTATTTTACCATGCACAGCTAATCTATGGTCTTTCTTTATCAAATTTTTAATATATCTTGCCCCATTAAACCATACCAGTTTTACAAAACCTGTTCCATCTGATATAATAGCTTCAAATATTGATCTATTTTTAGCTCTTCTTATCCCACATACTTCTATGGTCCCTACAATAGTAACACTATCATGCATTTTTAAATCTTTAATTAATTTTATTGTACTTCGATCCAAGTATCGGCGCGGATAATAATTCAATAAATCTATTACAGAAAAAATAGAACAATTATTGAAAGCCTGTAATTTTTTAGGCCCTACACCCTTAAGATTTTTTATAGATGTATTTAAACTATATTCGGTTTGCGACACAAGGTATTAATTCCATTCCTTGCGATAAGTATAAGTTACTAGAGCTTTTTTACCCTTTGATATGGATAACGGAAAATGTATTGTAGTAGCATCTTTTTTTATATAATTATGAGAGGCATCTTTGATAACCCAGTCCCCAAGAATTTTTTCTTCTAACCTTATACTAATTTTCTCATCTTTTGTATTATTAATTAATACTTCAATAGAAGCTTCCTCGCTCTTTCTCTGTCTATCAAAGTTGACTACCTTTCTTTTTCCAATTACATCAAACGACCTTCCTGCGCGAATGGTAAGCACCTCCCCTTTTGGTGTTTGCTTTATATTATCTTCACCAGTGAATTCTAAAGCTGAATCTGAATATTCATATAATGCTATACGACCTTGCGGTAAAGGTATATTAAGATTGTTTTCCATTGTATTCTGTACTTGAAATTCTATTTCTAGAGGTTCTTCTTTTTGTCTTCTCTCTACATTTTCAAAAACATAAATCTTTGAATAATTGATTTTTCTGGATTCATATAATCTAACTGAAACATGTTCATTGCTACCAAACGAAAATCTTTTCGGGTAATTATA
Source organism: bacterium (assembly GCA_004321715.1). Taxonomy (GTDB): domain Bacteria; phylum Fidelibacterota; class Marinisomatia; order Marinisomatales; family TCS55. The sequence goes on along the minus strand of SGYN01000046.1, from coordinate 3,087 downwards.
GATACTATAATCTCCAAGTGGGGATTCTTTACCAATCTGTGTATCCATTTCACTATCTCTGCTTACAGAAGATAATCTTCTATTTGATCGAATTAAATTTGTTTGATTATTTCCTAAGGCACCTTCAACTAACTTAATTTTTAGATTATCAAATGTGATACTACTATAATTAGATATATATGCTTCTGGAATCAATGTTGCTGATCCATCTCCAAGTATTTCCATTCTGTATACTGCATTCCATTCAAATCCATTAGTCATATAAACAAGATTCCCTGACGGATTATTTGTTTCTGAAATAATATTCCATTGAAGAACGGGTCTCGTCCTTGGATTATCTATAATTTTTCTTAGTGCAACTTGCTTTACATGGGGTTTTTTTATATATACCACATCCCTTCGAGTCTGAAGTGTATATCCTTCCGGAGAAATAGAAATTAATGTACCAAATTGGTCTTCATCATCTATTGTTGTTATAGTTACAGAAGAGCCTAAAGAATTCTTGAATAGTGTATTTTCGGAAAAAATATTATAGTTCAGCTTCTGATTAAAAACTTTCCCATTTGATAGGTTAAGATAGGGAGTGCTTTTCTTGATTCCTTCAGGAATTATCTCATATTCAATTTTATTAGATTGATTATCTATTATCCATGAGACTGGTTGGTTTATTAATGCAAGTCCATTTTTATAGATAGTCATTGTTGCATCGGTAGACTGACCAAGTAAAACCACGTAAGGTAAAAACCATATTATACTTTTTTTCATTGGATCATTTCAAAGTTTCTTGTGATCTTATCAAACTCTAAAACCATATTCTCTTTTTTTTCTTTCTCACGGTAAATTACTTCTTCAGGAGCACGATCTAAAAAATCTTTATTTTTTAACTTTTTATTAACATTAGTTAAATGCATTCTTAATTCATTTATTCTTTTTTGTAATCGATCTTTCTCTACATCAAGATCAATAATACCATGAAGTGGTATAAAGATTTCCATGTTATCCACAATTGCAGTAGCTGACTGGGGTGGCTTTGTAGCATCTTTATTCGCTTCTATATTATCTATTTTAGCTAATGATTTAATTATTAAACTATAAGAATTTAAAATTGATTTTTGTTTTGCCTTACATTTAACAACCATATCACAAAATATATTTGGTGGAACATTCATTTGCGAACGGATTGTTCTAACCGAGGAAATTACGTTTTTTAATATTTCCATTTCTTTATCTGCGGATTCATTAATCCATTCTTTCTGAATTTTTGGCCAACTTGATATTATCAGATCAGAATCTTGTTCATTTTTTATCTTTGACCAAATTTCTTCTGTAACAAATGGCGCATAAGGATGAAGTAGAATAATTATTTTTCTAAGTACATATTTAGAAATAATTTTAACAGTTTCTGCATATGAATCATTATTATTAAAGCTTGTTTTCGCAATCTCAATATACCAATCACAATAATCACTCCATGTAAATTCATAAACAACTTTTGCAGCTTCATTAAAATTAAAGTTATCTAAATGTTTATTTACACGTTCGGTTGCTATTTGTAAACGATTTAATATCCATAATTCAGGGAGCTTTAAATCATCATCTAGGAATTCATTACTTATATCATCCTCAACGTTCATTAATACAAACCTAGAAGCATTCCATAGCTTATTAATAAAGTTTCTACCAACTTCAAGACCTTTAGATGAAAATAAAACATCCAAACCCTGTGGAGCCATTAGCATAATTCCAAATCGAACTGCATCTGTACCATACTCATCAAAAAGAGTAAAAGGATCAGGTGAATTTCCTAATGATTTACTGAACTTTTTTCCAGATTCATCTCTTAAAATACTAGTAAAATAAACATCTTTAAACGGTAACTCATTCATAAACTCAAAACCAGACATTATCATCCGTGCGACCCAGAAAAATATAATATCCGGCCCAGTGACTAGCGACGCTGTCGGATAATAATAGGATAAATCTTGATTTTTTTCTGGCCATTTATGAACTGCGAATGGCCATAGCCACGATGAGGCCCAAGTATCAAGAACGTCCTCATCTTGTGACCAGTTTTCTGGATCGGGTGGCCCTTTAAGAGATACATGTATGGTATCTTTATTTTCATTATGATACCAAACAGGGATACGATGACCCCACCATAATTGGCGACTTATGCACCAATCATTAATGTTTTCCATCCAATGATTATAAGTTTTAACCCAATGTTCAGGGTGAAAATTTATTAATCCATCATTGACAGCCTGCAACCCCGGCTTTGATAATTTACTCATTTTTAAGAACCACTGACTGGACATGTAATATTCAATAGGGACATTACCTCGTTCAGAAAACCCTACTTTATGAATATAATCTTCTGTTTTTTCCAAACAGTCTATAGATTTTAAATCATGAACAATTTTCTCTCTAGCAGATTCTCTTGATAAATTTCTGTATTTTTCTGGGACATTAGAGTTAAGCGAAGCATCATCATTCATAATGTTTATAAATTCAAGATCATGGCGTTTCCCTATATTGAAATCATTTGGATCATGTGCAGGCGTTACTTTAACACAGCCAGTTCCAAATTCCATATCAACATACTCATCTCCAATTATAGGAATTTCACGTTTGACTAATGGTAAAATAACTTGCTTACCAATTAAATGTTTAAATCTTTTATCTTTAGGATGTACAGCAACAGCTGTATCTCCTAACATGGTTTCTGGTCGCGTTGTTGCAACTATCAATAACTCATCTGAATCTTTAATTGGATAACGGAAATTCCATAAATTGCCCTTTACTTCCTTATGTATTACCTCTTCATCACTAATGGCTGATTGAGATATAGGACACCAGTTAACCAAACGGAACCCTTTATAAATCATACCTTTATTATACAAATCAACAAAAGATTCTAAGACCGCATTATTATAATCAACATCCATAGTAAATCGTTCTCTATCCCAATCGCAAGAGCAACCCAATCTTTTGAGTTGTTGTATGATGATACCACCATATTTTTCCTTCCACTCCCATGAATACTCTAAAAATTCATCTCTTGATAAAGATTCTTTTTTTATTCCTTTA
>SGYN01000045.1 GCA_004321715.1 bacterium | reverse complement strand
AACATAGAGGTGAGTTTACCACAGATACGGAGTTACATAATTGGATCTATGGCTGTGATATTTGCCAAGAGGTTTGCCCATGGAATCAAAAATTTTCGCAAGTAACTAATGAATCAAATTTTTACCCTAAAACAGAAATATTATCCTGGAGGGATAAAGACTGGGAAAACATTGATGAAAATGAATTTCGTAGAACTTTTAAAGGAAGTGCTGTGAAAAGAACAAAACACGCCGGGCTATTAAGAAATATTAAAGCAAATAAATAAGTAAGGAGTAATCATGTCAAAAATTGGAATTGTGCTCTCTGGTTGTGGAGTAAATGATGGATCAGAAATCCACGAATCAGTTATTACAATGCTTGAACTAGACAAAGCGGGAGCTGAAATGATAGTAATGGCTCCAAATATTGATCAATTACATGTTATTAATCATGCAACAGGCGAAGAAATGGATGATTCAAGAAATGTATTAATTGAATCTGCTCGAATTTCCCGTGGTAAAATTGAGGATATTGCTGGAATAACTTCTAAGGATTTAGATGCATTAATTTTTCCAGGTGGTTTCGGGGTTGCTAAGAACTTATCGGATTATGCAATGGCAGGTGTGGAATGTTCCGTAAATCCAGATGTATTGCGGCTATCTAGAGAAGTTCATAATGATGGGAAGCCTATTGGAGTAATTTGTATTGCTCCTACTATAATGGCAAAGATTCTTGCAGGAGAGACGGAATTAACAATTGGTTTTGATGAGCAAATTGCATCGGATATAGATGCAATGGGCGCAAAGCATATGTTATGCCCTGTTGATGAAATTATTGTGGATAAGGAAAAAAAAATAGTATCTACTCCTGCTTATATGGAAGCGAATTCAATGAAGGAAGTAGCTTATGGAATAGAGAAATTAGTAGCAGAAATACTTACTATGGTAAAGTAGGTAACGTTTGAAAAAAATTGCTAAAATTGATCAAATACCATTAAATGGAAGCAAGCTAATTATGGTAAATAATGAACCAATAGCATTGTTTAATCTAGATGGTAGAATTATAGCTTGGGATAACCGGTGCCCTCATAGAGGAGCCTCTTTAGCTGATAGTCATATATCTAAAGAGGTTATTCAGTGCAAATTTCATTTATGGAAATTTGACGCTAAATTAGAATGCTCAGTTGAAAATCACGCAATTAAAATCAAATCATACCCCATACAATTAAAAGATGGATATGTTTACTTAGATGAAAGAACAGATAGCTTATAAACCTGTTTCTAATACAGTCTTTTTCACTGCATCTAGTGTTTGATTTAAAGCATCCTGTTCATGGTTTTCTAGTTCAAACTCTAATATTTTTTCAACACCATTTGCACCAATAACTGTTGGGACACCAATAAAATATCCATTAATACCAAACTCCCCGCTACATAATGAAGCACAAGGTATAACTCTTTTTTTATCGCGTAGATAAGATTCAGCCATTTCAATTGCAGACTGAGCAGGTGCATAAAAAGCAGAACCATTACCGAATAGCTTGACAATTTCTCCTCCTGCAAAACGGGTTCTTTCTTCTATCGAAGATAATTTTTCTTTACCAATTAAATCTATTACAGGAACACCACCTACTGTAGCTAATCGCGTAATTGGAACCATTGTGTCTCCATGCCCTCCAAGGACCATACATGTGACATCCTGTACAGATAATCCGGTTTCCATTGCGATAAATGTTCTAAACCTTGTACTGTCAAGTGCCCCAGCCATTCCAACTACTTTATTACTTTGAAAACCAGAGGTTTTATAAAAAGCATACACCATTGCATCCAAAGGATTAGATATAACTATAACAAATGAATTTGGAGCCTGGGCCTTAATGTTATTTGCAACATCTTTCATTATTCCTAGATTAATATCTAATAAATCTTCTCTGTCCATACCGGGTTTTCTAGGAATTCCAGCTGTTATAATAAATACATCTGCATCAGAAACTTCATTCCAATCAGATGTCCCACTTATCTTTACATCATATCCATCATGAGGACGCAACTGCATTAAATCGAGAGCCTTTCCTTTAACCATCCCCTCGGCCTTAGGAATATCAAATATAATTACATCGGCTAATTCTTTTTGGGCAGCTAATAGAGCCAAATTACCACCGATTTGACCGCCGCCAATTAATGCAATTCTTTTTTTAGACATTTAATTCTCCATTCTATAAAATTATGTAATGGTATGAAATTACAATATGCTAAGTATTTGTGATATGAAAAACCCCACGGTTGTAGGGAAAATTGCTATTTAGAAGTTAATACGCTTACAAACTTCCTATTATTACCTTTTTGAGAAAAAGAAACAATTCCATCCGCAGTGGCAAATAATGAATCATCACCAGCGCGTTTGACATTTATTCCAGGATGAGTTTTAGTACCACGTTGTCGCAGAATAATTCCACCGGCAAGTATTGATTGACCATCAGTTACTTTAACGCCTAGTCTTTTAGCATTTGAATCGCGACCATTTCTACTACTTCCAACACCTTTTTTATGTGCCATTATTTTTTCTCTTTCTTTTTAGGTTTTGCCGGAGATTTTGCATCAATTTTTAATACTTCTAATAGAGTTATCCCTTGCCTATGTCCATTTTTTCTTTGATATCCTTTTCGACGTTTCTTTTTATAGATTAGAATTTTTTTATCTCTATTATGTTCTAGGATCTTAACCGTTATAGAAGCTCCTTTAACCACTGGATCACCAACTGCTATTTTACCCTTATTATCTGTTAGTAAGACTTCATCAATTTTTACTTTGTCACCGACTTTCCATTCTTGACGGTTAATTTTAAGAATATCGCCTTTGGATACTTTATATTGCTTCCCTGATATTTTAACTATTGCATTCATTTTTTACCTCAAAAGTCCGCGAAGTTACATGTAAGATTATTTCTATACAATATCAACCTTATTTGTTACATCTTTTCCATCTTTTACATTAAAAAACCTATATTGATCTCTTTTTATAGATGTATTGGCCTCAATAGATATATGGACAAAGTTTTTCCACATTAGCCCTCTTAGTACTTTCTTTTTATTTGTAATTAAAAAATCTGCATTTTCAGGATGTAAATCAAGTCTTAGTCTTAGATTTCTGAATTTACTTTTATATCGACGCACCCAATGATCAATTCTTGTAATTAATGTTTCAATTGATATAATTCTACCAGCACCGTGACATGAAGGACATTCATCGCTCATAGAATCAATAAGACTTAATCTTATCCTCTGACGAGTCATTTCTAGTAGTCCAAATTCACTGATAGGCGAAACAGCTACTTTAGCGCGATCTCTTTTTAATTCTTTTCTTAATTCATAGTAAATCTTTTTTCGATTCTCCTCTTCTCGCATATCAATAAAATCTATAACAATTAATCCTGAGAGATCTCTAAGTCTTAATTGCCTGGCTACTTCTCTAGCTGCTTCTAAATTTATTTTTAAGGAATTATCTTCATGCCCTTTTTTACCTACATATCTTCCACTATTAACATCAACAACTACCATTGCTTCTGTCTTTTCAATAATTAGATAAGCGCCGCTTTTTAGCCATACTTTTGGTCGAAGTAGTTTCCCTATCTCATCTTCAATTCCCATTCCCTCAAAAATTGGTGTTTTAAGCTTATAGAAATCTAATCTGGAAGCCATATTTGGAGAGACTTCATCTAGGTAGGTCTGCGTTTTACGGAATAATTTCTTTGAATCAATTACTATCTTTTCTACATCAGGACTAAACAAATCGCGTATAACACTTGAAGCAGTTTCTAAATCTTCATAAACCAATGCAGGCGTCTTCGCGCTTTTTACTTTTGCTTCTACTTGTTTCCATTTCTTAATAAGACTTTTGTAATCATTATTTATTTGGTCTTCTGATTTTCCTTCCGCTACAGTTCTAATAATTACGCCAACATTCTTTTCCTTTATTTTATTTGCAATCTTTTTTAATCGTCTTCGCTCATATTTGTCCCACATTTTTTTGGAAATACCAACATATTTTGAGTTGGGCACCAATACTAATAGCCTTCCAGGGAGCGCAATTCCAGTTGTTACTCTGGGGCCTTTTCCTGCAAATGGTTCTTTTATTACTTGAACATAAATTTCTTGTCCTGTAGTAAGATCAACTTTAATTGCTCCATTATTACGATTATTCTTTTTGTTATTATGACTTATATCATCATCATCAAGATATTCATCATCTTGAATTTCTGTAAATGGAAGGAATGCATTAATCTCATGACCAATGTCTACAAATGCAGCCTGCATTCCAGGCAATACATTTTCGACTACACCTCTATAGACATTGCCAACCATTCTATGTTTATCTTGTTTTTCAATATACACTTCAACTAGTTGGCCATCCTCTACTATTGCAATGCGGGTTTCCCCCATGCTTTCATTTATATAAATTTCTTTTTTCATATTCTACCTCAATAGACTTATTACGTACTGTAATTCCGCACAGCATCACATATCTAACAAATGCGTTAGATAGATTATTTTTCTCTATTATGATAGTATTCTAGAAGGAAGGAACGAGCAATTGCCCGTTAAAAACTTTGTGAAATAATTTGTTAATTGTGAGTTATAAAATTCTTTTTTATTAATTTAAATCCTCTAGAATATATCACCTAAGTTGTAAAGTACTTTATAATATAACGTCTAGCAAGAAATTTTATATTTTGTTTGAAATATGGTTAAATAATTATAATATTTGTTATTAAAGGAGATAAGGTCGTGTTTTGCACCGTATTGCCGCGACTCAAAACAACGTTGCTAAAAAGGTATAATAACCCCGTATAGCAATGGGGTTTTTTTATTTATGAAGGATATAAAAGAAATATTAAATAATAAAATTATGGTCTTTGATGGGGCAATGGGAACAATGCTTCAATCATACAATTTAACAGAATCAGACTTTAGGGCTGATCGCTTTACTAATCATACTATCGATTTAAAAGGTAATAATGATTTATTGTGCCTTACTAGACCAGATATTGTTGGAAAAATTCATAAAGAATATTTTGAATCAGGAGCCGATATAGTTGAGACGAATACATTTAATGCAAATTCAATATCGCAAAAAGATTATCAACTAGAGAAGTTTTGTTATGAAATAAATATTCAAGCTGCAGAGATTGCAAAATCTGTTGCTGAAAAATATACTGATAAACCGCGTTTTGTTGCAGGAGCTATTGGTCCAACTAACCAAACTGCTTCAATGAGCCCACATGTAAATAACCCTGAATTTAGGAATGTATCATTTGATCAATTAAAAGAAGCGTATTATGAACAAGCTAAAGGATTAATTGATGGTGGTGTAGATTTATTTTTAATTGAAACTGTTTTTGATACCCTTAACTGTAAAGCAGCAATTTTTGCAGTAAGGGAGTTGTTAGATGATTATAAAAAGGATTTACCATTATTTGTTTCAGGTACTATTACTGATGCTAGTGGCAGAACCCTTTCTGGTCAAACCGTTGAGGCATTTTGGAATTCTATCCGTCATGCAAATCTTACTGCAATTGGATTAAACTGTGCTTTAGGGGCTGAACAGATCAGACCTTGGTTAAATGATTTATCAAATATTGCTGATACTTTTGTTTTTGTTTATCCAAATGCAGGATTACCAAATGAGCTTGGTGAATATGATCAGACGCCACAGGAGATGTCATTGATTATTGAGGAATTCGCCAAGAGTGGATTAATAAATTTAACTGGCGGCTGTTGTGGAACAACGCCTGATCACATATCAGCTATTTATGATAAAGTAGTAGATATTAATCCAAGAATTATTCCTACAGTTGATAATTATACAAAATTAAGTGGCCTTGAACCATTTACTATTAGACCGGAAACAAACTTTATCAATGTTGGAGAGAGGACAAATGTCACAGGATCAGCACGATTTAAAAGGTTGATTAAAGAAAACAACTATGATGAAGCAATTAGTGTTGCAAGGCAACAGATTGCTAATGGAGCTCAGATAATTGATATAAATATGGATGAAGGCTTGCTTGATTCAGAAAAAGCAATGGAAAAATATTT
>SGYN01000044.1 GCA_004321715.1 bacterium | reverse complement strand
TTTAGAAATGGATTGCATCATGAAAATAAATAAAGTGTTAAGTATTATTTTACTTCTTTCATTTGTTTCAAGTATTGAAGCCCATGGAAGATCAAAAAAGCATCGTTATAAACACCGCAAGCATAGTGGTACTGTACTTCGGTATTCATATTATCCAAAATTACATAATCATTATTATTACAAATATCCTCGGCATTATACATATCTAAATGTTGAAAAAAGAAACATGGTTTTAACTGATGCGGATATGATTATTAACCAAATCAAGTATTTAAAAGAAATGGAAGAGAATAATATTATTAATGAAAAAGAATTCAAAAAGCTGAAAAAACGGTTATTAAATCGTATAGGAAAATATGTAGAAAAAAAGAAAATACATGGTTCTGAACAAGCTATAAATCAGATAGAAAAATTATACAAATTGGAACAAAACAATATCTTAACGAAAAAAGAATTCAATAAACAAAAAAAGAAGATGCTGAAATTAATTTAGACCCTACCTTACCTACTTTCCCTTTCTCATTATATATTGTTTCATAATGACTCCTCCATTGCTATTGCTTCAATCTTATCCTCAATACTATTCAATCTACCAAATGTAAATCCCATTAGCATCCCCATCATCACTACAAGTACATAAAGGATAATCTTTATTTCTTTGGTTGCTTCCATAATTAACTCCTTTTGTCTATTGATTTAGCTCATACCAATTCGAGCCATCGCAGAAAAGATATACTGTTTGATAACCCCTATTAGTTTCGAAAGTGTTGCCAAGACTTTGTGATCCACCTTGAATCTGTTCTGAACCTTCCGTAGCAAGTGTAAACTGATTGCCATTTGAAAGGCTTTTGAAAACAAGCGTCCTTCCTGCCACTTTCTGATCACTATCAATTGTTATAGTAACTGCGCCATTAACAGGTACAATAGTTTCAGATCCATTAAATGTGGTATTACTTGTAACAGTTGAAGCCACGCCAACGAATGTAGATCCTGCTAAGTGTAGATTCTTGAATTTGTAACTACTACTACCTAAATCTACTTCATTATTATCATGCGGATGGATAGCGATGGCACTGCCATTTCCGATTACGGCAATGTTGTCACCATGACCTGTAGCTCCTTGACCAATTACTATTTGATTCTCAGCACCACTCGCACTTACATCGGCTCCTTTACCAATGACGGTATTATTTGAGCCCGTGGTGATTGTTGCACCTGATGCCCTTCCAAGACTAACATTCCCGCTACCAGTTGTAAGCGCAGTCATGGCGTTATAACCAGCTCCAGTATTCCCATCTCCACTTGTAAGTGCATCTAATGCATAATTTCCGACCGCTGCATTATATTCACCGCCAGCAATAGATCCACCCAAAGCGTCATAACCAATGGCAAGATTATCATTTTCTGTATCAGGGGCATCAAGAGCTCCATAACCAAGAGAAGTATTCCTTAAACCTGTAGTGTTACCATTCAAAGCAGATTGACCAACTCCAACATTGTAATTACCCGTTGTATTTGAGCCTAAGGCAACATGACCAATGGCCAAGTTGCTTTCACCCGTTGTATTTGATCCCATAGCCTGATTTCCTAGCGCTACATTATAATCACCTGAAGTATTTGCATCCAGTACATAGTTTCCTATTGCTAGATTGAATTCACCGCCAGCTATAGATCCACCTAATGCATCATATCCAATTGCGAGATTATCATTTTCTGTGTCTGCGGCATCAAGGGCACCATAACCCATTGCAATATTTCTAGTCCCCGTGGTGTTATTTCTCAGAGCATAATTTCCAGTGGCGGTATTCTTACTCCCTGTGGTGTTTGAATACAAACTATAAAGCCCAGTGGCGGTATTGTTAGCTCCCGTAGTGTTAGCTCTCATACTCTCATATCCAGAGGCGGTATTATTATCTCCCGTGGTGTTATACAACAAACTAGAATATCCAGTGGCAGTATTATAATCTCCTGTGGTGTTATATCTCAAACTAGAAGATCCTGTGGCGGTATTCCTATTGCCCTCGGTGTTTGAATACAAACTATAATGTCCAGAGGCGGTATTATAATCTCCCTCTGTGTTTGCATATAAACTAACATATCCAGAAGCGGTATTGTTAGTTCCCGTAGTGTTTGAATACAAACTAGCATATCCAGAGGCGGTATTCCTGCTCCCCGTGGTGTTTGAATTCAAACTATTAGTTCCAGAGGCGGTATTTTGAATACCCGTGGTGTTATATCTCAAACTAGAATATCCAGAGGCGGTATTTTGATAGCCCGTGGTGTTAGCATATAAACTCCAAAATCCAGAGGCGGTATTATAATTTCCCGTAGTGTTAGCACTCATACTTTCATATCCAGAGGCAGTATTAAAACTTCCCGTGGTGTTTGATCCTAAAGCACTATATCCATAGGCGGTATTCTTATACCCCGTGGTGTTAACTCTTAAGGAATAAAAACCCATTCCAGTATTACCAGATGCTGTGGTATTAGACGAAAGCACACTATTTCCTATTGCGGTATTATATCCTCCCGTGGTGTTTGAAGTGAGGGCATTATAACCTACTGCTACATTTTGATCACCCTGTGTAACGGCATCTAACGCATTAATTCCAACAGCTACATTATACTGTGCATCATCGGTTGTACTAGATGGATCATTCCCAATATACATGGAATTTGTTTCTACCAATGCATCTGAGAGACCGTTCACGCTGGAAGCCAATGCTGTTACTCCATCTAAAATATTCAACTCTGCAGCTGTAGAAGTAACGGCTGTACCACCAAGATTTAACGCGCCTGCATGAAGAGTCGCTCCTGCATCCTGCGATGCATACACTGCTGTTACATCGGCATTTCCTAATACAACAGAGTTATCCGCTTGACCAGTAGCGCCTGTACCGATTACTATTTGGTTGGTTGCATCTGCTGCACTAGGATCTACATTATGACCAATAACAACATTATTACTACCCGTTGTAATGACATCACCCGCTTTATATCCTAATGAGGTATTATTAGATCCTGTAGTATTAGAAAACATGCTTTGATAACCTGAGGCAACATTCTGAGCACCACCAGCATTATCATATAAAGATCTAGAGCCAACAGCAGTATTATAACTACCAGTATTACTTCCAGACATACTATTCTCACCTAAAGCTGTATTGTACTGTCCAGTTTGATTTCCATATAAAGTATGAAACCCAAAAGCAGTATTATAAGCTCCCGTTGTATTTGCTCGAAGAGAGTTGTGCCCTACTGCAGTATTTTGATTTGCTGTGGTATTATTAGTTAAACTATTATATCCAACCCCAACATTATTAGTCCCTGTGGTATTTGACTTTAATGACTCATGCCCAATACCTACATTATATGAAGCAGTATTACCATATAAGCTTGCTCTGCCAATCGCAATATTATAGTTACCTGTTTCATTATTATATAAACTAGCTGCACCGATCGCAATATTTTGACTTCCAGTAGTATTAGTATAAAGTGAGGTACTACCACTCGCTATGTTTTCCATTCCTTCTGTATTAACCGTTAGAGCATAGTTCCCTACTGCAATATTTTTATAACCAGTTGTGTTTGCATTCAATGCACTGTACCCAACTGCTGTATTATCATCTCCCGTAGTAACACTACTTAATGAAGCTTGACCCAAAGCTACATTTCTTGTTGCATCATCCGTTGTACTAGATGGATCATTCCCAATATAGATTGAATTGTCTTCTACCAATGCATCGGATAACCCAGTAATATTACTAGCTCCACCTATTGAGGTTGCACCATCTAATAAGTTTAACTCTGCTGCTATTGCAGTAACTCCATCTAATATGTTTAACTCTGCAGCTGTTGCGGTGACAGATAATCCCGTGAGAGTTGCACCCGGAACTGCTTCCCATACACCTGCACCTTCTCCATCAGAAGTCCATACCTGTCCATCTGTACCAGCAGATGTAATGGCATTTTCTACCTTACTAGCAGATAAGGTTCCATCTGCAAGGTCTGTTAAATCAGCATCTGCTGCTTGCTTACTATCCAACTGTATTTGTACGGCAGAAGTAACTCCATCAATATAGTTGAGTTCTGTTACAGTTGCAGTAATACTGTCAACCATATTCAATTCTGAAGTAGTTGCGGTAACACCATCTAATAGGTTTAATTCAGTAGCCGTTGCGGTGACAGATAATCCCGTGAGAGTTGCACCCGGAACTGCTTCCCATACACCTGCACCTTCTCCATCAGAAGTCCATACCTGCCCATCTGTACCAGCAGATGTAATGGCGTTTTCTACCTTACTGGCAGATAATGTTCCATCTGCAAGATCTGTTAAATCAGCATCTGCTGCTTGCTTAGCATCCAACTGCGTTTGTACGGCAGAGGTAACGCCATCTACATAATTCAGTTCTGTTGCCGTTGCAGTAACTCCATCGATATAATCCGCTGTATCCGCATACGTAGAACGATGTGATAAATCACTATAATCAGAACTATCCGAATAAAGTGAATGATTGGAATTGTGAGCATATTGAACAGAATCCGTTGTTGGCATATTCATCACAAAATGTGCAGTGTCTGCATGTTGTGATTGATGAGCAAAATCAGATGTATCTGCATACTCTGCATTACCAGACTGATTCGCATATTGTGAAGAATCAGACATGGGTGCATTCATGACAAAGTGGGCTGTGTCTGCATATGTTGAGTGATTCGATTCAGTGGCATAATCTGCAGTTCCTGCTTCATTACTATAATCAGCCGAGTCAGCTTCATTTGCATGCATAGCATGACCTGCTTGATGAGCATAAAGAGAAGAATCAGACATGGGTGCATTCATTGCAAAATGTGCAGTGTCTGCATGGTGCGTAAAATAAGCCGTATCAGCATGCATTGCGTTAAGAGATAAATGAGAAGTAAGGGAAAAAGGAACAGAAGTCAGAGAGGTTACAGCAATTAACTCATTATTCAACGCTACAGTTAGAATAAGATCATCTCTAAATGGTAATGAAACAATAGGGTTTTCCGATCCTAATACTGTATTAATTAATCCATCAACAACATCTACTTGTTTCGATTCTTCCCAGAATACTTCTGCACCACCCTGTGCTGGTCTAGAGATTCGAAAAGAAAAATTATATATCCCATCCTCAAAAGAATTTCCAAGTGTATCAGATATCATTGCCTGAAAGGAAATTGTTTGCGGATAAGAAGGTGGAATAAAATTGCCTGGTGGCGGCTGAGCGATAATGATTCCCGTTAATAATAATATTGTACATAGTGTTCTCATAGTATGCTCCCTCTATTACTTCAATAATGTAATTTTTTGTTTGGTATAATTTTCTGCGAATTGGATGGTCATTAAATAGACTCCACTAGATAACGCAGTTCCTTGATTATTTTTCCCAGACCACGTAAAACGATAATGTCCGGGAGTTTCAAATTGTTGTTTGTGTACAAATACTTGCCTTCCCAATATATCAAAAATAGCAAACTTCATTAGTCCCGATTCCGGAATGGCAATATCAATATTGGTTACCGGATTAAAGGGATTAGGATAGGCTTTGGATATGGAATATTCCGTAGGTAATACTTCTTTATCCACATTCAAAAACATCTGCGCTACAGAGCCCCAAAATCCTGCACTTAAAACTGTATTATTTGCTTCGAAACGACCGACAATCGGTTGACCTAAAGTCCCTTTTACTTGATCCGATTGAATGGCTCCAGAAGAAATGACAACTTGTTTTAATTGCGGAGATTGGGCGGATAGATTAGAAATAAAAAATAATAATAAAATACGATTCATTATGCCCTCCCTTGAATCTTAGTAAATCTACAAATCCAAATTCATAATAACAAACCAAGGTGTGATAAAAGACAGCGATTGTACATTATTATTTGTACATTTTTTTATATTCTTATGTGCTAATAAGATTTCACACATATTATATATAGTATTATTTTGGCGGTGCAGTATTAATGGCTTTTGCTAAGGATAACCTCTCAATAAAGTATATTTTATGAAAGAGCATCCAATCGCCATAATTATTGAATGCCCCGGTAGCTCAGCTGGATAGAGCAACGGACTTCTAATCCGTAGGCCACAGGTTCGAATCCTGTCCGGGGTACTTTATCTATAAAATGATTTATACTAATCGCCATCTAAATCGCATTATTTTAGCTCTGGCAATAATCCATTCAATCGGTTCATCGCAAGAACGTTGGCATGAATCAAACCTAAAAGGAATGGACCAATTAAAAATTGAGATTATCGTTGATGGATTAGAAAATGCCATTTCTCCATTATGGGTAAAGTCCTATGTAGTTGCAAAACTTGATCAATATAAAATTTGGATTAAAGAAGATCAACCCTACCCTCTTTTACGTGTATTTATTGTTGGGAATCCTTTAGAAGAAGTTCCTGGTTTTTACTATACTGTAGAAGTGTCAGTGTTTAACTATATACTGATAATGGATGATTATATTGAGAATTTCAATGATGATAAAATGACAAAAGATTTTAGTTTAGCAAAAGTTTATGAGCATCAATCAATTGGGTATAGTATTAATAGAGAATTAAAAAAACATCTTGAATCTGCATTGTTTGATCATATGGATTTATTTTTAGAT
>SGYN01000043.1 GCA_004321715.1 bacterium | reverse complement strand
CTTATCTCGTTAGGAAATGGTGTTTGAACTGAAACTGTATTATTAATTTTCTTTAATTCTTTAGTTATGGATTTTCGATCACTAAAATCATCTTCAATAATTATTAAATAGTTACTTAGTATTGGGTTCTTGCAGTATGATATAAAATCAGACCTGGCTTTATTTCTCAAATTACCGGGATTTCTAAGGATTAAAAATTTTTTTGTTGAAAACAGATCGCTCTGCGTTATTCTATCTATGATTTCTTCACTTTTCATATCATCAGAAGATAAAAATGTTTTATTCTCATCTATTTTGTTAAAAATCATTTTACTTATTTCTCTAATTAATAGATTTTGAAGATAATAATCATCACCTAAAAAGAAATAGA
Organism: bacterium; assembly: GCA_004321715.1. Lineage (GTDB taxonomy): Bacteria > Fidelibacterota > Marinisomatia > Marinisomatales > TCS55. Next base: position 7,172 of record SGYN01000043.1, on the reverse strand, counting down.
TTGAATCAATATTTCCATTTTTTACTGATCGTAAGACTTCTCCAGGTGAACGCATTATGATTTTCCTTTATCTAAATGACTAACTAATAATACCATAATAAAAGCAAAGGTAAAGCTTACAAATCTTTCTGAAACAATAAATTTTAATTCAGTATTTGCCCAAATAATAGTTGAAAAGAAACCAACAAGTAATCCTGCAATCACACCTTTACGGGTAGTTTTAGGCCACCATAAACTAAGGACAAGTACTGGTCCAAATGAAGAGCCTAGTCCACTCCAAGCGTAACTTACAACACCAAATATATTTTTACCTGAAAGCTCAGAAAAAATAGCTATGCAAAAAGCAATAATTCCTAAAATTATTATTGTAATACGATTAATCAATAAAAGTGTCTTATTAGAAATGCTTAGTCCTAAATACTGATGAATAAAATCTTCAGTAATTGCTGAGGTGGAAACAAGAAGCTGTGAATCTGCTGTAGACATCATAGCTGCTACCGCTCCTGAGATTAATAACCCTGCAAGAATGGGAGGTAAAAGTTCTTTTGCCAATAGCGGCATAGCCTGTTCAACATCATTAATAATAAAAAAGTCAGGACCAAAATAATTAAGAGCAACTAGGCCAATAAAAAATGCTCCCAATATCCCGGGTAATGCCCATAGTATTGCTATCAACTTTGCTTTTTTAATATCTTTTGGGTTCTTAATCGCCATGTACCGTATTACTAAATGAGGCTGACCCAAATATCCTAAGCCCCAACTTAATCCACCTATCACTACGCTTAAAGCAGCAATACCACTTTTTCCTGTAGTAAAAGAAGAATTACTTTCACCAAATTGGTTTAGAGCTTCATATATTGTTCGCTCTTGATTTTGCAACTCGATAATTCCAACTATGGGTAAAATTACTAATGTCCCAATCATTAGTATCCCTTGTAAAAGATCTGTCCAAGCTATAGCTAAAAACCCACCCAATAATGTATAGGAGATGATCACTATAGCTCCAATAATAATACCGTTTATTGAAGAAAGACCAAAAAGAGTATTAATTACTTTACCAGAAGCATGAAATTGAGCTGATACATAAAATAAAAAGAAAAATGCAATAATAACTGCTGAAAACAATCTAATAATATTTGAATTATCATTATATTTTTTATGAAGGTATCCAGGAATAGTTAAAGCAGCATACTTTTCTGTTTCTATACGTAATTTTTCTGCAATCAAATACCATGATGCGATTATTCCTACAGTTATACCTATAACAGTCCATGCCTCTCCAAGTCCAACAGATATTGCGGCTCCAGGTAATGCAAGTAGTAGCCATGCGGACTCACCTGAAGCTCTCTCTGAGAAAGCAGTAACCCATGGCCCAAGTCTTCTACCCGCCAGTAAATAATCCTCTTGAGACTTATTATATTTGATAGTCATCAAACCTACAACTATAAGAAATAGTAAATAAAAAATGAAAATTATACCTACTGTACTCATATCAACTCATATAAACAAATAATCCAATTATCAGACAATAAACCCCAAACCAATATAATTTACCAGTCCTCAATATAGTAAGTAACCATTTCAATGAGATCCAACCAACTAAATAAGAAAATAAGATTCCTAATAAAATTATATCCAACCCAAATGGTATAGTTTCAATATTCATAGCAGTTAATAACCCTGCACCTATTATAACTGGGATAGATAATAGAAAAGAGAATTTCGCTGCTTCAGAAGCAGATAAACCCATTAAAACACCCATACATATAGTTGTTCCAGATCGTGATATCCCTGGTATGATAGCTACCGCCTGAGCTAATCCTATAACTATTCCAATAAATAAAGTCAACTTGACATTCCTTTTAATGATAAATTTTGATGTAATTAACATTACACCAGTAAAAACCAATGATACAGAAACAAATCGAATATTATCAAATATTAATGATATATAATCTTTTAGAAGTAGACCAACTAAAAGAGCAGGAATGGTTCCAATAGTAATAGCAGAAATATAATATCTATTAGAAGAATCATTTAAATTAAACAATAATGTTTTTAATTCTACTCTAAAGACTGTTACTACACTCATTAAAGTTCCAATATGTAACACTACCTCAAAAGCATTACCTGGTAGATCAATATCTAATAACTTTTGTCCAATTACTAAATGTCCAGAACTGCTAATTGGTAGGAACTCGGTTAATCCTTGAAGAATTGCTAAAATTAGTGTATCTATATATTGCATTTAATTTAGTTACTAAAATAAAAACATTAGATTAGTCCTATAACTCCAATCATCCTACCACTCTTTGTCCCATTATTCCTATAGGAGAAGTATTTATCATTATTACATTTAGTACATTCTTTCGAAGAAATAATATTATTTAATGAAATAGAATTTTTCATAAGAATATGTTTTGTTAATTCTTGTAAATCCAGAAATGATCTATCCGCGTTACCGTTAATCTGAAAGTTTCTTGGGAATTTTTTAGCTACTTCCGGCCCTATTTCAAAACAACATTGTTGTATAGAAGGTCCTATATAAGCAATAATCTTTTTATTATCCGCACCTTGCTCTATCATCTTATCAATACTATTATTTATAATATTTTTCTCAATACCTCTCCATCCAGCATGTACAATACCAATTATATTATTTTCTGGATCTGCCAAATATAGCGGAATACAGTCTGCAACCTGAATAGATAATACTAATGATTGTGAGGAACTGATTATTGCATCAGTAGATGGTTTTTTTCCTGGTTTATCTACTATGTTCACGTTCGATGAATGAACTTGTTGAGGATTAACAATCCTATTAGGATTTAAATTAATTAGCGATGTTAATAATCTTCTACCATCTACTTCATGTTTGAAAGTCTTTAATGATAAAGCTGCATGGATTTTTTCAGATCTAAATAAATCTGACAAATCCAAAAATGAATTTGAAATCATCTCAAATTAAAAATTTAAGGAGCTATGCTTTCAAGTGATATAAGTGAATCACCAACAAAATATCCAGTCCTAACAATTTGATTATCCTCAAATCTTAAAACTTGTAACGAAGTATTTAAATTTGAATCACTAAACCGTATATTATGTGACTCACCATTAAAATTAGATAAATTTGAAAGCCTTTTTGCTAAAGCAAGTCTTCCATTATCTTGTTCATTAATAATCGAATAGATTAATTGTGTACAATCAAATGCTTGGTTATATATTTGATCTTTTATATTAATAGAATAGTTACTTGAAATAATTGAGAGACCTTCCATATGTGGTCCAATATTACTTTGATTTAAAATATCTAGGTTTTTCCAGCTATCATTACCAACTATCTGAGTATCAAAATAGTACATTGGAAATTGCGTTCCAATATATGCCAAATGCTCAGGGTGCACTGGAGAATAAATTGCTTGAATAGTATTTAGTTTTATTTTAGATGAATCAGATGCTGTTAATTTTTCATCTTCATCATCAGGAATATCGAATAATTCATCATCTGATAATTCAAAAAGAAAATCTAAACTATCTAATGCCATTCCTAAATACTCATCATAATTATTATCTTCTTGTTGAAGATCAAAGGCAATTTTACGTAAATTTGTAAATTGTCGTTTTAAATCTGTTGGTAAACCTGAATACCACTCCACTCCTACTACTTTCTTACCTAATTGATCAACTTCTTTTATAAAAGCATCAGTTAAAGAACGTCCAAAATTATCAGCTGGTGCTAATACTGCTATACTATCTAATTCTAAAATTTTAGTGATGTATTTTGCAGCAATCTTTCCACGAGTTGATAAGTTGGAATTTAACTGATAAATATTATTACCTAGAGATGTTATCTCATCCAATGAAGCACTTGGAATAAGTAGTGGGATATTCTTCCCTTGAAGGCTATTTGCTGCAATAATAGCATTAGATTCAGAAATAGGCCCAATAATAGCTTTTACATCACGATTCTTTTCAAGTTCTTTGACAGCACGAATAGTTTTGATTTCACTACCATGATTATCTTTGATTATAAATGCTATCTTTTTATTTGAATTAATTGATACAGATAGTGCTTTATACATACCTCTTAAAAAAGAATTTCCTTGAATGACCTTATCTCCACTTAAAGGAATTATAACACCAACAGTTATCGTTTTTACTGGTGGCTGATAAGATGCTCTCAGTAATTTTTCATATAGATCAAAATAGCTTATAGGTATCTCTTCAGGATTCAATTGATAAAGAGATAAAGCACATTCATCAGGGTTTCCTGATGAAATATCATTAAATGACTTTGCCAATGCACAGATAATTCTTTCATTGGGGTTCGTAGATATTGTTAATAGTTCAGAAATTGTTGTCGGAAGAATATTTAGTTGAATTGTATTTAATATTCTTTGATCAACTAAATTTAAAAATTCATCACTAGTAGTTAAAGTACGTGCTTGAATATACATACGAAAAGCTGAATTAAAATTCTGCTCATTAATAAATGTGTCTCCAAATTTTAAATATACATCTTTAGCATACTCATTTTTTGGGAAATCTTCTAAAAACTTTCGGCCAATAATTTTAACATCTTCCTTTTTATTAAGCGCATAAGTTGTTTTCATTAACATAATCCTTGATTTTGGTTCATAAACACCAAGGGGCTTCTCCATTAGTTTATTTAAAATAGTTTCGGCAATAGCAAAACGATCTTCATTAAAATGTTCAATGACCATGTCTATTTGCTTCTCAATTAATCGTGATTGAAACCAGTTTTGACCAAAAAGAGGCAATGATATAGTAAGAAATAGTAGTATTCTTTTCATAAAACTAATTTTCATTGTTATAGAAAATACATTAATGATACAATGTAAGACCATTAAAATGGATTACATCACAATTACTTATAAAAATTATACTTATAAACTATTGAAATGTTTCAGTTATTAAAGAGATCTGAATATTAATTAGGATTATTATGATTTTTATAAAAGACGTAACACATTTTATGTAGATCAAGATTATTATAAACGCTGTGAGTCAAGTATAGTTTGCTTAATTCAGATATTGGTAATGAATTTTTCTTGAAAAAGAAAAAATCATTATCTGATAAACCTTTTTGATAGTTAAGAATAGAATTAATATTAATTAAATTAAATCTTTGTTGCACAATAGTAATGCTAATACTATCAATTGAATATTGGTTATTGATTTTTCTATTGTACCTGTAAAGGTTACCCAGATTATAATTTAAATCACGGATCTTAATATTGAACTTTTCTTTAAAATCATATACAATCATTATAGTATAAGATTGTCTGATTTATTTGTTAATTCAAATGATCTGTATCACATAATGAAAAGTGGAGGATAATAATTGCTTCTACTGTAACCAATTATTATCCAGATTAGTAATTTTAATGGTACCATCCTCGTCATAATATGTCCACTCGTTATCAACAAAGCTCCCCCAAAATGAAGGATTGCCATCTGAAAGAATTTGTCCTACAAATGTACCATTTCTAAACTCACCAATATATTTAAATCCATTCATATGAGTATATGTCCCTTGATCATAATATATACCATCTCTTAATCCACCAACATATTTAGATCCATCTGCAAAATTAACTGTTCCTTCACCAGTTAATTTATTTCCATCTTTCCATTCTCCAGTCCATTTGTCTCCTTCTGGATATGTTAACGTGCCAATTCCATGCCTTTCCCCATCTTTGAATTCACCTTTATACTGTTGTCCATTAGGATATAAATACTTTCCATAACCATTTCGTTCACCATCTTTGAAATCTCCAATATACTGTTTTCCATCAGAATAAATAAACGTTCCGCGTCCATTTCTCTCACCATATTTAAAATCACCAATATATTGTTTTCCATCTGGATATGTATACGTACCTCTACCATCTCTTTCCCCATCCTTAAATTCACCTACATATTGTTTGCCATCCGGGTAAGTATATGTTCCAAGACCATTATATTCTCTATATGAAAATTCGCCAACATAAGTTGAACCATCTGAATTTTTGATGGTACCATGACCAGCAACTTTCTTTCCTTCCTTCCATTCTCCTATCCATTTGTTTCCATCAGAATAAGTAAAGATACCTTTTCCTTCATATTCACTATTAATTAAGGATCCTTCATATGCTGATCCATCTGAATATTTTATTGAACCTTTTCCATTTACTCTTTTATCATCCTTCCATTGACCTTCCCAATGTATACCATCTGGATAAGTATGAGTTCCAAGGCCATTATATGATCCATCAGTATATTCACCCACATATTTCGAACCATCTTCGTAATTTATTGTCCCTTTTCCAGTTAGTTTATCCCCATCCTTCCATTGTCCTTCCCAATTTTTACCATTCTCATATTTGAGAGTACCTTTACCGTTATGTTTTTTTCCATCTTTCCATTCGCCTTCCCAATTTTTACCATCAAAATAAGTAAATATACCATACCCATCTCGTTCTCCATCTTTATGTTCTCCCACATATTTCGAACCATCTGGATATTTTAATATACCATTTCCATCCATTTTCCCTCTTTTATAACCACCTGTCCATTCTTTACCATCCTTATACTTTATTGTACCTTGACCATTAAATTTCTGTCCATTTAACCATTCTCCCTCCCATTGCTTTCCATCAACATAAGAAAATATTCCTTCACCATCGTATAAACCTGCGCTGAAAAAACCGTTATACTTGGAACTATCAGGATAAGTCAACTCTCCCTGTCCACTATATTCATTATTTACAAATTCGCCGATATATTTCTTGCCATCAGTAAAATACAATGATCCAGAACCAATTCGTTTACTATCTTTGATTGCACCAGCGTACTTTGAGCCATCACGGTACTGTACCACTCCTTTTCCTGTTAACTTTTCTCCATCTATCCATTCACCACTCCACTGTTCACCATTTGCATACGTATATGTCCCTTGGCCATTATACTTGCTTGCACTGAATTCACCCGCGTACTTGGAACTATCAGGATAAGTCAACTCTCCCTGTCCACTATATTCATTATTTACAAATTCGCCGATATATTTCTTGCCATCAGTAAAATACAATGATCCAGAACCAATTCGTTTACTATCTTTGATTGCACCAGCGTACTTTGAGCCATCACGGTACTGTACCACTCCTTGTCCA
>SGYN01000042.1 GCA_004321715.1 bacterium | reverse complement strand
GAAATAAAATAACTCCAAAACAAAATATTACCAATGAAACTAAAGAAGAAAAACGAAGATGGAAGAACCCATTAATTATTTTAATACAATTTTTCTTAAAGCCTGTTACGTTTATTTGGGATAGTCTTAAGAAATTAACATCACTGATTGTTGGAAGTGTAAAATTAAGATGGAAAACAGATGATATTATTTCATTTATTAGTGCATTTGTATTAATTGGGTCGTTTGGTGTAACGATATATCTTAAAGAAAAAAATCAAAAGAAAACTCCAAAGTTGGAATATGAATATATAAATGCAATTAGCGATATCAAGCAAAATTATCCAAAAAATAAGCACCCATTATCTTTGGTAAAAGATCAACTTCCATTTGGCAATACTCTTTCTAAAGATGAAATAATTTATCTACAATCGAAAGCAATGATACAAGGTATTAGTAGTATGTTTTCTATACTTGGATCTGGTAAGATTGTGTATGCTTCAACTCTGGAAAATATATTGAACTTCGAGTTCGTTGGTGAAAATATAGCAAAAGCTAGTATCTTATCTTTAGGTACAATTTTTGAAACAAGAAGAGATCGAATTGATTGTTGTGGCGGATATAAGTTTTATACAGGTATTGAATTAAAATATAAGGACTTTATAAATCTCAATCAATCAGTCGCGCTACCTGTATCTGCTATTTTAAGTATATTAAAATCGGAATACAGTATATCAAGTATGATTTATAAAAATGATAGAGAAATAGGTGATCGAGTACAAACGCCTATTATCATTGGACTGAACTCGGATGAAGAATCTGTAATAAATATGATAAATGATATATCAAGTATTGCGAATAACTTATTATTTAGAAAAATTATATATAAATATGACCCTGAATCAAAACAAGCAAAAGGAACGTTGTATTTATCCATCATACACCCGAAGTCAAAACCAAGCAATCTTGAAACTGTAGATAATATCAAAATACAATGAATATCCTATCAGGACGATATAAAGGATTAAACATTAAAACGAGCAAAAGTCTTTCATATCGTCCTACATCATCTAGAATTAGAAAAAGTATATTTGACATATTAGGAAGCCTCCAAGGATTGTCAGTGTTAGATATGTTTGCCGGAAGCGGAATACTAGGATTTGAAGCAGCTAGTAGGGGGGCATCTATTCTTACATTTGTGGATAATAATAGAAAAGTAATTGATTTGATAAAAACAAATAGTAATAAACTAAATAACGAAGTCAAATCATACGTGTATTACAGTCAATGGGATAAGTTCCTAAAGCAACAAAATCAATATGATATTATATTTGCAGACCCACCATATGGAAAAATAAATATTGACCAACTTGCGAAAAAATGTTTCAGCTCGTTGTTAAAAGATGGTAGATTTATTTTAGAATCATCAAAAAGAGACGATATTCCATCGGGTGGGGTATCAAGAAACTATGGAGAAACAATAGTTACTATTTGGACTAAAACTGTATGAAGAATATAATATACCCAGGAACCTTTGATCCAATAACAAACGGTCATTTAGATATAGCAGAAAGAGCAGCAACGCTCTTTGATCAAGTCATGATTGTTATTGCAAACAATCCAAGAAAAAATTCTCTATTTACAATTGATGAACGAATTGATCTGATAAAAGATTCAACATCGCATTTAAATAATGTAATAGTTCATACAACAGAATCGCTCATTGTTAATTTTGCGAGAGATAATAATTCCGTAGCATTAATCCGCGGACTGCGCTCCATTAGTGATTTTGAATATGAATTTCAAATGGCATTAATGAACCGCTCTTTGGCACCCGAAATTAGTACGTTATTTATGATGCCAGATGAGAAGTACATGCATTTAAACTCTACAGTAGTTAAAGAAATTGCTGCATTAGGGGGAGATATGTCTACTTATGTACCCGAAGTTGTATATACAGCGTTAAAGTCTAAATTAAGTAAATAAACTAATTTATATTCTTTTGCAGATATTTCTGCAAAAAGAACATTTTAACGTAATTTTATGCCAACATACGACTACATTTGTAATGAATGCGGTGAAAGGTTTGAACATTTTCAGCCGATGTCATCTGCGCCTTTAACTACTTATCCTCATTGCAAGGATGAAGATTGTAGCGTAAAGAGGCTAATTAGTGGTGGATCTGGATTAATATTTAAAGGATCAGGATTTTATTTAACTGATTATAAAGATTCTCCAAAAGAAAAGAAAAATAATAAAAAATCAAAGAAAAAGTCTGATAAAAAGATCAAGAAACAGAAAACAGTAGATACTGCAAAAAGTGAGAAATAAATATGTCGAATAATAATATTGATACAGCAAGTGAACATTTTAAAAAACTCTTAGAAAATCAACTTGCTCGTATTGAACGAATGGAGCATGGTCAAGAAAAAACAAACTATGCAGAATTAGAATCATTAAAAATTGGAATTATAGGTGGGGATGGAATTGGGCCTTCTATAGCTGCAGAAGCCCAAAGAGTATTGGAAACATTATTATCTGAACAGTTATCCAAAGGAAAAATAACGTTTCATGTTATCGATGATTTAACAATTGAAAAAAGAGCTGATGTTAATCAGGCAATTCCCGATGACGTGCTCGAGAAAATAAAGCAATGCCATGTTACATTGAAAGGACCAACTACGACACCAAGAAAAGGAGATCCTTGGCCTAATATTGAAAGTGCAAATGTAGCCATGCGCAAAGAATTAGATTTATTTGCGAATGTACGACCAGTTCGAGTACCAAAAGATGGAATTGATTGGGTCTTTTTTAGAGAGAATACAGAAGGCGCTTATGCGTTAGGGAGTAATGGAGTTGATGTAACAGAAGATTTAGCTCTTGATTTCACAGTAACTACTACACAGGGCTCTGAGCGTTTACTTAGACTTGCATTTGAATATGCGGATAAAAATAATATTGATAAACTAACGCTTGTGACTAAAGCTAATGTTGTTAAAACAACGGATGGAAAATTTCTAAAGATTGGATATGATATAGCAAAGGAATATCCGGATATAAACGTTGATGATTGGTACATTGATATCATGACAGCAAAACTAATTGATCCAAAACGTCGTACACAATTCCGTGTTATGGCGCTTCCCAATCTTTATGGAGATATCTTAACAGATGAAGCTGCTGAATTTCAAGGTGGAGTAGGTACGGCAGGTTCTGCAAATATTGGTAATAAATATGCAATGTTTGAAGCAATACATGGTTCAGCACCCAGGATGGTTGATGAGGGTAGAGCGCAATATGCAGACCCATCAAGTATGGTTCGTGCTGGAGCAATGATGCTTCGTCATATTGGATTTCCAGAAAAGGGAAAACATCTAGAAATGGCATTGGATATGACTGGACAATTTGAAAAGAAACTAACCATGACAGGTAGAGATGATGGTGCGAATGGTAGAGAGTTCTGTGATTATATTCTTGAAACAATGAATGATCCAGATCTTGAAAAGAAATGGGAGTCTTACCAATAATAAATTTGAAATAGTTTAAAATGTATTTAAAAAGGTGTGTCTTTATGCACCTTTTTATTTTTTTGTACTTATGTTTATAGATTATGCAGAAATAGAATGTGAAAGCGGTCATGGTGGTGCTGGACGCGTTTCATTTCGAAGAGAAAAATTTGTTCCAAAAGGTGGCCCTGATGGTGGTGATGGTGGAAAGGGAGGATCTGTTGTATTTGTTGCAGATAGCAATCTGCATACGTTGCAGGATATGCGCTATAAAAAGTCATATAAAGCTGAAAATGGTGATTCTGGCACTACAAGTAGAAAAACTGGAAAGAATGGTCAAGATATAAGAATCCCCGTGCCCTTGGGTACTATAATTAGCGAAGTAAGCAACAATACTGTAAATGCAGATTTAGTTTCCGATGGAGAAGAATTTATTGCATGCATAGGCGGAAAGGGTGGAAAAGGAAACGTTAATTATAAATCTTCAACAAGGCAGACACCAAGGTATGCACAGAAAGGTTTAGCAGGAGAAAAGAAACAGTTTACAATTGAATTAAAAGTTTTAGCAGATGTTGGATTGGTTGGATTACCTAATGCGGGTAAATCTACATTATTATCTTCCGTTTCCTCTGCTACACCTAAAATAGATGATTACCCATTTACGACACTACAACCACATCTTGGAATTGTTAAATATGGAGAATATAAATCATTTGTAATGGCCGATATACCAGGGTTAATTGAAGGGGCAAGCAAGGGAAAAGGATTGGGTTATCAATTTTTAAAACATATTGAACGAACTAAAATTCTATTATTTCTTATTGATACGGCAGACGAAAATCCAATAGAGAATTATAGATTATTAAAAAAAGAACTACTGAATTACAACCCAGATCTTAAAAAAAGAAAATATCTAATAGTTCGTACAAAAATTGATACTAAGATTGATAATAATAAATGGTCTGAAATAGATAATTATTTAACCATATCATCTGTGAGTAAAGAAGGTATTCCTAATTTAATCAATCAAATTGGCAAACTGCTTAATGAAGAGTAATTAACTGCATTATGAAATTGTTTTTCTAACTGTATTTCAGCGGTAATTTCAAATATTATCTTTTTAACAAATTTTGGAGAGGTGGCCGAGCGGCTGAAGGCGCTCCCCTGCTAATGGAGTAATGGGTTTATAGCCTGTTCGTGGGTTCGAATCCCACCCTCTCCGCAAGGAAACCCTGCTGTTTAGTGGGGTTTTTTAGTTTGTTTGATTATAGGTAGATTTGGATAATGAGTTCGATATGAAAATATTAGTAAATATATTTATTATAATTCTAATTACAATATTTGGAGTGAGTTGTGCCACACTTATTTCTGGAACTTCACAGGATATCTATATTAATTCTAATCCAGAAGGTGCAATAATTTATGATGGTGGTTTAAACGTGGGTAAAACGCCGGCTACAATAACCGTAAAGAAATCAGGATTTAATGAAAAGGGAATATCACTTACTTTAGAGGGCTATGAAAAACGAACTTTTGTTTTGAGTAGATCATTTGATACAATTGCAATTCTAAATCTTACTGGCATTATAGGTTGGGTAGTTGATTTTGCCACTGGAGCTGTAATGAAATATGATAGAACAAATTATAACCTTGACCTCTACCCAAAAGCTGTCAATATTGAAGACCTTGAAATAGACCAATTAGGTAGATTAATTATCCCTAATGAAGAAAAGTCTATAATTGTTTACTATAAGGATGCTGAAATTAAACTCCTTTTTAATTAATTATATATTTCCAACATCAAGCCCCACACCCCGATATTTTTTTGTTTCTAGACATTAGGACTACTTCTTTGTAATATTGCTATTATGAGTAAATATATACCAATTCTTTTATTTACATTATCATTGTTTGTAACAAAAGCATGTTATCCAGTCTCTCATGTCATTATTGGTGATAAAAAAACTCCTATAAATTATGCTGATGTAAAAGTTTATACTGATTATCCTGACAACTATGAAAAAATTGCAATTATCGAATCTAGTAGTGATTTAGCATATAAGGACTTTTCTATTGAGCTTACTCATCAAGAAAAAACAAATAAAGCATTGGAAAGATTAAAAAAAGAAGCGGCTTTATTAGGAGCAAATGGTGTAGTTATTCAAAACATATCTACAAACATTAAACAACACTTTAGCTATAATGAGAATGGTGCATCTTCAAGACATGAAAAGCAGAAAGAGTTAAATGCAATCGCAATTTTTGTAAAATGATTTAAAACTGAAATCATTAAACCCCACATTCGTGGGGTTTTTTGTTTCTAGATTATAATTAAACTATAGTTTATTATTTTTTAATAAATAATTAACAAATTTTACTTCCAAACTTTTTTAGATTTAATATAATTTTTCGCGTTTAATTTTAACAAATAAAGGAAAAAATATAATGAATTCACAACTTGTAGATAAATTTTTTGAAGCAATGAGCAATAGTGATGTTGACACAGCTATGTCAGTGCTACACGAAGATTGCGTTAATCATGACATGGGCTCAGGTCAAGTAATGAGTGGTATCGAAGAAAATAGAGCAGATATGGAAAATTGGACTAATACTTTCTCAGATATGAAAGTTGAACCATTAAATCACGTTGAATCTGGTGATACTGTTGTAACTGAAATGAAGATGACTGGTGTCAATACTGGCGATATGGAAATGCCAGATGGGTCAAAAATTCCTGCCACTGGAAAAAGAGTAGAAATGCAAGGCTGTCAAGTTGCTCAATTTCAAGATGGTAAGATGATTAAATCATCACAATATTATAATATGATGACAATGATGAGTCAGCTAGGTTTAATGCCTGAATAGTATATTAATACATTATAGAAGGGGTTTGTTAAAACCCCTTCTATACATAATGTGCAGCACATATGCGGCATTTATATCAGACCCCACATCCGTGGGGTTTTTTGTTTGTGGCAAGATATGTAGATTTAAGTGTTAATAAGGAAGCAATATGTCAAAAATAATAAATAATACTTTTTCAATATTTTTTATTTTTCTATTCATTATATCTTGTGAGTCAAAATCCACTTTTGATATAAATAAGGCTCGTATTCATATTGATAAGCAGAATAAAAAATATATGGAATTTTATAATAATGGGGATGCATCTGGTGTAGCTGACTTGCATATGGATGACGCATTAGTGATGCCTCCAAATATTAATATGGTTAAAGGAAAAGAGTCCATTAAAAAAGCAATTTCTGATGAAATATCAGCTGGATCAACTGACTTGGTTTTTACAACATTAGATATGTATGGTAATGAAGAGTATGTTACAGAAGTAGGAAGATTCTTATTGAATGTAAAAGATGAAGGTGAAATTGTAATGACTGATTCAGGCAAGTATATTGTACTTTGGGAGCAAGTTTCAAAAAACAATTGGCTAATGAAAGCAGACATATGGAATTCAGATTTACCAATTAAACATTAAAGAATTTGTTTTAAAGAAATCCCCACATTTGTGGGATTTTTTGTTTCTAGATATTTAGGGCTACTACTTTGTAATATTACTATTATGCCAAAAATACCTATAGAGGAAAGATTAATAGTTGAAATTAGTAGCCTACTAGAACATACTGTTGGCTAAATCAATAACAATCAGCTTACCAAATGTTGGAGATGTTCTTTTAGAGCGTAGTTATCGCGCCAAACACATCAATATATCAGTAAAACCACCTTCCAAAGTTCGAGTAGCAGTTCCTGTTGGAATAAAATTTGATAAGGCGCAACAAATTGTAGAACAACGAAAAGATTGGATAAGGAATCAAATACGGAAGTTTTCTAACTCAACGGCTAAACGATTAGATAAAAGGCTAACAGAGGCAGAATTACAGCATGCAAAAGCATACTTAAGTGAAAGATTGAAAACTCTAGCGAAGCGACATGGATTTCAATATAAAAAAGTTTCTTTTAAAAGTATGATGACAAGGTGGGGGAGTTGTAGTTCAAAAAATAACATCAGTTTAAATATTTTAATAGCTCAGCTTCCGAAAGAACTACAAGACTATATTATCCTTCATGAATTATTACATACAAGAATAAAAAACCACAGCAAGGCATATTGGGCAGAGTTGGATAATCTAATAGGTAATGCAAAAAGGATTGATAGCATGCTTAAAAAAGATTATGTTATTTATAATTGAACCTGAGGGCTTGTATGAAAATAATACTATTTTTATCACTGTTTGTA
>SGYN01000041.1 GCA_004321715.1 bacterium | reverse complement strand
CTAATTACCAAGAATTGAAAGAAAAATTTAACTTAAATAGGAATTCAACAGTTTTGGTTATCAATACTGAAGGCGACACTGATCCAATAAACTATAAAAAAGTTATCAATGAAAAAAAATATTAATACTTTAATATGAGACTTAAATTTTTAGAATATTGTTTTTATTTAGATATTAAATGAAAGGAAATAGTTAATGAATTCACTTCTTAATCCAAGAATGGTTCTACGAGTCTGCGGAGTTTTAATGCTCTTACACTCTTTAATGTGGATGTTTGTATCTGGTGCAAATATCGATGCAGCAATTCCAAATATAAGTGATGACGCATTATTAATGCTCGTTAATACAAATGAAGCTGTTGCATCTTTTAATCTTTTTTTTGCTATTTTAATTCTCGCGAGTTCAACTTTAGAGCTTAATGGTCAAAGAGTAATGACAAAAGCTTTATCAGTCTGTTTCTTATTATTAACTGTTCTTGCAGTGTATCATATGGTAGGGTATCCGCAAGGTTATGGTCCACCACCACCAATACCAATTATTTTTGGTCTTCTAACTATTTGGTCGGGATATATCAGTTTTATTATAAAAGACTAAATTTATTTGAGCATGTAATTATGAAAGTAATAAATAAAAAAATCATAATAATTATAATATCCATTTTCATTTCTTTTTATTGCGATGAAAATAGCGATGGAAATAATGTAAATGGATGCACAGATAGTCTAGCAACAAATTATAGTAATGTGGCTACCAATGATGATGGAAGTTGTGAATATACACTGAATGGAGTTACACTAAAATGGCTTCGGACATTTAATTCGTCGGATGGAGTATACTTTAATGAAGGATGGAGTGTTGAGCCTACCTCAGATGGTGGTTTTATTATAGCGGGTGCAGCAGCTGGCTATGTTGGCCTTCTGATTAAAACAGATTCTAATGGACAAAAAGAATGGCATCAAGTGTACAATAATTCAACTTCTTTGCATAGCGCGAATCAAACATCTGATGGCGGATTTATTGCTACTGGATATTATGAATGCGATACATCTGCAGCATGTTATCCTGACATATTTCTTGTAAAGACAAATAGTAATGGTGCAATTGAATGGGAACAATTATTTGGTAATGAAGAAAATAATGATTGGGGAAGAAGCGTTATCGAGACTCAAGATGGAAATTATGTCTTAACGGGAACATGGAATGATGATGGTTGGAATTCAAAAGCATTGTTGAGAAAATATAGTAATACAGGATCTCTTATTTGGAGTAAAACTTTTTCAAGTTCTGATGCAAATGAAGGCTATTCCGTTATTGAAACATCGGATGGGAACCTTGTCTTTGCCGGCTATTCAGGTACGCAGCATGGTGCATATAATAATTTTATGGTAAAAACAAATGCGGATGGTGGACAATTATGGAAGAAGAAGAATCAATCGGTTGGTGATGCATTACTTTATTCTGTAGTAGAATCACCAAGTGGAGGATATGCTGCTGTAGGATTTTGTAATAGCTGGAGAGCAAATTCAATCATAAAAAAGAATCAATCTGGTGGAACTCAATGGCAAAATTGTTTTGTTGAAGAAGGAAGTAATTATGGGTATTACGATATTACTGCTTCTTCAAGAGGTGGATATTATTTAATTGATGAGCGTTCTTTTTTAACAAAAATAGATGATGAGGGTACAATAATTTTTAGTATACAATTGTACCAAGTAAATCAATCAATTATTGAATTAGAAGATGGCGATATTGTCGTAGGTGGGTATGGATTTAGAGAAGGAAATGATGGTGGTGCTATATCTTTAATTCGTTTGGATCCCTCACAATTTGAATGAATATTTATAGAATAAAATGAAAAACCTTTTATTCTTTATATTCATTCATGTCTCACTATTTGCTCATGGTGTTGCTACAGGTGATCAAGGGTACATTCAACAAATAAATGGAATTAATTTTGTGCCATTTATGTATTTAGGTGCAAAGCATATGGTAACAGGGTACGATCACATCCTGTTTCTTGTAGGTGTTATATTTTTTCTTTATCGTTTAAGAGATATTGGTATATATGTTACCCTTTTTGCAATTGGTCATTCATCTACGCTAATATTTGGTGTTTTCGCTGATATCCATATTAATGCATATATAATTGATGCAATAATTGGATTATCTGTCGTGTATAAGGCATTAGATAATTTAGGTGCATATCAACAATGGTTTGGAATGCAGCCAAATACAAAAATAACTACATTAATTTTTGGATTGTTTCATGGCTTTGGTTTAGCAACAAAAATTATTGAATTTGATATGGATCCGAATGGTTTATTAACAAACTTAATAGCATTTAATGTTGGAGTAGAAATTGGTCAGTTATTAGCATTATCTGCAATTCTGATATTAATAAGTTACTGGCGTAAACAACCTAGTTTTATTACGTATTCTTATTCTACCAATATAGTATTGATGATATTAGGATTTATGTTAACAGGGAATCAACTAATTGGTTATTTTAATTCTTGATTAGGGAAAATAATGTTTAATGCACAGCAACCAACTGAAAAAGATTTACCTACATCAGCACAACTTTTGAAATCCACTATAATAGCAATTTTAGTGACAATTATATTATTAGTAATGGTGATTCTCCCTGCAGAATATGGAACAGATCCAACTGGTGTTGGAAAGCTGTTAGGATTGAAGGAAATGGGTGATATTAAAATGAGTCTTTTAGAAGAATCTCAAAATGAATTATCTCAAGAAAATAATACTTCTTCAATAGATAGTGATTCTTTAGATAAAGCAATGGTAAATAATACTATAAATAATGATGTAGTAGAGATTACAATAGAGCCAGGGAAAGCAATTGAAATTAAACTAGAAATAAAAAGCGGATCTTTGGTCCAATATGAATGGAAAACGATAAAGGGTGGACTAAATTATAATTTACATGGTGATGGATATAAAGGATCTCAGAAATTTATAAGTTATAAAAAAGGGAGGATGGTTCAGTCAGACAGTGGAGAGTTGCAAGCAGAGTTTGATGGGTATCATGGTTGGTTTTGGCGGAATCGTGAAGAATTTTCTGTTACAGTAATTCTTCAAACTTCAGGTGATTATATTCAAATTAAACAAATGCTATAAAGAATAAATATGATGAATCGCAATTTTTTAATGACATTAATGGTTTAAAATAATTACGATTTAGGATGAAATATGTTTTTTCCTTCAAATAATTTTGTCCCATTTATATAGCTATAATATTTCCTGCATTCACATGAAAGATACTCAATATCTATTGGCTGAAATGCTCGTTTAGCTTCAGGCCAATATTTATTCTGTATTTCGATCATTCGATCACAAGTTTGCTCATGATTATCTAGTCCAAAATATTTTTGAAGTCTATCTAAAAAAGCTACTGCTCCAATTCCAGTGGGTACATGACTAGCTGGATCAATTATATCTGGTCTAAACCAGGCTATATCAATGACCGCCATAAATATTGGGAAATCATTTTTCATTTGAAAATAATTATTTACCAAATTTGTAGCTTTAATCACATCACCATTAGCTTCAATAATCGTATTAGTTAGTGGATCTTTTATTTTTTCAAAAAGTTTAGTTGCTGAATCTAATCGATTATATTCTTCTCCATTCCATTGAACTGGTTCAACAGGGTAGGCTGTCTTATTGCACCATGGATCATGAGTTTTTAATATATCTATTAATTTTGATGGCTTTGATAATATTGATGATGAAAGTTGATCAAGAGTTTCTTGTCTATTGCACCATCTAGAAAAAAATAAAGCATGAATTAATGTTGGTAAGTCTTTATCTAAATTATTTGCAAACTTTAGTATTGCTTTACTGCCACGATCATCTTCACGGAACACATTAAGAAATCTTCCTTTTTGAAATATTGGATCATCTGTCCATGGAAATGAAGTTCCACTTTCTCTTTTTAAACGAATTCTCTCTCTTTCTTTACAGAAATTAAAAAAAGCTGTCACAGGATTATTAATTTCTAACCCATCTAGAGCATTAGCATAAGGATTAATCAATTCTTTCATATTGTTAATGATTGTATGAAATCACTTGCTCTTTCTGCACTTTTGCCATCGTTAAAATAGAAGCAGTTATGTAGCATTGTATTATATTGTTCATAATTATTATTACTTAGTTCATTCTCAATCATCAAAGAAATATTATCTTTGTTACCATTATACTTTTGTACGATATCCAAAATATTTAAATCTGATGGCATTTCGTGTAGTTCATCATAATTATTATCAACAATAATGATTGGTTTTCGTGTAATTAAATATTCATAATTTATAGAGGATGTATCGCTGATTAATAGATCAGAAATTGCAAAATCATACATTGAATTATTCTTAATTATTTTTGCTGGATTCGAAAAATAAACATGCTGTAATCCGTTAAATCTCGCCCATGTTTTTAATTTTACTATATGATTTCTATCTTCAAAATGAGGCCTAATGATTAGATTATGTTCATTACTTATTTCACGGCAAAATTTCTTACCAAACCTTTTTAATGTTCCATCTCCCCATTCCCATGTAGGTGCATATAGTATATTTTTTCTAGTGGTATCTTTTATTCCTAAATATTTTAAATATTTATCTTTATTAATTTGATTATTGAAATATTCATCAAACTTTGGATATCCTATTTTGATAAGCTTCTCATCATCAATATGTATACCTACATCCTTTATTTTATGTAAATGTTTTTTACCTGATATAAAATGATAATCATATGTCTCCAAGTCGTGTGCAGAACCACCATACTTTTTGTCTCCAGCACCATGCCCAATAAATATTGAAATTGATTCTTCTTCATTATTTTTTATTACCGTATTTGAACACGAAACTATAATTCCATTAAGATCTAAATCTTTTCTGAGGTCTCTAATTATAACAGGAGGAGTATTTAAGAACATACTTTTATTTGTGTTTGATAAAGAGTTAGTCATATAAAATTTGAATCTTAGCAACCGATTCAATTTATTGACTACGTATGTTCCTCCAGTTTGGTCAAAAATAGGTTTTATATGACCATATTGATATACTTGGTTAGCGTAATAGTATATATTCAATTATTTAAAGTGTTATTTAATTATTCAAATAAATTTCGATTATTATTTATATAATTCAATGCATCTGGAGTATCAATATCAAGCCATGTACTATCTTCTATATTGACACCACCAAGACAATGATTATTGATTATCATATTACATGCATCAGATAATGAATATTTTCCATTTTCTTTCGCTTTGTGAAGAAAAGAGAAAAATTCATATTTGCATTTAAATAAACCGCAATCTATTGCATTATAATTCATTAAATCTTTTGACATTGCATTTACTAAATTTGATTCTTTATCAATTTGCAACTTCATGCCATCATCTAAATCATGAATCATATCTATTTTATAATCTGAACCGACATTTACTATTGTTTTTGATAATTCACTATTTTTAATCTTTAATAATAAATCATCTTTGTAATAATGATCACTCATTGAAATCATAAAATCATCATCTTTAGGAATACTATTCTTTGATGCTAAAACACTGACCCCATTAGGTAATTCCCAATCAGCATTATATATTAATTCAATATTTACTCTGAACTTTTTCTTTGATATGTAATCATCAATCATTAATGAGTTGTGACCTGTTACTATTACTATATCTGAAATACCCACCAATACACAATTATGTATAAGATGTTCTAATAATGTTTTATTATAGACTTCAATTAATATTTTTGGTATACCTTCAGATATAGATGATAATCTTGACCCTCTACCAGCTGCGATTATAACTAGTTTCAATTAATTAGCTTTTATAATAATCCAAGCCTAGGTGAGTTATCAGATCTTCACCCATGATATGACGCAAGGTATTTTTCAATTTTGCAAGCTGTACAAATAAATCATGCTCAGGTTCGAGATCAGGAGAGCACATAGGACTTTTAAAATAAAAGGATAACCATTCTTGTATTCCACTCATATCAGATCTTTTTGCAAGATCAAGAAAAAGTACTAAATCAAGTACAATTGGTGCTGCTAGAATGCTATCTCTACATAAAAAATCTACTTTTATTTGCATTGGATATTCTAGCCAACCAAATATATCTATATTATCCCACCCTTCTTTATCATCACCCCTTGGAGGATAGTAATTAATTCTTACTTTATGATATAAATCATTATACAGATCTGGATTTCTTTCAGGCTCTAATATTGTATCTAATACGCTAAGTTTACTCTCTTCTTTTGTTTTAAATGCATCTGGATCATCAAGAACTTCTCCATCTCTATTGCCAAGAATATTTGTTGAGAACCATCCGCTAATCCCTAATTGTCTAGCTTTTAACCCAGGAGCTAAAATCGTTTTCATTAACGTTTGTCCAGTTTTGAAGTCTTTACCTGCAAGAGGAGTTTTCGTTTGATTTGCAAGTTCTTCAAGCGCTGTAATATCAGCTGATAAATTTGGAGCTCCATTTGCATATGGAATACCTAGCTTTATAGCAGCATATGCATAGATCATACTTGGTGAAATATCAGGATGATTATTTTTAAGTCCTTCTTCAAATTTTGAAAGACTAGAATGAACATCAGATGGCTCCATATATACTTCAGTACTACCACACCATATCATAACATTGGAAGTTGCACCAGTCGTTTTATTAAAATGTTTTATATCATCCATTACCTGTTCCGCAAGATCCATCTTATTTTTCCCATTCTTTATCCAATTGCCGGATAATCTCCTTACGAATTTCTCATCAAAAACAGCTTTATATACATTTATTGATTCTAGATCTGATTTAAGATCATTTAATAAGTTTTTATCTAAAACCTCAGAACGAATGCTTATTTCATAAACATTTTCATCAGCAATATCCCAACCGCCAAAGGCAAGGTTGTCCAAATCAGCTAAGGGAGCAAAATCTTTAATTATGGGTGATCTATCTTCCGTTCTTTTCCCTAACCTGATTGAGCCCATTTGACTCATGCTCCCAATGGGTTTAGCTAAACCTTTGTTGCAGGCAATTACACCGCAGATAAATGTACTTGCAACAGCTCCCATCCCAGGAATAAGTACTCCCAGTTTTTCTTTTTTATTACTTTTCATATCTTGAATATTAAATTAATAAATTATTTCAGGAAGTGATTTATTTATTTTTTCAATTATGTATAGTTATTAAATCAAGTTAGTACTTTTATTCTGAATACTCTTCTAATTCCCTAGCTGATGGATCTGTTACATTAGTCCATTTAGGCATCCAAAAATGTGGAATTAATTTATGCTGATTAGGAAAAAATGAATCAAATACCTTACGATAGTAGTAGCTTTCTTTTAACTGGGGTGGACAATGATCGTATGTGTCCTTTAATTCATTAAATTCTTTATCAGTAATAATTTTATCAATATGATTTTGTATAATTTTATGCCAAGAATTATTTTGTGAACTCACACCATCAGAAAAAGCACATTTTCTTCGCCAAAGAACCTCATTTGGTAGGATGTCATATCCATGAAAAGCTTTTCTTAATAAGTGCTTTTCTAATCTATCAATACCATCAAATTGTTTTAATTCAGCTGGTATCGATAAATAATATTTAACAAATGATTTATCTAAAAATGGAGTTCGAGCTTCTAATCCATTACAGCTTATACTTCGATCCGAGCGTAGCACATCAAAATAAAATATTTCTTTAATCAAACGTTCACTTTCATTCTGAAGTTCATTTATAGATGGAGCATTTTTAAGATAGACGTATCCACAGCAAACTTCATCGCTGCCATCTCCATTGAAAATGACTTTGCAATTAGTATTTTCTTTAATGTATTTAGATACCAAATAATTTCCCACACTTGCTCTAACTGTTG
>SGYN01000040.1 GCA_004321715.1 bacterium | reverse complement strand
TTTTCTGACAGATCCTCGAAAGCCGTTTCTGATATTTCTTCTAATGGTGCTGTTTCTATTTCTTTATTAATATCTTCTTCTTGTACGACATAATCTTCATTTTCTTGTTCAACATCACCTAAGTCCAAGAATTCTTTTCCATAGTTTTTTAACTGATCAAAGAAATCATCCATCCTCTCTGGCTCATTTTCTTTAAAATCACTTTTATTAAAAGAAGTATCCTCTAAATCCAATTTATTGCGAGCGGATTTTTGCTGTTTTCGCTTCATAAAAGAAGATAAAAAATAAAGCGCTCCAATAAATATCCAGTATGCTAATCCTTCCATCTAATTGTCTTCAGACCCTGGTTGAGAAGTTGAATCAGACTCTTTACTTCCTGCAATAGAATCTCTCATACCCGTATCAGCTTCAATATTACGCATATTGTAATAATCAAATACTCCTAACTTTCCTTCCCGAAAAGCTTGAGACATTGCAATTGGTACTTCAGATTCTGCTTCTACAACTTTCGCACGCATTTGCTGAACTCTTGCGATCATTTCTTGCTCTTCCGCTACAGCCATGGCTCTTCGAGTTTCAGCTTCAGCTTGTGCGATTCGCAAATCGGCTTCTGCTTGGTCTATTTGTAGTTTTGCCCCAACATTTTTACCAACATCTAAGTCTGCTATATCAATAGAAAGAATTTCAAATGCCGTTCCTGCATCTAAACCTTTTTGTAAAACCGCACGAGATATATTATCGGGATTTTCAAGAACAGCTTGATATTTAGAAGATGAACCAATCGCGCTTACAATTCCTTCGCCAACTCTAGCTATAATAGTATCATCTGTTGCTCCACCAACTAAACCTGGTATATTAGTTCTCACAGTTACTCTTGCGCGAGCTTTTAATTCAATTCCATCTTTAGCAACGGCAGATAAATAACCGTCTCTTGGCGCATCTATAACCTTTGGATTTACACTAGTTTCAACAGCTGCATTAATATCCCGTCCAGCTAAATCAATTGCTGTGGCTGTTTCAAAAGGTAATGGAATGTTTGCCTTTGCTGCAGCAATAAGAGCAGATACTATATTGGGCACTGCTCCACCTGCTAAATAATGTGTTTCAAGCATATCAGTTGTTATATTATTTAATCCAGATTTATGACTATTGATTACTCCATCTACAACAAGCCTGGGAGCAATTTTACGTAGTCGCATTCGTATGAGGTCAATAATAGTTATGCGTCCCACACCTAAACTCACAACAGCTTGAATCCATAATCCTAACGGCACAAAATAGAAAAATAATAGAATAAATAATAAAATAAATACCAACATTACATAACTGACCATGATATACTCCTAGTTATTCATTTAAATAAGATCTTACAACAACGCGATTGCCATCTACTGACATAATAGTAACTTGTTGATCTTTATCAACAAATTCTCCCTCCGTTACAACAAATATTTTTGTATTATTTACGACCACCCACCCTGATGGTCTTAAATCAGAAGTTGCTAAACCAGTTTCTCCAATAAGGTGTTCCAATCCTAGCGAAGAATTATAGCCTTCTTCATTACTTTGAATTTGTGGAGAAGTTAATTTCACCCAAAATTTTGTTTTTATCATCATTCTAAACAAAAGAATTAAAGCAAATATACCACCTATTAATCCAATAGTTAATCCGGTCATTGCTGCGTCATATATTTCTTGAGATACAGGAACATCTGGTAATAACAACATATATAAACCCCATAAAATTACTATAATACCTGCAAGCCCAGCTATACCAAATCCTGGTATTAAGAATGCCTCAACCATCAAAAAAGCAACTCCAATTAGAACGATAAGCAAATCTGACTTGGTTGCTAGTTTTACAATTACTGAAGCGCTTAATGATAAAGTTAAACATACAGCACCAAATGTACCGGGAATTCCCCAACCAGGGCTTTGCAACTCAAATAGTATACCTAAAAAACCAAAAGTTGTTAATAAAGAAGCAACAACTGGATTTGTTAAAAAACGCACTAAATTTTCAGACCAATTTTCTGATAAAGTTTTTACTTCAACATCAGGCAACTCAATTAATTCTAATAGTTCATCAAAATCTTCTGCAGATCCATCAGCCATTTTGTATTTTAGAGCTTGCTCAGTTGTTAATGTTATAAGCTTCCCTTCTTTTCTTCCCTCAAGATCGGTGACCTCTACTGAATCATTATCTATAACAACATGGGTAAATGATAATTCTTCATCTACCATACACTTTGCAATATCTGTATTTCTATTACGATTCTCTGCTGTTGATGCCATTTCTTCTCGCATGTAGCTAATCACTTTTTCTGATGCTTTGTTTCCTGACATATCAACAGCCGTTGCAGCGCCAATGGTTCCGCCCCCAGTCATATATATTTTTTCACAAGATAAAGAAATTAAAGCGCCGGCAGAAATTGCTCTTCGATTTATAAATGCTACAGTTGGAACATCTGAATCAAGAATCGCATCTTTTATTTGTGTTGCTGCATCAACGCGTCCACCAAATGTATCAATATCAAAAATTATTGCTTGAACCTGATTTTTTTCAGCTTCACTAATAATTCTTTCAATAAAAGTTGGTAAACCAAGATCAATAACTCCCTGAATAGGTACGCGATATACTACTTGATCAGCAGAATATATATTTGTAGCACTAATAAAATAAAAAAATGCTAAAAAAAGTATTTGTTTGTTTATCTTAATCAAAATTCCTTGGAAATTCAATATTGACCTATAAGAAATTACCTTAGATTCAGTAAAAACATACCACACAATTCATCAAATGAAGCTTAAATATCGTATAACATATAATTTATTGAAGCTACTATCAAATTTTGTGCAATCTTTAAAACCAAGTACACAATTTAATTTTGCAAATAAATTTGGATTTATTTGCTATCATATTCTAAAAGTAAGGCAAAAAGAAGCACGCAGAAATATAACTATTGCATTACCCAAATTATCAAAAGAAGAAATAGAGAACATATTAAAAGATACATACAGATTTTTCATATATAGTTCCATGCAATTTCTATCTTTACCAAAAAGTATTTCAGGTGCAAATATTTCTGTTAATGGGGAGCAGTATTTACAGAAGGCGCTTAGCAAAAATAAGGGTGTACTATTGGTTTCTGGTCATTTTGGGTTATGGGAACTACTATTAGCTTGGTTTGGTATAAATCAATATCCATTATTGCTCATTGGGCAAAAACAAAAAAATATTGGCGCAGATAAATTTATTAATGAAATACGAAAAAATAATGGTATAAATATTTTACCAAGAAAATCCTCTCTTGAATTGATGTATAGCGCTTTGGAAAATAATGATATTTTAGCTCTAGCTAGTGATCAGGACGCAAAAAAAAGTGGAGTATTTATTAATTTTTTTGGAGTAAAAGCATCTACCCCAAAAGGTGCTGCTTTATTTCATTTAAAATCTAAATCTCCAATTATATTTGTTACCTGTCATATGAAAAGTATAAATAAATATGTAATAAATATTGTACCGGTTAAAACAGAAAATAAATCAGATGTTGAATCTATCACAATATCGTATACTCATTTGCTTGAGAATATTATAAAAAGATATCCCGATCAATATTTTTGGTTCCATAGACGATGGAAAACAAAACCATCTTAATTTATTATGATAAAAAATATTCCTATAGATCATCCAGAAATATATTCTATTTGCAAACAT
Source organism: bacterium (assembly GCA_004321715.1). Taxonomy (GTDB): domain Bacteria; phylum Fidelibacterota; class Marinisomatia; order Marinisomatales; family TCS55. The sequence goes on along the minus strand of SGYN01000040.1, from coordinate 4,508 downwards.
TCACTTGATTGCGGTAAAGTAGTAATATATCCTACTGATACCCTATATGGCTTTGGTGTTGATGCAAGGAATGCAGCAGCAATTAAAAAATTAAATAGGATTAAAAGAAGAAGCTCTCCGATGAGTATAGTTGTGAAAAACTTTGATCAATTATCTCGCTTTGCAATATTATCAAAAGAAAAAAAGAAGTTTGTTAAACAAAACATTAATAAGAAAACTACATTCATTCTTCCAAGTATCGATGGTATTGTTCATAAATCTATTATGGGTGATAATAATTTAATTGGGTATCGTGTACCAAATAATACCATAGGTCCTAAACTGGTATCAAAAATAGGATATCCAATTACAACGACAAGTGTTAACCGACACGGAAGGAAACCAATGATAAATCCAGAAGAGATGATTGATGAATTTGGAAAAGAAGTTGATATTATCATAAATGCAGGTGTGCTACCTACAACAACGGGATCAACAATATATATATTAAAAAATGATCAATTTCAAATTTTAAGATAATGAAAAGTTTGATCATAATACCTATATATCTATTAGCAATAATTCATGCTGGTGAAAAGATGCCTTTTAATATTGGAGAAAAATTAATTTACGATGTTTCTTTTGCAGGGATTAAAGCTGGTAAAGCATTCTTAGAAGTTTTAAATGATAATAACAATAATAATTCCAATGAAATTCATATAAGATTTATAGCGAAAACCTCTTTTCCGTTTAGTTCAATATATTCCATTGATGATCAGATTGACACCTGGTTAGATAGCAAGGATTTATTTTCAAAAAAAATACTAAAAAATATAAATCAAGGGAGTTATTCAAAAGAATCAAAAACAATAATTGATCATGAAAAATTTATTTCAGTAACAAATAATGATACTACGAATATTGAAGGATATGTTTATGATCCATATTCGCTATTTTATGTTCTTCGAACAAAACCATTAATAATTGGAGAGACAATTAAAGTAAATACATTTGGGGGAAAGAAAATAACGCCTATTCAGATAATCACTAAATCCGAAGAAATTATAAATACTATTCATGGTTCTTTCAATTGTTTAGTTGTAAAACCATTCCGAAAAGGAAGCACTTTATTAAAAAATAAAGGCGATATGATAATTTGGTTTAGTAATGATAAAAAGAAGATCCCAGTTCAAATAAAAATAAAATTACAATACGGATCCATGTTATTAAAAATAAAAGAAATCAATTTGTAAATAATCGCCCTATATCATTAATCATAACTGTGGCCATCAATAATAATAAAAATGCCATTCCTATTTGTTGAATTATCATTCTTGTTTTTAATGTGAATTTTCTTCTTAAAAGTGATTCGGCTAAAATAATAAACACATGACCACCATCTAATCCAGGAATAGGTAAAAAATTGATAAAAGCTAAATTACAACTTATGATAGCCATAAATCCAAATAATGAAATAAGTCCCGCTCTTGCAGTTTCACCAGCAATTTGGGCTATTAATATAGGGCCACCTAGGTCTCCCATAGATGCTTGACCAGAAATTAATAATTTTATTGATAACACAACTAATCCAAGACCACCAACTGTAGAGGTAACACCTAATTGAGAAGCTCTAATTATACCGATTGGTTTATAAATCAACTCTGGAGCAATTCCAATCATGCCAAGAGTATCTAATTTACCATCTATAGGAAAAACTCTAAATGTTGTATAAATATCTACAGAGCTTTCTTGCCCACCTCTAGCATATGTTATATTTATTGATTCATTTGGTTTTTCTTGAATTGCACTTGAAAGATCTGACCAAGTACTAATATTATAATCATTAACTTTAATTATTTTATCTCCAGAAATAAGATTTGCATTGTCAGCTGGAGAATCTTCTTCAACACTGTATATAACGGGCTTATCTTCTGAAGTTGGGACTCCTTGATACCAAGCAAGAGATGTAAAAATAACAAAAGCTAATAATATATTCATTATCACACCTGCGCTCATTACCCATATTTGAGCCCATACTGGTTTGCTCATAAGCTCATGTGGCTCATTTTGAATGGTTCCATCCATACTTTCATCAATCATTCCTGCTAACTTGACGTACCCACCTAGTGGAACTATTGCAAAACAATATTCTGTACCGCTACCTTTTCTTTCTGGGATATTTATATTCCAAGTTTTTATTATTTCCCAACTAATTTTATTCATATCATTCTTTTTATAAAAAAATAAATTTATCTCAAATCCTCCATCAACTGAATTAACAGTAAATAGTCGTGGTGGAAAACCGATTGAAAATCTATCTACACGAACACCTACGGACCTTGCGGCAAAAAAATGTCCTAATTCATGTATGATAACTATTACGCCCAAAACAAATATAAATGCTAAAATTGTAGTCATTAATGAGATCCCTTACTTTTTATTAACTTCTTTCATAACGAATTCATATGTCCAAAGTTCCAATTCTAATAATTCCTCTAAACTCGGTTGTAATACCAAATCATGTGCATTACATGCTTTTTCAATGATATTAGGTATATCTGTGAATTTAATTCTTTTATTTAAAAAACTATAAACAGCATTATCATTTGCTACATTAAGCACTGCTGGTGCCGATCCTCCAATACGCAGTGATTCATATGCTAGCTCAATACATGGAAATTTTTCTATATCTTTTTCTTCAAAAGTTAGTTTACCTATTTTAGCCAAATCCAGTTCATCCCATTCTGCTAATGAATGCGACGGATATGTTAGTGCATATTGAATCGGTATTTTCATATCCGGGATTCCTAATTGAGCCTTGATAGATCTATCGTTAAACTCCACCATAGAATGTATTATAGATTGAGGATGAATCAATATATCAATTTGATCTATTTCAAGATTAAATAGCCAGCGTGCTTCAATCACCTCTAATCCTTTATTCATCATCGTTGCTGAATCAATTGTTATTTTATTGCCCATACTCCAATTGGGATGATTTAGAGCTTCTTTTAAAGAAATTTCTGAAAAAGTGTTTATATCTCTTGTTCGAAAAGGGCCTCCACTACCTGTTAAAATAATTCTTTTAATATCTTTTATGTTTTCTCCAACTAAGCATTGCCAAATAGCTGAATGTTCACTATCTACAGGATAAATTTTTGCTCCGCTTTCAAGTATTATATTATTTATTAAATCCCCAGCCATAACCATACTCTCTTTATTACTTAATGCTACATCTACACCAGCTTTCAGAGAATTAATCGTGGGCTCCATTCCCGCAGAGCCAACTAATCCATTCATCACTAAATCTACATCATCTCTTTTAGAAATTTCTAATAAGCCATCTCTACCAAAAAGAATTTCAATATTTTCTTTTTCTAGAGCATTTTGAATATCTTCTGCGTGTGAATCATCAACAATAACCACAGATTTTGGTTGATACTTTTTTGCTTGTTCTATAATCAATTCTTTATTTTGAAAAGTAGATAGATATACAATATCAAATTGATCCTGTAGTGTATCAATTACATTTAGTGTATTGACGCCTATTGAGCCAGTAGAACCAAGTATAGAAATCTTTTTAGTCATTATTTATTCAAATTTCTTTTGAAAACTAATTGAGAACTGAGAAAAATCAATATTTAAACGTATTTGAGGAGAAATATCCCATTTGAAAAATGAAAATATTTTACCTATCATAATATAATTAATAGACCCTGAAATGTTATTTGGTATTTCTTCATCATTAATATTAAAAATTCTACTATTAAACTGATTATTGCCAACTCCTATATACAATGGAAACACATTAAATAAATTTGACTTTATAATAGAAAAATCAAATGTTCTACAATTAATATATTTAGGACCATCCATTTTCCCTACACTCAAATCAGCAATCCATAAGCTTGGATCATCTTTAATTAATCCCAATGAGAAACCATAACTATAATAATTAATCACATCATTATCACTTGTTAAACCACCAATTTTTCCATTAATTCTTAAATTATTTGATATCAGTAATGAGCTTTGCAATAACGGTAATCCTAAAATTGATTTTTCAATAAAAGATCTATTTGTTAAATCATACCCAAATGGAAATACTATGCAAAGATAAAAACGTTGATTTAAATTATTTTTTACTAACTGATGATGCCCAAGTGAAAAAGAGGTGCTTCTAAGTAGTGGTTTAACAGATGATACAAATTTTGATTTATCAACTTTTGAAATATCATAAGAAAGGGATTGTCCAAATAATAAATTCATTATAATAAAAAGTTCTATGAAAATTAATTTCATAAAATATATTAATATGGTTATATAATCCCACGTTCACTATTATCAATAAAATTAATAATATTTTTTACTTCTTTATTATCAGAAAACATATTATTTATTGCATCTAAAGCTTTTGATCTAGTTAGTTCCGAACGAAAATACATTTTATAGGTTTTTTTAATTTTAGATAATGTATCTAAAGAAAATCCTCTTCTTTTTAAACCAATTGAATTGATGCCTCCAAATTT
>SGYN01000004.1 GCA_004321715.1 bacterium | reverse complement strand
CAATATAACGATTTATTAAAATCAAATGAATTAACCGGATTATTTGGTGAATTTTCTACAGGTTCTGGAAAATAAAATAACGAATCATTCCTGCTTGTAACCCATGCAATATCAATATCCCCATTATCCAAAAAACCTAATGCTCCTCTAGCCGTATAATATCGTTTATCATTTCTAATTAATGACTTTAATGCTGGAGATATTGTTTTATTGTTTACATATAATAACCCTACATGTTCAGAAGGGTTTTTATTCATAAGAAAATATCCCCCATTGACAACAACTTTAGCCTCATAATTTTTTGAAAATTGCGATAAAGTTTCTTTACGGTCTAAGTCATCTGATGCGATTACATCAATTTTTACATTGGGATCTCTATTATTTACTATTGCAACCCATGCATTTATTGGTAATGAGTTATTTCTTCCTTCCAAAACTTTTATCCCATCATATTTATTCCAATTTATTTCCTTCCATACGATTGGAATATTTGAATATGATTTTATTTCTTTATTACAAGTAGGAAATAAAATAAATAATAATATTAATTTTACTCCTAAGAGACTAATTCGCTTTATCAACATATGGTTCAATTGTGAATTCCTGTTTCTCCAGTATATTATTTTGATCATCAATAACAGATACAGACCACTGGCCAGCTGAGTTATCATTAGGCGTTATGTAAGACCAACAGCGGAAATATTCAGATATACTAATATTCATATATACCTTAGCATAAGACTGTCCATTATGTTCCCAATAGTGAGAAATGTTTTCAGACTTATCGGGATTCTTTATACCAGCAAAACAAAATATTTTTGATGTGGTATCTAAAAATGTATCTCGAATTCTTATAGGTTTCCTTAGGTTAAAATTTATATTTTCACATACAATTAGCCTTCTCACAGATATTGTCTTTGGTGAATCATCAATATTTTCTTCTTTTGGAATATATTCTTTTACAATAATAGATGTGGAAGGTTCAGGTTTAATAACATTTGGACTAGTGTTTTCCAAACTTAGTCCTATATTTTTATCAGCATTATTATCTGTTGAATCTTCTATAGCAATATAAGGATCCGCTACTGCATCGTTATCGAAGCTATTGTATGACATAGCAGTAACAATAATAAAAGCAAGATAGACAATTGATAAATGGATAATATATTTATTTAACTTTTGCCAATAGGCAAACAAGGCAACTAGAGTAAATGCTATAGTAACTGGGATAAAAGATGGATCGGATATTAGTCCTAGAATCATGGGTAAATATAATACTCTTTCGTTCTATAAATTTCTAAACTTGTTGCAATATATAAATCACAATCATCATTAATTAAGCTAAAATGGAATCTATAACGTGACATTTGATTCACTTTTAGATTATATTCATGTAAAATAATACAATATTTTATTTATTTATGATTCGATTAATTTCAGTTTTCAACATATTAATTATATTCCTTTTTGGAAACACACCTAATGCTCAATCTATTGGGACCTTTTTACAAGAACAGCGAATTATATTTAATTCAGATAACGGTCTTCCAAGTAATGATATTAGAGATATCGCATCTACAAACGATGGTACGGTTTTTGTTTCTACATCAAAAGGGATTTTAGCTTACTCAAATAAACAATGGGTAAAAATTGATGGATTAGAAAATACTAATACTTGGCTTCTAGCTTCCAACGGTAATGAACTGGCTATATTAAGTGGCGAAGAAAAAAATAATAATATGCTATTTAATAGCAAAATTTATATTGTTAAAAATGGAAGATTGGATCAAACCATTACAGTTCCGTCTAGATACATAATTCCTTTAAAAAATAATGATCTCAGTTTTTTTAATAATATTATGCTTGCGACTTCAAATGATATCATCTTATTTGAGAGAAGATATGGTAATATATTTAAGCAATCTTCAAAACCTCCTTTCTCTCCAAATACTAGACCTGTAGAATTAAAAATACCTTCAAATAATATTAGACAGATAGCCGTATCTGGTTCAGGATTTTCATATGTAGCAACAGATTCAGCATTATTTAAACTTAAATCACTTAAAGAAGGCTGGGAACATGTACTACCCTATAATAAAAAAAGTAGTTGGGCCTTGCGTGATTCAAGAGCAGTTACAATCGATGCTTTGGGTAGACTATGGTTTGCAACTCCTCAAGGAGTAGGATATTTTGATGATTCCTGGCACTTATTAACAGGTGATGATGGCCTTCCATTTAACGATTTTACAACAATGGCTGCTGGTATTTCTGGCGATATTTGGTTCGGAACGTCTAAAGGTGCAATACATTACGATGGAGAAGTATGGGAATATCGTCAAGGAAAACGTTGGCTACCGGATGATTATATTCGATCAATAACTGTAACCCCAAATGGAGATGCTTGGTTTGCAACACCTAATGGAATTAGTGTAATTCAACATAAACCCTTTACTCTTGCTGAAAAAGCAAAATGGTATGAAGATGAAATAGATAGATATTCTAGAAGAACACCATATGAGTTTGTTTTAGAAGTCACCATGGAAAACCCTGGTGTTAAAAAGAATTGGAAACAATACGATAGTGATAATGATGGTCTTTGGACAAGTATGTATGGAGCAGCGGAATGTTTTGCTTATGCAGCAACAGGAAGTATTCAAGCAAAAGTTCGAGCAAAAAAAGCATTTGATGCCATGGTTTTTCTGGGTGATGTTACCCAAGGCAATGCCCATTCGCCTCCTCCTGGTTATGTAGCTCGCACTGTATTACCAACTAGTGGACCTGACCCAAACATTGGTAGAGTCGAAAGGGATAAGCATAAAAGAGAAACTGATGATACAATGTGGAAAGTATATGAACCACGTTGGCCTGTAAGTGCTGATAAAAAATGGTATTATAAAACCGATACTAGCTCAGATGAGCTAGATGGACATTATTTCCTTTATGCTTTGTATTATGATCTTGTTGCGGATACTGAATATGAAAAAGAGCGTGTAAGAGAACAGATTAAAGGTTTGACAGATCATATTATTGAACATGGATTTCAATTAATGGAACACGATGGTACTCCTACTCGCTGGGCTCGATATAGTCCTGAAGAATTAAACTTCGATAAAAGATGGTTTGTAGAACGAGGTTTAAATTCTTTAAGCCTTTTATCTTACCTGGTAACAACAGCTCATATTACTGGTGATAATAAATACCGCGAAATTGCACAAATGCTCATAGACAAACATGGCTATGCTCAAAACATGACAGATATGAAATTTCAACGAGGATTTGGAACTGGAAATCAATCAGATGATGAAATGGCCTTTATGTGCTATTATAATCTAGTTAACTATGAAACTGATCCAGAATTGCGTTCAAGGTATGCTTTTTCGTTTTGGATGGCATGGCAACAAGAAGCTCCAGAATTAAACCCTTTTTTCAATTTTGCGTTTGTAGCTGCTTGCAATGGTTTGATATTTGAAGATCCATGGGGAGAATACAAGCTTGAACCTTATCCAGAATGGCTAGATGAATCCGTAGAGACGCTTGTTAGGTTTCCGTTAGATCGATTTAATTGGAAACATACAAATAGTCATCGTATTGATATAAATATGTTTCATCCATCAACAAGAACATTTGATGATAACGATATGAGCGCTAGTGGCTATAGAAAGAATGGAAAAGTAATTCCTGTAGATGAATCACATTTCAATCATTGGAATCGTGATCCATGGCGATTGGATACTGGTGGCGATGGTCGTGTTTTAGCTAATGGAGCTGTATTTCTACTGCCCTATTATATGGGTTTATATCATGGATTTATTCTTGAGTAACGCTCATTAATATATTTGGTCTATCCGTTAAAATTCCATGTACACCCATTTCGAGAACTTCCCGCATTTTAACTGAATCATCTACTGTCCACACCCACACTTGCCTATCCCCTTTAGAAAAAGCATTGATATAACGTTTATCCAGACTTAGTTCTCCCAAAGGAGAAGGGAATTGCAATGGTAATTGTGCAATAACCGCATTAATTGGAAGTAATCGCTCCAACCCCACCCTACTTAAGATGTATAATTTTGTTCCCTTATCTACAGAAAGAGATATAGCAACTTCAGGACAAACATCATGAAAACGATTAATTGTTTCATCATAGAATGATGCAACAATCGCTTGATCGATTGCTAAATCATATTTTCTAAGCATGTTGCATAAATCGTATTCAATCGGCGGGTCGCGCTGTTTAATTTCTATATCATATAATTTATCTGGATATTTTTCTACTAGCTGTGCTAATGATATAATTTTGACTCCTTTTTCGCGATATGGATAATCTTCTCCATTGATTGTCCAGTTATAGGCTCCATCTACGCCCTGCAAATCCTCCCAAGTCATTTCTTTAATTATCCCAGTTTTATTAGTCAATCGTTCAATCGACGCATCGTGATGAATCACTAATACGCTATCCTGCGTTCTATGTATATCCAATTCTAAAATCTGAATGCCCAAATTAACTGAGTTATCAAATGCCATCATAGATTGATCTGGAAACTCTTTATTTCCACCTTGATGAGCAATCGTAACTGGAAGTTTAATATTTTTTAAAACTGGATGAGTTGTTTTTTGAGGAACAAGGAAACCAAAAAGGTATAGAAATAAATATATCTTAAATAGCGCCATCAATTATTATTCTAAAAAAGACTTATCTCAACAAAATTAATTTTTTTGTTTCAATAAAAGTAGAGGATGATAATCGATAAAAATAGATGCCAGAAGAGGCCATAAGACCAGTTTTTTCTCGTCCATCCCATTTAATCTGGCCATATCCTTGAGAAATTTTATTATCTATTAATGTACTTATAACATTTCCTTGAATATCAATTATTTCCATTCGAAATACACTGCCTCTTGGTACTGTATAATTAATATTTGTTTCTGGATTGAATGGATTAGGATAAGCGGAAAAAAGTTGAAATGAATCTGGTAATCTACTCTCATGTCCTAATTCAACACTTGCAGGACAATAATTTCCGTCTGGTGCTAATTGAGGTAAGAGGAAAACGGAATCATTAACTAAAGAAAACATCAGGGTATCAATCTCTTCAAATAGCTGAGGAGTGCATGGCTCCCACTCATTTGCAATTCCAGAACAAGTTTGATTATCGGAAAGAATACCCATATCAGTTACAATGCACCAATAAAGGTATTCTATGGCCATACACTCATAATCACAAGTATAGTCATCATAATGATACCACGCCTCTTCCGGATACGTTCCTGGATGTTGAATAAACTGCCCTCCTCTAGCTACATCCATTGCTTCCGTAAGTAATGATGAGTTTGGTTGGACAGAAAAAGCAGAAGGATATATATTTGTATGACCTACCACATTAATAACATGAACTATTTCTTCTACAGTAGCATCCGAACCCCAGTATCCTGGATTGTTAGGATCAATTTCGTCTCTCCATAATACAGCTGAAACCCCATCTCCATTATAGTGGTCAAAAAAATTATCCATAGCAGGAGAACCATCGTATGAGAAAATTGGAATAAGAGCTCCATTAGTATTAAGCTCAATTTTTAATAAAGGGTCATCTACTTCTCCATCCTCATCATTATCTAGTAACTCTGCAGCAATAGATGCAGCATGTAACACTTTTGCATCGGATATAGAAGATTCAGCATACACGCTAAAACAATCCAGCACACGAACATATTTTGTAAAATCAGTAAATGCGATATTATTTATATCTGGATTGTCTTCAATAGTAAAGCACACAGAATTTTGTCCTTTGGCAAATTCAAAAGAAAATAGAATAATAAATGACAAAATATATTTAAGACACATTATGTTATATTAATTACACGCATATATGGAACATAAATTCATACAGTAGAATGCCAATATGCAATAGCAATAAAGAGAAATTGAAATGGCAAACGACCCCAAGCAATCAATGGCGTAGTGTTGAGGGCGGCACCGTTTGTCATAGCTAGGTATATATTTGCTGGAAAAACAGCTATTAACAAGAGTATTAGCCCCCAAGCGGCAATATACCTTGTGATTGGAAAAAGTAGCATTATTCCAAACAATATTTCAAAAAAGCCAGATATGTATACTAATGATAATTTATAGGGAAGGAACGGAGGAACAATTTTTACAAACCACATTGGATTTGTAAAATGCTTCACACCAACACCGATATAAAAGATGCACATAATGATAATACTTCCTATTTCAATAGCAAATCTCATATTTAATACTATTATTTTACATACTCTAAGCTCAATGATTCTACATAGAAAACGTGATTGTAAAAATAAACTGTAGTAATATCTTAAATACCCATGATAAATGATATAATCAATGTCTTTATAAATCTTCCCTCAAAGCATTTAAGCCATACAATAATTACGTTAGCTATTATTGCTCTACTATTAATGATACGTAGAATACACAGGTACGATTTCCGTCTTATAGATTTATTATTAGGATTTCTTCCTATGTTAATTGAAATCATATTCCAAATTCTATCTATTTTTCATAGAGAATGGACAATCATAAAAACTCTTCCCTTAGAAATTTCTTACTTAACTAGCTTTGTAATACCCATTTATTTGTACAAACCATCTAGAAAAATACAATGTTGGATTTTTTACGTTGGAATTTGGTCCGCAACTGCAGCATTCGTAAATACAATCATGATGGGGGCAGAACCATGGTATGTATTATTAAGATATTATGGCCATCATGGTGTTTTACTATATTTTGGCATATCATTATATATCAATGGTTATAGACCTACTTTTAAAGACTATTATAGTACAGTATATACTATGGTTTTTATCATATGTATTATAGGATTGATAAACATCACGATTGGTTCAAACTATATGTTTACTCGCTTCAAACCACCAGGAATGAACTTTTCTTTACTAATGCCTGATTGGCCATACTACTTTATTATAATAGTAACTATCGCACTATTATTTTGCGCTTTGCTCTATTTTATAGGTAGAGAAAAACTACATAAATCTATTAAATAACCACCAGATTATGATAACAACAGCAATTCCAATTTTAATATATAATTTGTTCATAAAATTATTAAATGATTATAATAGTGAATATTCAACAACGAACAAGATAACACAGATAAGCAATAATGAAATTGCAGGAATTCTTTTAAAATATGGAGTATTTACTCGAATATGAGTTATTAAAGCTGCAACCATAAGCGTTCCAATACCTGCAGATCCTAACATAACAAGGTGAGCAGAAGATGTTTGCAACATAATTGCAAAAGCTATCTTAAAGATTCCCACTATATCACGTAACCATTCTGGTAGTTTATATTGTTTAAACTCTTCCACAATATTCTGATAACGAACAACCCAAACAAAAAAGATAGATGCACCTACAACAATCTTTAATGCATCATTTGTCAATAATAAATAATCCATACTTTTCCTTTCAATAATATTAAATAGTAATAATAGCTATAGTAAAATTATATTAATTATTCTAACTATCTAAAATAGTTATTTATTTTTATCAACTATTTTTCCCAGAAAACCAAGGATGAACTCCAAATTGATTGTGAGAAACAGATTTTCCAGTTTGAAGATAGTATTCAAATCCACCAGTAACCGATAAAAGGTATTTCTTTAATAAAGGTCGAACATAAACCACATGGGGAATCCAGCGAAAGATAGTTGGTATATAATCTAATTTGTACATATAAACACTTATAGACAAAGAACAACTATGGGTATTAATAGGTTTAATTCTCCATGAAACAAAGCTTCTTTTACCTTTATTTCTTCCTATAAATAAATCATATCCAACTTTATCTATCCATCGGACGAATGTTCTTTCAAATATCCATCCATTTAGATAGTGTATTTCATCTCTTGCATTAACTCCAGGCCATTTAATAGTTGGATTTTCTTTACAAAAAGGATGGCATTTTTCAAGATTGCTTTGTTCAGATATAATATCCCAAACGTCATCAGCTGGAACATGTATTACTTTGGTAATATTAATTGGACTTTTTGATTGATCTTTGGTTAAAAATTTTGATATATCATTCATGCTTATAAATAAAAGATTATTTATTAATTAATTCTAATTTCTTAAAATTTCTAATTAAATAGTCTGCATATCTTAAAAATCCTAAATCAGTAAAATGTACCCCATCTACGGTTCCTTCATGATCATTTCCAATTGCACCATCCGTTTCAATATAAAATAGATTTTGATCACCATTATGAATCATAATATTTAATTGATGCTTAAGCTCTTTATCCTCTAATAATAATTCATTATAAACTGATTGATTAAGATAACCGCTTTCAAACATTACATTTTCAACAAATAAAATTGGAGTTTTAGGATGTTTATTTCTAATTATATTCACAAGAGGAATTGTATTTTCTTTAATCTGATCTTTTGAAACATTAGCCATGCATTCAATTACATAAAAGTTTGCATCAATATTTGCAATTAATGTTGCGATTTCAGCTTCCATCCTCCCATTTCCGCTAAAACCATAATTAATACATTCTATTCCCAGTTTTCTTGATATAATATTTGTGTGGGCCATCCCAGGCCTCGAAGCACACCCGCCTTGTGTTATACTTGTACCATAAAAAACAATGGGCTTATCTGTCGACTTGTTAGGTTTTGTTATGATACTAAGTGAATCAATTCCAATTTCAAGCGATTCTATTCCATCATATAGTGGTAAATAAAGGTTGTATTCCCTCATTTCAGATTTCATTTTTTCTATAATTAACTGGTTGTTTTTAATCTTTTCATATGGTCTACCACTACCTACGTACTGCCAAAACCCTGAGTTGTTAAAATATAGATCCACACCTTTGATGCCAGTTTCTGTCATATGATTCATACTTTCATCATTTAACACTTCCCATCTTACCCTAATTAATGTTGAGTTTGTATTAAATCGTATAGATAATCCAGCAGAATTCTTTGATAAATCCCAAACGGGTTCTCGGACAATAGATTTGTACGAAACAGGTAAGCGATCATAGGGGCTTTCTTTAAGTGAATCGACAATTGATGTTCCTTCTATAAGGAATGATTCTCTTCCATAGTACTCTAATGGTACCTGTTGCGCAACAAGAGATGCAAAACAAACATATGAATAAATAATAATTTTAATACGTTTATCTCTCATTTTATCAATAAATGGAGCTACTTAATCGCTATATTTGATTAGAGTTTATCGATTACAGCTTACGATCATACAACCGTCATCATTGGAAATAGTGATAGTAGCATCTGTGGGTGAGAGTTCGAGCGTACCACAATAGGAATATGCTCCCGTAGAATCCATCTCACAATATTCATTTAAATTCAATCGATAATTACTATAGTTCGCATTAGATATAATACAACTATTTCCAGAATATTCTCCACCAGTAGCATTACATAATTGTGAAAATGAATCAACATCCATTGGAGATTCTATTGGACTATCAATAGCCCAACTTGCTCCAGTAATTGCACCATTATTTGTATTGGTAGTTTGATCTACTAATACGACACCGGAGCCAGAACCAAAATCCCAATATCCAGCTACATTGCTATTTATTACAAAACCATTAGTAATAATATTTCTTACTTCATCGCCAGTTAATGCTATATCTAATATTCCAACTTCATCAATATGTCCATTAAATGCTCCACCTTCTGGATCATCTGCGCTGCCAGTTAGGTTCCCAATCCATAACGGCACCTCATCACTTGTAACGGGGTTAATGTTGTTATCAAATGTAACATCAGTTCCATTTACATAGATCGTTGCAACACTGTCTTGAAATACGACTGCTACATGTATCCATTCATCAGAAGGAATCAATTCTCCTCTAGCAAAATTATCACCGCCAGCAAGAAATGTAATGATATTTTGAGATGGATTCACTTCCAATTCATACCCTGTAGGAGCATTCCAAATCGACTTTTTTGATATAATTCTATTATAAGTAACTGCTGAAGCATCAGCAATTTTTATATAAGCCATCAAGGTACCTTGATTTCCATTATTATCACTAATATTTAAGGTTTGATCATGAGGTACTTCTACGTAGTCATCACCGTTAAAAAATAAAGATCCATCTCCAACAATACAATTCGAACCATCGTAAGAACCACCAACTTCTTGGCAATATTCTTGAAAGGAATATTCATTTACCAGTTCCTGATATACTGAAGATTCATTAAAGGTAATTGTTCCCGATAACTCTTCATATTCACCACTACAATCCGGGTTACTATAATATTTTAATGATGTAATATTCCACGTACCAAGTAATGAAACCTCATCATTGGTAGTTTCATCACAACTAATTACAATTAATAGAGGAATTACAAACAGTCTTTTCATTATATCTCCTTAAAAGAATTATACAAACTGAAGTTTATACTACAATTAATAAACATACATTATTTATTCAAAGCTAAAATATCATTTCTGATAACATTGGACCACATACTATATCCTAAATCATTTAAATGCACACCATCTGTTGTAAACTTTTCATTCATTAGCCCACGTTCATCAATAAATAAAGTGTGTAAATCAACTATCGAATACTCTTCATTCATGCCATCTTTAATTAGCTGGTTTATTTGATTAATTTGAGCGTTAAGGGATGATTTATACACTGGTAATATACGATTATGAAAATCCATAAATCTAGCAGTATCAACCGGTAGAATAGTCTGAATAAATATTTTTGATTTTTTACTCTTACTCTTAATCGTACTTGCAATAAGTTTGATGTTATTTGCTACATATCTTGGAGTTATATCTTTTCTTTTAGCATGATCATCAAAAATATCATTTATTCCAATTAATAAAAAAACTGCTAGAGGTTTATAATAAACAATTTCATCTAATCTAGCTAAGACACCTTCTGTGAAATCTCCTGAAATACCTCTATTTATAATATTATCTACTGCTAATTTTTCATTCCAATTATTGCCTGCTTCGATAATGCTGTTACCCAAAAATACAATCTTATTATGCCCTATTGGTTTATTGCGAAACTCATTAACTCGATTATTAAAAAGAGGCTTCTGCCAATCTTGTTGATATTTTATGTTAAGATTTTCAGATGGATATATTTTGGATTTAAAAGAAGTGGGTTTATAACAGAATAGGTTAATCAATACAGCTATTGATAAAAGTAATAATTTCATCTTTAAGAAGATTAATTAATCAAACTGATTTAAAAAGAATAACGTAATCCCAAGTCAACTGTTCTGCCATAATGCTGTTTCATGCTTAAAGATTTATCTCTAAATATATTTCTATCAACAGCCTCAGTAATATTACTTACGTTTAAAAATACTTCTAATCCATCAACTGGAAGATCCATTTTCATCGAAAGGTCCCATCTTCTATAATCATCCGTTGATTGACGTAATTCTCGCCAGAAATCTGTCCGCATAAAAACATTTGATTTATACAACATAGAAAGCCTACCGGAGAATCCTTTATAATCATACCCAAGAGAAACATTGATTATTTCATCAGGTTGATCGATCAATCTATCTACATAAAATGTATCAATATTTGTAGTAGTGGTTGTAAGCGGTGGCCCCCAATCAATATCAAATTCTATAATAGTTCTTGGATACCGCACTTCTGAATCCGTAATAGTATAATTTGCATTCAACACAAATCCACTTAAGGCACGAGGCAAATACCAGAACCTAGTTTGAAAATCAAATTCAAAACCGGATAATTTCACCGCATATGGATTATTTGATGTATAATTTTGGATATAATATTTATGTGTTCCTTCTGGCAGTCCATGCTCACTAGGATCAGATATATACCTCCTACCACTAGAATAAATTAAATTCTTAATATTCTTTTCAAAATAACCAACACTAAACAAACCAAGATGATTTTGAAGAAATGTTACAGATAAATCCATATTTTCTGATTTTCCAGGCTCCAGAAAAGGATTCCTATAGTCTACGTTTGCACCGGGACCATCTATTTCATACAAAGGAATAATATCTGTATAATTAGGCCTAGTAAGCGTGTTTGTCTGAGCAAATCGAATATTTAACCAAGAAAATGGTTTGAATCTCAAAAATAGCGCAGGTAGCCAAAATTCATTTTCTCTTTCATGTGAATAACGTTCTCCAGTATATACCCAGTGAGGTAAGGCAGATTTTTGTGATCTCCACGAACCATACAATGTTTCATTACTCTCAGAGCGTCCACCAGCAATAATGTTAAATTTCGAACCAATATCCATATCCAACATAGCATAATGCGCATTATAATTTTCTTCACCAGTATAGTCATACATAATAGTGTTCGTTTCATGTAATCTATGCATAATATATTCATCTATTGTAGATGCGCCTGGAGAATATCTACCAAAGTTTTTCTTAAAGAATCTAAAAACCTCTAACATAAAATCAAGATCAGCTACTGGTCCCATGGTATACTCACCATTCATAAAATTACCTGGATCATAATCATGGTTCATAAATCCTGTAATAGGTATTCTTCTTGGATCCAATCCTTGATTCTCGAATAATTGAGGAAAATGAAGTACTAATGAATCTCGTGGATCACGAAGCCCTGCCGCTGCTGCAACCGGAGCATATTCATTATTCCTATCAAACTCTCTTTCTTTGGTACGAACTTTATTGCCAAACTTTAATTTACCAGATATTTGTTTACCTAAACGAAAATCTAACGCAATGTTCACACCATAGGTTTCCTCTACTTCATCACTAAAATATTTATTATACTGATAACTATCCAAACCAGTATTCAAGGTATCAAATTTAGCAATCTGTTCCACTCTTTCCATTTTTATACCAAAAGTGGATTCTGTATAGGCGTCAGGCTCAAGGAAATTAAATGAATATGCGTATGAAGTATTTGTTGATTTAGAAAAAGAACTAAATGCATCAATATGCAAGTTTGAAAATAATGTTTGCTTATAGCGCAATGTTCTTGTTGTCACTTCAATCTTACTATCTGTTTTACCTGAGGAAGATCTTCTAGCGTTACTTGAAAACGCATAGTTTGTAGAATAATTGATAATATCTTTATCAATAGAGCTGTTTAAACTGCTATAGCTAATATTACCATTAGGAATATTCACATCAATCATAACAGTATTATTATTACGTTTATTTTTTCGAAGAACATCATATAAACCCAAACCAGTAAAGAAAAGCTCATTTACTGAGTCCAATTCTGCTCCCGGAAGTGTGTATGATGCGTTAAGCTCGTGGGAGCTACGATTCCTATTTTCACGATCAATTTGTGCAAGAATACCAATACGATCTTTCCAGAATCGATTACTGACATCAAAAACGAATTTATTATCATTATATGTTTCTTCAAGCCCATTATACATGCCTTGCGTAATAACATTTGCATGAAGACCAGGTTTCGCTTTTTTAAGAATAAAGTTTACCGTACCACCTAACACATCCGCATCAAGATCTGGAGTTCCTGCTTTTGTTACTTCGATTCCATCCAGCATATATTGTGAAATCATACTAAGATCCGTACTTCTATCATCTGGATCTGTAGATGCTAAACGTGTTCCATCTACAGTTATAGAATTATATTTTGGTGATAATCCTCTGATGACAACTTTATTTCCTTCGCCACCTTCTCTTTTTATGGAAACACCGGGAACTCGAGCTACTGATTCAGCAGCATTTGCATCTGGTAATTCTTGTATTCTATCTGCAGATACGATATTCACAATTGAACTAGAATTCATCTGCTTATTGATGGCATCCATTTGTCCTTTTGCTTGTGCGGTAACCGTTACTTCTTCACCTTCAATAGTTGTGTATTTTAGACTAAAATCTAGATTCAAATCTGAGTCAGCAATAATATCTATACTATCTTCCATCATTATGTAGCCAATATATTCTGCTCTTATAAGGTAGGCACCTTCATTTAAATCAGATAATTTATAGAACCCTTTTTCATCAGCTGCAGTTCCCAAACTTGTTCCAACAATGAAAACATTTGCACCTACAAGCGGATCCCCATTTGAAGCATCTTTCACAAAGCCCGTGAGATTACCTTTTTGAGAAAAGCCAACGGAACTAATTAATAATACTGTAACAAGAAATAAAACTGATGATCTCATTGATTTGCTTCCTGAATTATAATTGTTTGACATTTATTGATTAAGATTTTATCCCTAAATCATTTAACTCTGAACGCTTTTTTTCCACACTATCCATTGGATAGCAATCATTTTCCATGTACATAGCACGTTTGTAGGTTTGTAAACAATATGATTGTATTTCTCTCCACCTCTTTAAGTGGACTTTCACCTTGTTTACTGACTCTGTAACTTTATTATATTCATCAAAAGTATCATAAGCTGACCTAACGTCTAATATTCCATCAAGAGTTTCTAAGGCTTCTTTATAACAATTACAAACCGAATTCAATTTTGAAGTATTCGGTTTTGATTTATTAGACTTTTTTGGAACGGAAACATTTTGAGGAATCTTTTTTAAATCTTTACTAGCATCATCCTCTAATTCTTTCGAACAAGAACATATTAATAAGAAGCTTGTAAGAAAATAGATGAACTTAAGATTCTTCATTTTTTATATATGTTTTTATGTTATCCTATGTTTAAAAAAGGGGCAGTAAAAAATATTACTGCCCCTTCAATATAACAAAAAATGAATTGAAGAATTACTTCATCAACGCCATTTTCTTTGTGATAGATTTTGTACCATTAGTTAATGTATAAAGATATACACCAGTAGATACGTCTTGTCCCATTTGATCACGTCCATCCCAACGAAGAGTATGCGTTCCAGCTTGCCTGGAAGCATTCTCTAATACTCGGACTTTTTGGCCAAGTAAGTTATAGATGGTTAGATTTATATCTGAAGTTTGTCCAATAGTGAACGAAATATCAGTTGTTGGGTTAAATGGATTTGGATAATTCTGTTTAAGAGCAAACTCTTTTGGCACATTAACATCATTATCAATTCCAACAGTTGACTGCATCCAACGTGGATCGCCAACAGGTCCGCCAGTAGCACTTGCTGTAGCAGCCGCTGATGTTGGATCATAACTCATATCAAGAGACATTGGCCACTCAATACTTATGTGACTACCATCAGGTTCATACTGCCACCACTGTGTATCAAATGGCGGTGTATCACTTGTTAGATTATCTCTGAAATCCCATGTACGTGCAAGCTGTGTAATAATATATTGATCATCAAGATTAATACCAGGATCAGAATTAATATTATTTGACTGTGATACGCCACGTCCTTGATCTAAAGTAACTAGAGTTGAATCATCATTCCATTTACTTTGATGCGCCAACGCAAGCATTGTATCATGTACAGTTACAGTAGTAACAATAGTATCAATCGTACCATCAGCTAGTGTATCAAATGAAGAACTTGAAGCTTCCCATGACCAAGGATCTGTCCCTTCCATAAAACCTGTAAGATGCTCATCATGCCACCATACATTATGGTGATAATTAATATTACGGTTCATATGATCCGCAACATCAGCACCTACCATAAGCGTACTATCAGCATGTGTACGTTCAGGCATTACACTCATCTGACCTTGTCCGCCTGGATGCCATACACCCCAACCGCTAATATCATAAGTAGACTGACCATGAGATTTTGTGTTATAAAACAGGTTATTACTTACTGTTACATTATTTTGACCACGATACCACATTACACCCATTACGATATTCGCAAATGTATTATGATCAACTAAACCATGATCTACTTGACCGTATACAACAATACATTCACCAATGACATTATGAATCGTACTATATTGTACTACTAGAGTATCAATCGTACCCATCCAGGAACCACCGCCCCAAGATAGACCACCAAAATACTGTCCACCAGGTCCATTTGTAAATGCTTTGACAACTGAATTAACTAAATGGAAATCAGTTGAAGTTCCAAAGGTAGAGAATGTAAAAGTCACATAATGAGATGCAACAACATTATCCATTACAATTTTTTGCAAATCTCCTCTAGCTGTAACTACGGAACCAAGGTTAAAACCTTGATCAATAGAAGCACCATTCAGAATCAAATTTCTTAAGGTCAAATTTGCACCATCACCATATACTTGGAAATTACCATTTGGCCATTCCGTGAAACCAGATAATCCATCTGCTCCAGGCATAGGCTGTACCGTAGCTGGGAACTCTCCATCACCAGGTGTTTGCCCAGTAATATTCACATGACTATTTACATTTAACTGCGTACGTTGTAAATAGATCTTGTTTGCTTCGAGTAAATAGACATCATGTGCTTGTGAACCATCTGCGGATGTATCTGCTTGAATCGTTGATTCAAATAACCCTGGAGTTTCCGCCCAAGAAATCAATAGTGTATCTTGTGCAGCAATACTTACAGGGATTAAAACACAAACAAAAATTGTCGTTATTTTTGATAACAATCTCACCATGTTTATCCTCCTTATTTATTGTTATTATTATTTAAAGATCGAATTAGTAAAACAAAAAGTAATACTAATATCAGAAGAAAGGTAAGTCAACAAAGTATTCAAATACAATAAAGTATTAAAAAATTATAAATAAATATTTTTGGCTGCATCATTACTTTATTTATTTAATTAACATTATTTTTTGTGTTTCTGTAGCGTAACTATTATACAATTTAACAAAATAGATTCCACTAGTTTGATTGAATGCATTCCAGAAAAAAGTGTGTTCTCCAGCGCCTAAAGCTTGATTTGCAATCTGATCAACCTGTTTACCTGTTATATCATAAATATTAATTGTTATAAAATTTTTATCAGATAAGCTCACTACAATTTTACATGATTGATTAAAAGGATTTGGATATGCTTTTAAAGAAAATCCAGAAGGGTTTAAATCTTTCGGCTCCATTTCGGTATGTAAATAATTTTCACCAATAGATTGTATTAGTTCTTGACCACCTGGAGTCACATCATACCCTAACGCCCAAATCATTACTCCCCCTAATTCTCTTTCCATAGCATATTCACATTTATAAGCGATTGATTCGGGGTTATCGTATACTAACACCTTTGTTTGTTCATCATTAATTAGATAGGGACAATAGGCAATACTATCCCAATGATAAGTCCAACCATTATTAATCATTCCGGGTATTTCGTTATATCGAAGATCTGCTACACTACCAGTAAATGTTCCATTTATATTGGAAGCATTGAACTCTTTTCCCCAAAATGGTAACCCAAGATTTATTTGATGAGCAGGAATACCTCTAGTCAGGGTTAAATAATTTACCCCCGTATGACATGATCCATCGGGATCGCCTGGCGGTGATTGGTATAATGGCGAATTATGTCCTGCATGACTAGACCAGCTTCCATGCATATCGTATGTCATTGCATTAAAAAAATCTATATAATTTTTTAAATATCCGAAATCATACCATTGGCCACTCCATGATGATGTGGGTACTGCCATGGTAATCAATAATGTTGAATCATGCGCATAAAACATAGAGTCCATTTCAGAAACTAATAAATTTAAGTTATTTCTATCTGTGGCTGATTGCGGATGCTCCCAATCAAGGTCTACCCCATCGTATTCGTATTCATCACACACATCCAACAGATTATTGATAAAAGTATGTCGTAGTTCAGAAGATGCAGCTACTGCTACAAATCCTTGATCATTTCCCCATCCTCCAAGGCTTAATATGAACTTCTTATGAATGATTCCGCTATTACTGATGTTAAACATATTATCATACGACATGATATTACCATTTACATCAGGCCATGCAAATGCATGCATCACGTGGGTTAACACATCTAAATCGAGATGTACAGGAGGAAATTCATTTCTCATCCAATCAGGATAATAACCCACCACACGTTGCCCTATCAACGTGTTTAGGGAAAGAATCAGGATTAATAATCTATTTATTCTTTTTGTTGCCAAGCAGGAATGTACTCCAAATTACTTTTAGAGTGATAGATTCCTATCTATTTTAACAAAATCATCTTATTTGTTTGATTATACATACCAGATTGCACCTGGTATAAGTAAATCCCTGCACTTACTGCTTTATCTAGGTTATTCGTTCCATTCCATTGGATATTGTGCAATCCTTGGCCTTGCTGCTGATCAATCAAGTTCTTTACTTCCCGTCCAGCCATATCATAAATCGTCACTGTCACCATATTTGCTTCTGGTAATTGATAACGTAAGGTAGTGACTGGATTAAATGGGTTGGGATATGCATCATATACTCTAAATTGATTCGGCATCAATATATTTTCATTTACAGTGGAAACATTACTACCAGTTGAGACCATAACTCTAAGATACGAAACATAGAGATCACTAATATCGCGAAGTTCTGGCGGTACAGGAAGCTCTTCGTCCTCAATACAATCTTCTATATAATCATATTCAGCACACATATAAACATCTCCGCCAAGATGTAAAGTGTCTTCATCAAATTCATAGCCTAAGGATAGTGTATCTGTATAATCCTCATAAAAACAAACGTTATTGCAGTTTTCATTGCATTCATCTTCATCGTTCCAATAGGTTTGTTCACCTTCTGAAACTTCACATAACCATTCTCCTTCATCAAGATAACTGATCATTACCATATCGTCATCCAGCCACCATGCATATTGAGATGTATCACTATACAATTCACCAGAATAGTTATCTTCCTCAACATAGATTTCCATACCAGTATAGTCGTCGTTAAATACCATATATGCATCTTCCATTTCTTCTCCTTCAAACATTTCAGGATCGAAAGTTGGCAATAAAGTAGGTACACCGGCCTCAAAATCAACCGTTCCTGGACCAATTTCTCCATTAACGGTTAATTGAGTAACTCGGAGAGAATCTTTAAGCTCAAGACTGTTAAATGTGATTGTATTTTCATCATCACTAAATACTGCTCCAGCAGCTAAATCTACTGAATCTGCTTTTAATTCAAGGACTTCTCCGTTATCAGTAAATACCATACATTCCACATCCTGGACAACAAGGTCCAGATCCAGTTGAAATGCTACAACAACAGGAACATCCACGTTTTCAGGCACCATACCAAATAAGAGCGTAAAAAATTCGAAAAAGTTCATATTCATAACCATGCCTTCAGTTACATCATCAGCTTCATCAGCTTCATCATCATAGTAACAATCATTTTCACAATACATATTGCATTCATCTTCGGATTCGTACCATTGGGTCTCCCCATCTCCATCATCGCATGCCCAATTATAGTTGTCATTACCTTGATCTAACGTTGTTGGATCTAAAATATACGTTAATTGTTCTTCAAAATCTGACCCTGTAGCAGTAATAGCGCCTTCCGCTTCTTGCATTCCAGATAATGCCATCATGTTCGGAACAGACTGGTCAGCATCTACCGTGATATAAAATTCCACGGTTTCATCTTCACGATGCCATTCACCTAAGAATTCTTCCATATCTCTTGCTGAAGCCTCGTAATCTCCAGCCTGAATTGTAGAATGAATCTTCTTTAAGTCATCAATAGAAAATGTGCGATAATTCTTTTGAAATTGTTCAAAAAGTTGTTTCCATTCATCGGCAGAAAAATCCGATGCAAATGAAATAGATAAACTGAATAATACTACTAGGGCTTTTATCATGGCTAAATCCTTTAGTTTGTGGTTAAATAAATTACTATATGAAAATTAACACTTTATATTGTTTAAATCTAAACTCTTTCATTACTGACCTTTCTTCACAAAGTCAATTAGACCCTGCGCATACACATCTGGATCATCCCACATAGCCATATGGCTCCCTTGTTCACAAAGTAAAAATGATCCATTTGGAAATTCGTTTGACATCCATTCCATATGGTCTGGGTCCATGGTATCGTGAGTGGCTCCAATAACCAACGTAGGTGTTTTAATTTCCGATAGTCGATCTTTCACATCCCAAAACTCCAGCAAACCTGATGCACCAAATTCGCTCGGACCCTGCATGGCCACATACATTTCTTGATTAATATTCGCAAAGGCATTATTTACTTCTTCTGGCCATTTATCTGCAGGAATTCGCAGTACGTGCTCTTCATAATGATGCGGAATTAATAATTCCATGTACCTTGGGTTTCCATAGTCCTTGCTTTCTTCAAATTCTCTAATTTCTGCTAACACATCTGCAGGCATTTGCGGCCCCAGGACATTACTGGCAAAATTATTATAATCCGGTATACTTGCCATCATATTAGAAATAATCAATCCTTTGATATTCTGTTGATATTTTAAAGCATATTCCATTGCCAAAAGTCCACCCCAAGAATGGCCGAGTAAATAAAAGTTGGAAGAAGTTAATCCCAGTTCTTTTCGCACGGTCTCTACTTCTTCAACAAATCGATCAATCGTCCAATCACTGGGATTATTGGATGGATCACTATTAAAAGATCCAAATTGATCATAGTAATAATACTCTATGTTTTCTTGAGGAAAATATTGATCGAGAATTTTAAAATATTCATGCGTAGCACCTGGGCCACCATGCAATAATAAGAGTTTAATATCTGGATTATCACCAATCTTTTTTGTCCACACTTTATGCCCACCATTGATCTCTATCATTCGAACACCATCATTTGTATCACAGCTAAAGAATAGCGAGAGAATTAATGCTAATAAAAATATATTTTTCATGCTTCCTCCTTGGAAATATTAAATAACGCACTCGCTAAATCTACGATTAACTGAAAAAAGATACCGTTAATAATTTATAACTAAACGTGTATATCTTAATATAGCGTAAGATAAGTATATATGATTAAATATATGAATTAAATAATTTGTCATATGATGGAGCCATGCTATTCCAATCAAACTTTTGAATCCAATCCCCCATGGAATACTCACGAACCATCGTAATATCTTTTATAGATTCTTTTAGCAATTCATATAAATCATCTTCATTATTATAT
The DNA here is from genome assembly GCA_004321715.1 of bacterium. Lineage (GTDB taxonomy): Bacteria > Fidelibacterota > Marinisomatia > Marinisomatales > TCS55. The sequence goes on along the minus strand of SGYN01000004.1, from coordinate 70,195 downwards.
AGATGCTTCGAATGATATGATTCCGGTAGAAGCTCAGGATATGCTAACCGCCTTGGCAAAATGGGATATGCACCACAATATATCCCTTCCATAATACTGATACCAAAAAAGTCCTGATTGCTCGTTACAGGTAATATATCGGCTTTCCATAGCCATTGTGCATAGTCTTTAAAGTGGTCGCAATATCCATAATGAACAATTCTGTCGTTTAATTTGTCTTTTGCCTCATCAAATATATTTGGAACCGAATGAAAACTTTCGCCAAGAATAGCAACTTGAAATTTATGACCCTCTTTATGTAGTCTATACAGACAATGAAAGAATGATTCTGGATTTTTATCGTATTCCCAACGATGATTCCATAAAATGAGAGGTTCTCCCTCATTTGTCTTTTCATAAGCATCAAACTGGACTAAGTCCATCCCAAGATATAATATCTGACTTTTTGATTGAATTTGATCTATAGCATCCAACTCCTGATGATCTGGAAAGTGTTTTAATATTTTCTTTCCACCAGACATAAATGAATCCAAATGATACCCTGAATTAAATAAGACATGATCTGCAGCTAAAGCTGATGAAAGATTGATAAAACCATAATGAACATCTCTTTTCTCCTGTACATCCCTATCTGTAGCTGACCATGGGTAGGTTATTTGGTTTTCATGAAAATATAAAACGGTAGGGATATCTGCAGTTTTGCTCTTTGTTAAACTTAAAAATGTAGTTAAATCAAGCATATCTGTTGCAATAATTAAATCAGGAACAAAATCTGATTGCAAAAATTCTTTTGCAAGCGTGATGGCTCCACCATGCATTCTCCATTTCCAAAACTGTCCAGACATAGACATAATTTGTACATCATGAGAACTATTCAATTGGTATTCTTCCGCCCATGTTTTGTGTGATCCAGTAAAATATGGTTCTAATAGTAAAATTTTCAAGGGAGTGCCATTATTGATTAATATTCATGGATTTGATCTAATAGAAGCGTGCTATTGTCCATTCTATTTTCGAGATCAAAAATTGGAACAATTTGATTATAAATATAAGATAATAATTGATCTGTATATGCATCACTACTTTGCGTGGCAGAATGGGTTCCAATAACCAAATCTAACTCAGGAACTACTGCGATGTATTGACCTCCCAGACCCACTGCTAGGTATCCAATTCCAGGGAGCCACCATAAATACCCATACCAATCATTAATTTGAGAAGTTGTAGCATTCTCTATCCATTCCGATGATAATATTTGGTTATTTAATGACATACCATCTTGTAAGTATAATTGTCCAAGCTTTACCATTTCACGTAAAGTTAAATGAAGATCAAAAGATCCATTATGTACATTATCTTGATCTTCATTCCAATATGGATCCATTATACCAAGTTGAGGAAACAAGTTTTCTTGAGCAAACTCTCTGGGACTCATTTGTGTTAATTCATTAATAACGTGAGCATTCAAATGACATATGGCGTTATTATATAACCAGCTAGTACCTGGGGACCAAATTAATCCAGTATTTAGTAACGTATTTAATGGATTTTGTATAAACATGTATGTCCAGTTTTCTGGCCAACCAGAAGACATGGTTAATAAGTGCTCTATTGTTACTTGATTTGTATAGGGATTTTCAAAAAAAACATCATCCAGTGTTAGCAATTGATCTTCAATATACCCATAGTCTATCGCTTGACCAATTAACGTCGATATATAGCTTTTGGTAACAGACCATATATTATAGGTCTCGGACATAAAACTATTGTTAAAATATTCCTCTGTTACAATTTTTCCTCGATGAATAACTATTATCCCGCGGATAGACTGCATTTGTCCAATATTCTGATTGACAACTTCATTAAGTAATTCTGAATCAAAATAGCTCACATCTTGTTCTGTCTCCCATTCCAAGCTTAAATCAATCGATGTAAACGTATTGCAATCATTAGATTGATTGAAATTGATAACATCAATGACTCTAGAAAGATCATATATATCTACAGTTGATGTACCATTGATATCTGCACTTTCAACATTTAGACTATCCATAATATCCATATGTAATATATGTTGTACCATCATTATTATATCTTCATTGTTTATTTCGTTATCAAGATTCGCATCACCTAAGCAATCTGCAGATATAATACTGATACTAAATACTATAGAAAGAAAAATGCGCATTAATTAAAATAATCCAAGTCAAAAACATGTTTTAACACTACAGCCATGCCAACATCATAGATTGGTAAAGCTACTGGATATCCATAATTCCATATAATAACACCTAATAGCCATAACATATATTTTTTCATAAAATTATCACCTCAATACTCAATATTAATAATTATAAATCATGGACTGCACTACCCCAATAATTAAACCCAACAAATCGTGGGGTGCTGGGTAAATACATTGTTTCCATTTTATCAAGCTTCATCCCGTTTGCCCTAAGTAATTCCGGAATAGATCTTGTTAAATGACACCCATCTGCAAGGAATTTCCAAAAAGGCTCTAATCGTAATTGAAACTTGTTTACAGATTCATCTGGAGCATGCCCATGTTCTGAAAATAAAAACTTACCCCCGGGTTTTAAGATTCGTTTCATTTCTTTTAACACACCCTCTGGATTTGATACAGTGCAAAGAGTATAAGTACATACAATTGTATCAATGGACTGATCATCCAATGGAATTTTCGCAGCATCTGCCACAACAAGCTGTATATCTATTGGAGATTCGTTAATTCTATCTTTAGCTAAAGCCTGCATATCCTCCGAAGGGTCAACACCGACTACTTTCTTTACATGATTTTCATCATACAATGGAATATTCAGCCCTGATCCGATACCTATTTCTAACACCGTTCCTTTAGCTAATGGAACAATTTTTATTCTTTGAATCATAAATGGTTTTGTAGCACATGCGAACGATATTAGTCGAGGTTGTATAAATTTTGACCACAACATTATTACCACCTAAACATGGCAATTAATTTTAATGAGTAGGAACCATTTGATCATTATCTTAATAATAGCATCCTTCTAGTTTGATTAAATGAATTTGTATTCAAATGGTAGAGATATATTCCGGAACTCACGCTATTTCCATCTTTATCACTACCATCCCAATGTATAGTGTACGACCCATTGCGTTGTTCTTTATCCACTAGAGTTTTTATTTCATGTCCTTGCATATTATATATGGAGATTTTTACCTGACTTTGTCTGGGTAAATCATATGTAAAACGAGTACTAGGATTAAATGGGTTTGGGTAATTTGGATATAAAAAATACTGAACAGGGATCATCTTACTATTCATTGTAGATAAGCCGTAAGTGTTTGATGATCCAGGAGTAGGGCTCATGGAAAACCACTGTGAAGATCCATCTGGAAAACGTCCATAAGAAATATCTTCTATTTGAGCACTAAAAAATAAGGTATCAATTATCGTCTGCCCATCCGGATTAGTTAATGCAATAAATTCTCCACTACCTGAAATTTTAAAGTTTGTATGCAAAATACCTTGAGATTCATCATTATCACACCATACTACTAAATAATCATCTGGTGCAACGAGGACATCATTATCAGGAAATTTCCATTTAGTTAAATTATCAGGATCATCGGATAAATAATGATTGTGTAAATTAATGGTATCAGAACTACTATTATATAATTCCAACCAATCATCATATTCCGAAAATTCATCTACATTGACTGTTGTATTCATTGCTAGAAATTCGTTGATAAATATATTCTCTGTAATATTGGAAGAAGCGATAGGCAGAATCCATTCTCCAACTTGAGGAGAAATCCCTGTAGAGCCATCTATATTGGTAGATAAAAATCGTATACCATAATTTCCTGAGCTCGATAATGGAGGTACTGTAACTACCCAATGATCTTCCAACTCTTCCGGAGAAGATGCAGAATTTATTGGTTGATAATCCATAGAAAAACTTTGATACGATCCATCATTAAAGTTATGTGTAATCACATTAATATTCTCAATAGCTGGATGCCCATATGCCGCAGCATGAATAGTAATCGTATCTCCTTGCATCGGGTTTTCAGGTTCCACCCAATATTTGTAAACAAACGGATTACCATCTATTAATGTAATTTGATCCTCTAGTGAAGAAACTCGATTGATAATAAATTCTTTTAATCCGTTTTTCACATGTTGATTCGTGTAACTAGTTGCTGAAAATGAATTGATAAAGTCATTATATGTAAACCCATAATCCAAGGTTCTATAGGTATCATTATAAGCAGATGAATAAATCATATCTTTGGTATTATCTATCCAGTCTCCCCATTCACCCATATTAAAATTATGATCGATAAAAAACTGAAGATACCTTGAAAAAAGGTTTCGGTACGACTCATTATTAAAAACGATATCTGCTAAGGGGCGTTCCGTATCTGCAATTAAATAATAGCTATAGGGATCAATCATGTCCCAGTTAATTGAAAACCAATCGATACCAAAAGTATTATCATAGTCATATGGGATTAATAGAAAACGATCAATATTTGGTTGGTGATATAAATAAAAATTATTTTGAAGAGAGCGATAATCATCCCAGCCGCCTGTTAAAATATTGATTGCGAGGTATTTGATAAACTCAGAAACATCGAATACATGCTCCAAAGAATCTGGATCATTATTTATTATATGAATTAATCTTGCTAGTTGCGTGAAATCGTATTCATCGTCATTTGTTTTTAAGTCATAAGGTCGATTGTCATCGACCCAAGGATGGTAATCACTTGGATTTGATCCTCTATATCCTAGATTTGCCGGCCACAAACATTTCCATAGATTCCCAGTATCATTATCAAAATTTCTGCTTAAAAATGTATCATCTATATGTTCAACCGAAATGTATAAACCGTAATACGTATCATTAATGTACACTTCAATATGGTTGGCTCTTGTAGCCACCATTCCAATAGACTCAAAAATATCCCAACTTAATTTGCTACGAATGATGGATACATCATTGTGCTCTCCATTTAAATTAATTTTTTCTACTCCATAAAAATCTCGACCAGATACAAAATGATTAAAATCAAGCTTAAATGATTTCTTCTGCGACACACGAGATGTGTTTCCTCGTAACCGAAAGCCCACTTGTTCTAGAGTGTCATTAATATATTCATTGTGATAATAGATATATGCCATATGTAATGAATCGCTTTCTACATTATCATATTCATACATCCACTCTAATGCAAGAGAATCCACATATATATCAACCCTGGCAACAGATGAATCATCGTATACCATCCAACTATCATCAGCAATAATCAGTGTAGAGAATAGAATTAATCCAAATAAACGCATATTTCTGTATATTAAAAAATAGACTATTTTACCAATAACATCTTAATAGACTTGCTTGTTACTCCTGATGAAAGTCTAGCAATATAAATACCACTTGGAAAAGAAAAAGCATTCCACTGATATGTATTTATTCCTGAAATGAAGTTCTGATCTATCAATGTATCAACCAATTTTCCATTTATATCAAATATTTGCAAGCTTGTTTGTTTATCTCCATTGTTAGCGATTTGAATAAATGTCGATGGGTTAAATGGATTAGGGTAATTTTGGTTTATTTCTATGGTATTTGGTAAAAAACTGCTTTCGGTCTGAGCTGATAGAAGATTTTCTTCCGGAGGATCTATATAAAAGTTGGAATAAATATGAAATTGTCCTGGATCGAGATTGATTGATTCATTTAAATCGGAAATGAAGGTGCTGTCCCCTGTAAAATAGTCATACCATGTTCCCGTATGATAAAAATCAGGATCCATTGATTGGTTTACTACATTAAAATTTCCAATAATCACTACTTTCTCATTATTCAAACTCAATCGAATTCTTTTCATACCTGTTGAACTTCCTAAATCCAGATCTACCTCCGTATTAGAACTATTAAATACAGGGTACTGTTGACGTAATTGAATCAATGCTTGAAATGTTTTATATAATCTTATTCTTTCATAATCTTCGAAATAATCCCATAATATTGGCTTTTCGCATAAACGGCAAGGATCATCGATACTGTTATCGTATCCCAACTCACCAAACTGCCATATCATTTTTGGTCCTGGAATTGTAAAGAAAAAAGCTCCAACAGCTTTTACTCGATTGATAGCTGTATGTATATCTTTTATATTATAATCCCCCGCACTACTTCCCCAAGAGAGATTTTTATACATTAATCGTTCTTCATCATGGCTTTCAAAATAACTTACTAGATGAGGTTTACTCCATCCGCGAGAACCATAATATCCCCAAGAAAAGTCTGATTTACCATTACTGTGATAGCCCATAGAAGCTTCTGCGTAATTGTACTGGGAATTACCCCAAAGAAGCATACCATGATCTGCTAATTCTATCTCTTCAGCATTTTCCGCAAAATGTTCTAAAACTATGTAGATTGTAGAATCAATTTCCCAAATCTGATCTGCCATTCGCTGTAATAGCTCTATACGATCTGCGTCAAATTGACTACCCCAGGCATCATTGGATCCTTTGGGGTTATTTCCAAAACCTTTAGTGAAGTCAAATCGAAAACCATCAATACGATACTCCTCAATCCAATAACGATTGATCCGATCTACGAGCTGCTTTGTATGTATACTTTCATGATTTAAATCATTTCCCCATTGTGCATCGGGATTAGAAAAGTTTGATTCTGTATTAAACCATGGATTTTCATCCGTAGGCGACCCCCACTCTCCATTATTATATAATCGTACAAATGGAGACTGGCTGTAACTATGATTTAATACGATATCCATAATTACTGCTATTCCTCTACGATGACATTCATCAATGAAGCGCTTCAGCATCGTCTTTGAACCATAATATTTATCTGGAGCAAAATAGAATGAAGAATTATACCCCCAGCTTGAGTTTCCTTCAAATTCATTAAAGGGCATAATTTCTATTGCATTAATTCCTAAATCTTCTAAATAATCCAATGTATCGGTTAATGTTTGAAAATCATGACGGGAAATAAAATCCCTTACTAATAGTTCATAAATAATTAATTGATCTTTATCTGGACGAATAAATAAATCACTATTTTCCCAATCAAATGGAGTTTGCGCTGTCTGCAATATGGAAACATTATGATCTGTAAGTCCAAATGGATATTGTTTTAAACTTGGATACGTAATATTCGATATATTATTATCATTCCATTTATCCAAAATTTTATCAGTATATGGATCCGCAATACGAATTTCTCCATCGACTAAATATTGAAACGCATATTCTGTCCCTTCTGATAAATCATCTAATGTGATCCAAAAATGAACAGAATCATTGGATCCTGAATCCATATGCATATAATAATTTTCATTCACAAACCAATGGTTAAAATCACCTATCACATATACATACTCCTTATGAGGAGCGAATAATGATAATGTGACTGACTGAGGATTGTTATCATTATAGGTTATCCCATCTCGAATTCCACTTGGACGCTGAAGATTGACCGGTTCATTATGAACCATAACAGAAAATTTAATACTATCGCTAAAACCAGAAGTATCCTCCGTAACAGCTGTGATTAAATGCATACCCAACGCAATATCTTGGATAGGAATTTGAACTGTTAATGAATCATTATTAGTTGTTTGCAATTGGATATTCTCATCTATAAATAGTTCTATATTATCTATTTCTGTACCGATTGCTGCACCTGTAATGATGACATCCAGCGTATCGTTTGGTTGACAAAAAACTGGGGTTCTTCTAGTATCATCAAATATATTGCTGATTGATGGATGTACAATTATTGTAGTAACCCCTACATCGTATAGATCCAAAAATATATCTGACCCACCCACATCTCTACCGGATTCACTTCCATTATGATTACGAAATACAAATGCTAATTGTAAAATTTGTTCATTATTTGGTACTCCATAATAGTCATGAAGAAACCCAATATTTAATTTCCATAGATTATTTCCTAAAGGAATCAATTGCGTTTCAGAAGTATTTTCTCCCCAATTCGTTTTTACATACTTCCAGTCTGTAGAATTAGTACTATTGGATGTGATCACTCCAGTATGGGCCCATATATCATCTGTATAATCCATTAAGCCTTGATCTCCCTGTGTTGCATCAAAATACATGGTTATGGAATCTATTTCTGTAGCAAAACTTGGTTCAGAATACACAACTTCGGCATAACCCATCTGTTGAAACGCCAACATACAGAAGAGGAAAAATATACTATTCTTAGTTGATTTCATTATACTCAAACTACACATTGAATGTTTTAATAGATATCATTAATCAATATCTAAATAGCAGCAATATTAAGCTATACAAAATTATTATCGGCAACTCAAAATAATATTACTAACTTTTTAATCTGATGAAAAATGATAATTATCTTATTTATTTAAGCATTCTATTTATTTTTATTCCTCCATTAACAGGTAGTAATAATTATGACATTAAACACCTAGAGCCACCATTTTGGTGGACAGAAATGTCAAATCATCAGTTGCAACTGATGGTACATGGTGACAATATTAGTGAATTAAAACCACAAATATCATACCCAGGCCTTTCTATTACAGCTATTCATCAGGTAACAAATCCAAATTACCTATTTATTGATATATTCATTGATGATAATACTGTAGCTGGAGATTTCTCTATAGGATTTACTAAAAATGATCAGATAGTACTCAACCACAAGTACTCCTTATTAGATAGATCGCCTAATTCTGCCATGAGAAACAGTTTTTCATCTTCGGATGTAATCTATTTAATTACAGCAGATCGGTTTGCAAATGGCGATCCAAAAAATGATTCCACTCCAAATCTAAAAGAAAAAGTTAATCGAAAGAATAAAGATGGCCGGCACGGTGGGGATCTTCAAGGCGTTATTGATCATCTGGATTATTTAGAAGAAATGGGGTTTACTCAGATATGGTTAAATCCTCTTTTAGAAAACAATCATGCAAAATACTCCTATCATGGGTATTCAACAACAGACTATTACAATATTGATGAACGTTTCGGCGGTAATTATCACTATAAATTGCTATCAGATGAAGCCCGAAAAAGAGGAATAGGAATTATTAAAGATATAGTTCTGAATCATTGTGGTTCTGAACACTGGTGGATGAAAGACCTTCCCTCAAAAGACTGGATTAATAATGAGGGGACATACCGTCAAACCAGTCATAATAGAGTATCGGTACATGATATTCACACAACTAATTCTGAAATTAGTAATTTTGTAGATGGTTGGTTCGTACCAACTATGCCAGATTTAAATCACAAAAATGTATTTATGTCGAATTATTTAATCCAAAACTCTATTTGGTGGATTGAAAACGCCAACTTATCTGGCTTTCGTATTGATACCTACCCCTATCATGATAAAACATTTATATCAGAATTTGGCAAACGTCTTATTGATGAATATCCTAATTTTAATTTTGTTGGCGAGGAATGGTCATTAAATCCTGCTATCGTATCCTACTGGCAAAAAGATAGCCCCAGGCATGATGATTATATATCGTACACTCCAAGCATGATGGACTTTCCTATGAATGGGGTTCTTGCAAAAAGTTTACAAGAAGAAGAAAACTGGAATTCAGGACTAATAAACTTATATGACGCACTATCAAATGATTTTTTGTACGGCAATCCATATAGCTTAATGATCTTTGCCGATAATCATGATATGGAACGAATCTATACCCAATTAAAAAAACAGTTATCCTTATATAAAATGGCGATGACATTTATCTACACAACTAGAGGAATTCCTCAAGTGTATTATGGAACTGAAATACTACTGGAAGGACCTCCGGATCATGGTACTCTTCGAACTGATTTTCCAGGTGGATGGGATAGCGATACAAAAAATGGATTTAATGGTCGTGGGTTAACCAATGATCAAATGGAAGCACAACGCTTCACAAAACAATTATTAAATTGGAGAAAAAATAATCGTGCCATTACGGAAGGAACATTAACTCATTTTCTACCCCAAGATGGAATCTATGTATATTTTAGAAAATTTAAGGAAGAGTTGGTGATGGTATTATTGAACAATAACACATCAGATAAGCACGTTTCCGTGGATCGCTTTTATGAAGTGTTAGAAGATAAAACAACAGGGATAAGTGCTCTTAAAAAACAAATTTATGACCTTAAAACAGATATACATGTTCCTAGTAAAACTGCATTGGTCCTAAACGTACAATGAGAAAGCCTATTTACTTATTAATTCCCATTATGCAACGCTGCATGTCATTCTTTTTCATTCTCTTATTCTGTTCTTGCGATCAACCAATGCAGAGTTCAGTTGCTGGAATTAATGATGAAGTAATTACTCTAACAAACTATATAAGTGAATATAAAGATTTTTTACAACAAACAAATTTGCAAGATAACCTTGCAAATAGATTCACATTATTGCATTCGTTAATTGATGAGGTGTTAATCATCGATTATATGCATCGTACTCATTCGGATCGTAATGCTATATACAATAGAGAAAAACAGCGAATGTACGATCAGCTTTTGCTCAATGAATATTATGATTTCACTATTGGACCACAAATGATAGCTAGCGATCAGGAACTACGAACGTTATTTGCGTGGTCAAAAACCACTCTTCATGTTCGGCACTTGTACGCACAAAACCTTAGCGGTATCAAAGATATTCAAGATTACCTAGAGAATGGGAACACTTGGGAAGAATGCGCAGCAATATCATTTAAAGATTCACTTTTACAATCTAATGGAGGCGATCTCGGATGGATGCGTATGGGTGATATGGATCCAGCATTTGAATCTGCTGCATTCCAATTAACAGATATGCAAATTTCTTCCCCTATAAAAACCCAGTATGGCTATAGCATTATTCAAGTTTTAGAGAAAGAAAAAGATGGATTTTTAACCGAGCAAGAATTTCAGTTAGAAAAGGATTGGCTGCGATTAATGGCTGCGCAATATAAGAAAATGCCAGCTATTCGCGATTTTACCGATACTCTGTTGAAACAGATGGAAATACATTTTAATGAAAAAGATTTAAAAGATTTTTTTTCTGCTATTATTGCAAATAAAGAGTCACAAAAGATTTATAGTAATCGTCCTCTACTATCTTTCAATGATGGACATTATTGGACTGCAAAACAAACGTATGAGAAATTAGATAATCTTTCATCTAGACAATACAAGCGTATTCAAGATATGGATAATCTCACCAATATTCTTAAAGGTCTTGCTGTTCGTGAAAAGATGCTATTACACGCAGAAGAGTTGCACCTTTCCACTTCTAGTTCTTTTACAGAATCACTGGAACGTCAGTATCATAATTACCTTGTTCGTCAATGCCTAGATAATTTATTTGATCATCATACCGAAGGATATCCAGATCCTAGTTTAAAACAATCTATTTATAAAAATTTTCGAGATGGCTTAGCGGCAAATGCATCGATTTCTATTGATACTAGTATTGTAAAGAAATTTATTTTACCACCTGGGGAAACTTCCTAATGCGTCCAAAAATACTACTACCTGTGTTCCTGTTGAGCTTTTCATTTGCTGGTACAACTGGAAAATTATCCGGATTAGTAACAGAAGCTAATTCTAATACCATTCTCATGGGTTGCAATATTCTTATTAACGATACCGATCTTGGAACCGCTTCGAATACAGAAGGAGAATACTTCCTTCTGAATATTCCACCAGGTGTCTATAGTATTAGATTTCAGATGATAGGATATGAGACCCTCATCATAAATGATGTGAAAATATCTGTAGATAGAACGACAAAACTGGATGCAAATCTAGCAGTAGAAGCTATTGAGGGATCCGCAATTACTGTAATTGCAGAACGTAACTTGATTGAGTTCGATGTTACGCAATCGGAATCAAGAATTACTGCAGAAGAATTAGAATCTATGCCAGTAGCTGAAGTGGCCGATATTTTACGTTTACAGGGAGGCATTACGCAGGATGCCGGCGGTGGATTACATATGCGTGGAGGCCGTAGTAATGAAATTGCCTATATGGTAGATGGAGTGCCAATGACAGATTCATACAATGGTGGCATATCTGTACAGATTGAAAATGACAACCTTCAAGAATTGCAAGTTATCAGTGGCACATTCAATGCAGAATATGGAAAAGCACTGACTGGAATCATTAATATGGTAACCAAAGATGGTGGAAACAATTTTGAAGGGTCTCTAAACTTCTATTCCGGTGATCATACTACCAGCGACACTATCTTTTCTGATTTAGATTCTTATTCAATCGATAATGATTATTCTATTTCTGGTAACGTAAGTGGCCCAATTATTCCAGGACTTATTACATTTTATTCCTCTGGAAGAATCAATCGATCTTCCGGATGGTTAAATGGTTTACATACATTTACCATGTATGGAGATACTATCTTTCAAGATTATAACAATAATGATTATCGCGATAATAATGAACCAGTAAATAATCGATCCTATCAAAGCCTCAATTGGTATGATAATTGGTCAACGCAAAATAAAATCACATTTCGTCTAAGACCCACAACGCGATTAAAAATTAATACCATCTTCAATTCAGGAACATCTCAAGGGTATGACCATTTTAGACAAATGTCACAAGATGGTAGAAACAAAAATTATGATACAGGCGCCTTTCTTGGAATGAATCTTTCGCACTCCTTCTCTCCCTTATCTTTTATTGATTTATATGTCACAGAATATACCCGCACATTTCAATCATATTTATTTGCTGATCCAATGGATGCACGATATAAAACGCCTGATAGTTTGTATTGGGCCCACATTGATGGCACACTCCCAGAACATATAATCAATGAGTATGGAGCAGGAGTCAATTATTTTCCACAATATACTCTCTCCCGTTGGGGCGTTGATATCAATAGATTTAAACGAGAAACAATCAATAGAAGCGTAAAAATGGATGCAACTAGTCAAGTCAATAAATACAACCTAATTAAATTTGGTTTTGATTTTACGAATTACAAATTATCATTGGATACCTATGCCCTGTTGGATTCTTCCCAAGCTGATCAAATATTTTCTCCTATTATTCCTGAAATTGGTAGTTTTAATCGATCTACCTATGAATTTAATCCTCAAGAAATATCTTTTTATATTCAAGATAAGATTGAATATGGAGACATGATTATCAATGTTGGTCTTCGATATGAGATATTTGATCCCAAAGCGAAAATACCCACTAATATTCACGAGCCTTATATCTACGACCCAAGAAACCCTGCTTTGGATACATTATCCCTAGAGGAATTAGAAAATATTCAATGGGGCGATATATCGTACATTGATGAAGATAGCTTGGGTAATCCGCAGAGTCATAGCTATGCAGAATATTATGAAAGATTTAATGATCAACCTAATTTAGCAATGAAAAAAGGTTGGTGGAAAAACACTCGAAAAAAGTCTCAATTAAGCCCCCGTTTGGCGGTTGCATACCCCATATCCGATAGAGGGGTTATTCATTTTGCTTATGGTTATTTTTATAAAATTCCCGACTTATCTATGCTTTATAATAATACGGAATACAAATTAACAGAGAGTGGAACAAATTTTGGTATCTTTGGCAATCCTGATTTAAAACCAGAAACAACTATTAGCTATGAGCTTGGGTTGCGACAAGAAGTTGCATCAAATACTCTCTTAGAATTAAAAGGATTCTATCGGGACGCACGAAATTACGTGTCCAGTGGTATTCCTATTGATCTAGGGGATGGTAAAAATTATTATACCTTTGTAAATAAGGATTATTCTAATTCTAGAGGTGTTATACTATCCTTTTACAAACGATTCAGTAATTATCTTGGGTGGAATATCGATTATACCTATCAAGTTGCTGAAGGGTCCAATTCTAATCCGAATGAAGAATTTGGTGCAGTGTTATCTGGGAAAGAGCCATCACGTTCAATTATTCCTTTGGATTGGGACCAAACGCATAATTTAAATGGATCCATTCAATTTGGATATAAAGGTTGGGGTGCAAACACCATATTTCAATATGGAAGTGGTTACCCCTATACGCCTTTTATCACAAACTATGAACAGCAAGGCGAAGTGTTATCCAATGTATTAATACGTAATAGTCGTAGAAAACCAACGACTTTTCGTATAGATCTAAAATTATTTAAACAAATACAACTTTCCGGTATGCAGGGAAAACTGTATATGAATATTTATAATTTACTCGATAAAAGAAATATGATTATTGTTTATGGGGATACCGGTCAAACCGATGAAACCATTGAAAAAGCACGAGCAGAAATCATCTCTCCTTTTGAGCCCCTTAGACCAAATTCTATCTATCAATATTATAATCGCCCGGATTGGTACGATGAACCAAGAGAAATACAAGTTGGATTTCAGTTATCATGGTAAGGTTGCTTTCTTTCATTTTCCTATTTTTGACATTCTTATGGTCTCAATCGGATGAACGCGGCGATCCGGACTACCGACGCTCTACCAATATTGATGTAAATAAAGTTCGAACTACTATTTTCAATTATGGTATTACGGGACGTCAATCTGCTACCCCTGGAGAAATACCCTATGAATGGCCGGTTAATTCTGGTCAGATGTATATAGCCATGACTGCTCTTGCAGTTGGTGCAGAAGTCAACACCGATGATGGTGACATACGACCTTTGGTAACCATTCCATTTCGTTCGGATCAATCGGGTAATTCCATGACGTGGGAGCCTGTACCTGGATATTTAAATCCCAATTCACAAAAAATTGCTATCAGCGATGATGAAAGCACATGGCCAGTTGCTTGGCCTGATAAAATGGATGATTCTAATGATCCTGGTTGGTCAAGTTCTTGGAATGGATATTTTGGAAAAAATCAATTTAATGCACAGCAAGAGATTTATTATAAGGCCTCCGATGATCGAAATTTTATTGTTGGTGTTCCATACACTCCGGATGTAACGGATATCAACCGTAAAGGTGCCGGATTATTGGCTGGAGTTCGGGTGCTGGAATGGAAGCAAGTTCTTATTGAAGATGTGGTTTTTATCCTTCATGAAATCACAAATGATGCATCTTATGATTATGAAAAGGTATCTTTTTCCATGTGGCTTGCTGATCTAGTGGGAGGCGATGGCGATAGCGGTGATGATACACCCGATTTTGATTTATTATATGATGTTGCCTGGTCCATGGATAGTGATGGTATTGGAAATGCAGCTTTTGGAAGTGATCAAGTAGGCGTAGCTGCAACTTCTTTTATTGAGACACCCGGGAATAATACGGATCGAATTGATAATGATGGTGATGGTGAAGATAATGGCCCGATTATTAGTGAGTTCTTTATTTTGGATGAAATTTTAGGGAACGCTATTGATGACAACGGAAATGGTCTAGTTGATGAAAATATGACACATGTACCCTTTGGAGATCAGTCTGGGGTTACTTATGCAGACGGAATTGATAATGACCAAGATGGGGAAGAAAACAGTCCCGTTGTTACAGAAGAAATGATTAATGCTGCATATTCACAATGGCAGATATGGCCGCCTTCTAACGATTCCATGCAAGATTCCATTATACATCTTATTGGCCTTGATCAAAATGATCTTGGTCTATCTTATGCAGACGGAATTGATAATAACGCCAATTCGGATGACCCGTATGCATTGGAATACCCATATGGATTGGGAGCCGATGTGAATTCTCCTTTAATCACGGAAGAAATTATCGCTAGTGCAGCAACAGATGAATGGAAACGATATGCAGTACCAAATTCGAATATTATTTTATATGACGTGGATACAGAAGATTTAGGCAAGCCCTATGCAGATGGTATTGATAATGATGGCGATGGTGCAATTGATGAAGGAATTGATGAAGGAATTGATGAAATGATTGATGAATCCAGAGATGATTTTATTGATAATGATTTCGATTGGGATCCAAGCGATGATGTGGGGATCAATGGAGATGAATCGGGAGGCATTGCAGCGGGAGTCAATGATCAAAAGCCAACTTCTGGTTCTGGAACGGGATTTCCAGGAGAACCAAATATTGATAAGACGGATGTAGCAGAATCCGATCAAATGGGGCTTACTGCTGTAGGATACGATCCAGCTGGGGCCATTCCAATCACTAGTGATAATTATCTCTGGCTATTTTACATGACTCCAGGAACCTATTGGCAACCTCCTGCTGGCGGTCAACCACCGGGTGATTATGATTTATTTGTTACGTCGGGATTTTTTCCATTAAAGTCTGGCCAAACGGAACGCATCGCAATGTCCGTTACTCTTGGAAATGATGTGGCCGATGCTCTTCGCAATAAAGCTGTAGCGCAAACCACCTATGATTTTGATTATCAATTTGCTAAAGCTCCCAACCCGCCCAAAGTATCATCAGTTACTGGAGATGGCTTTGTGACTCTTTACTGGGATGAAAGTGCAGAACAATCGATCGATAAATACATGGGTGAAGTTACCAATGGTGTCGATTTATATGATTTTGAAGGATATAAAATATATCGAGCTACTGATTTTCAATTTGATGATGCCTACACCATTACTGATGGAGATGGTAATTTGACTTTTCTAGAGCCATATGTCCAAAATGGAGAAAAAGCTCAATGGGATTTAAATAATGGAAAGAATGGATGGCATCCAGTCGACTTAAATGGGATAAAATTTTATCTTGGTGATGATACGGGGATTCGACATTACTATCGTGATGAAAATGTCGTAAATGGTCAACGATATTATTACGCAGTTGTTTCTTATGATTATGGTGGTGATTTGACAAATGATATCATTCCTAGTGATTCCCCTATGCGACTACGGGTGAATTCATTAACTGGTGAAATTGAGATGGGTCCCAATGTGGTTGAAGCCATCCCCTCTCCTCCTGCCGCTGGATATACGGATGCAGAATTTGAGGGATCATTGCTGAACCACATCTCTGGTACATCAAGCGGCGAAATATATTTTGAAATTGTTGATCCAATGAGTGTAAAAAATAATCATACGTACCATATAACATTTTCGGATACAATACTACCAAATCAACAAGGAATTGCTGGCTACGATACGGTTACTACTAAATCGTATTATTTAACTGATGTAACAGTTGAAAATTCACTGGATACACTGATAAGTGACAAAGATCTGAATATGGAAGACGGTCAGGTAATCGATGGATTTAGATTATCATTTAATAATGTAAACGAACTACGATTTAATATGGAAGAATCTATTTGGTCTCGAGATAGCATCTGGTCTTATAACGTGCAACGATATGCGACATTTAATGTAGTTGGCACTCAATTACCTTTTGATTACCGTATCATATTCTATGATGCGGATGTGGACTCAACCATTGATCTTTGTATGCGTTTTCTTCCCAATTCAAGCAATTGTTATCCTGGCTTTCTTTATGAGGCTCGGAATGTCAATTTCAAGGTACAAAGAAGGGAATCTCTCACTGGTGTTGATGCCCTGGATTGGGCAGACATACCCACAGGATTTATTGATGTAATTCCTATGGGAGATCCTGATGGAAAGTTCAATGCCGATGGCAACAGGGAAAGTGATTGGATTGTCTTTATGGATTATGAAGATGAGAATGGATACCCTGCGCCATCCTGGTCCTTCTATTTAAACTTACACCCAAATGACGAAGAATTGATTTATAACGAACCCCAGCCGGGCGATACGGCATATATATTTATTGAAAAACCATTTCTTCAGGAAGATGTTTACGAGTTTACCACTCTCGCTTCCTACATCGATCAGCAAAAAGCTTCATCGGATATGGATAAAATTAAAGTTGTACCCAATCCATATTACGCTACGAATTCTTTCGAAGGTTTAAATACCTTTACTTCTGGAAGAGGTCCAAGAGAAATACAATTCCGTTACCTACCGCAGAACTGTATCATTCGTATTTATACTATATCTGGAGAGTTAGTTAAAGAGATACATCATACTTCATCTATGAATTATGGTACTGGAAAATGGGATCTGCTAACCAAAGATAATTTAACAGCAAGTTATGGAGTTTATATTTATCACATTGAGGCAAAAGGCGTGGGTGAGAAAATTGGAAAATTGGCTATTGTGAAATGATAAAGTGTATTCAATATATTCTGTGTTTTCATTTTCTCTTAGGAAATATTCTCGCTGTTGATAAAATCGGGACTACTGCGGCAAAGTTTTTGCATATGAATGTTGGCTCTAGGGCTGTGGGTATGGGTGGTGCGTTTACCTCTATCGCCAATGATGCTTCTGCTATGTACTGGAACCCAGCAGGTTTAAGCTTTTACAAAACAAAAGAAGTGTTTTTTAATCATTCCAATTGGATAGCAGATATCGCCTTTGATTACTTTGGCTTTTCGTTACCATTGATGAATAATCACTTTTTTGGATTAAATATTACTTCTGTTACCATGAATGATATGGAAGTAACGAGATACGGTAATGAAAATACTGGAGAGACTTTTGCCGCATCAAACTTTGCAATTGGAGCCACCTACTCTTTAAATCTTACCGATCGATTCTCGATTGGTTTCAATGGCAAATATGTTCAAGAAACGATTGCCAATAATAATGCTACAGGAATTGCTCTGGATATCGGTACGTTATTTTCCACTCCATACGGTTTTAAACTAGGAACCAGCATTAGCAATTTTGGACCAAAGATGAATATGACAGGAGATGATCTACTGGTACCTGTAGATATTGATGAGACGATAGAAGGAAACAATGAAAGCGTTACGGGGTACTTAGCAACCGATGACTTTGATCTTCCGCTTATATTACGAGTAGGCATTTCCGATGATTTGAATGTAGGCCAAATAGGTACAATGACCTGGAGTGTCGATGTCAATAGCCCAAATGATAATTCCATGTATGTCAACGCTGGGATTGAATGCGGATTATTTAATAATCTATTTGTGATACGCACGGGAATGAATTCTTTATTTTTACATGAACGTGAGAAAGAACTATCCATGGGTTTGGGATTCAATATGACAAATATCTTAAAAAAGAATCTGTATATTAATTATAGCGTAGAAACCTTATCTCATTTGGGAGAAACCCACCAATTCAGTATACAATTTTCATATTAACAATTATTTCTTGTATTTGACTATAATATATAGAAAACTACCTGGTCTTTTTTACAATGTATTTTCAATTTAGGAGGAATTCAATAATGAAAAAAATGTTACTAATCATATGTCTAACTATTTCAACTACGGTATTCGCACAAACCAGTTCTCTTGTAATTGGGGGTGTGCTAGACCTCACAGTACCTGAAGCAGGTTCTGCTGGCAAGGCCTTAGAACTTGTTGCTATTGATAGTATTGCAGACCTCAGTGTGTATGCTGTTGGTGTTGCCAATAATGGTGGTGGAACGGATGGAATAGAAGCAAATCTTCCAGCTGTTGCTTTGGCTGCAGGCGAAAGTTTTTGGTTTTTACGAGATACCAGTGCATATCAAAATTATTTTGGAAATTTTTTTGGTCAATACAATGTTAATTACGCGATTGATGGGGATGTGTCCCAAAACGGTGACGATGCCATTGAATTATTCTTAATATCCGCAAATGATACTAGCGTTGTAGATCTATATGGAGATCCAGCTACAGATGGAACGGGAGAAGCTTGGGAATATATGGATGCTTGGGCGTATCGTATTGATCGTACTCCTAGTGCAACTTTTGATATAACTCAATGGACAATTGCTACGCCTAATTGTTCTGATGGATCGACAACAAATTCTAGTTCAGACTGTCCATATCCAATTGGAGTTGTTGTTCGATTTAGTTTAAATACATCCACTGCTAATGGATTTACCGATTCTACCAGTACATTGGTCATTCGAGGAAGTTTTAATGGCTGGTCTGGCAATGATTGGGAAATGGAAAATGTTGGTGGTGATTATTGGACATATCATAGCTTAGGCTTAGATGATACTGTAACTCATGAATTTAAATATGTACTCGTTGGTGAAAGTGGTGATACTTGGGAGTCAACTGGCAACCGTACTTTGACCTTTGGTGCAGATGTACTAGATACGGCGCTTGCTATGGATTTCTGGCAAAATGGTACTACCCCACCGTACACTGTAACGGATAGTGTAGATGTATGGTTTCGGGTTAGCACAGCAGGTATTGCAGACTATGCAGGCGAAGTAATGCATATTGCAGGGAACATGAATGGATGGACTGGAGCCCCATTAAGTCCTGAAGGCGACTCTACATTCTGGTCTGGTCAATATTCCTTTGCTACAGCTGGCGATACTCTTCAATATAAATTCTTAAAAGGAAGCGATAGTTGGGAGACTAATGATAATCGTATTGCCGTTGCAAATCAGGATACTACATTGCAATGGGTCTATTGGAGCAATGTACCGCCAACGGATGTACAACCTGTTAATGTAACATTTACTCTGAATACCTCTACCGCTCCTGGTTTCACAGACTCCACAAATACTCTTGTTATTCGTGGAAGTATGAATGGCTGGGATGGAGTTGAATGGGAATTGGATAATGTAGGTGGTGATTATTGGACGTATACCACAGCTGAACCTCTAGCTATGGGTGATTATGAATATAAATATGTTATGCTGGATGCATTAGAAAATGTGAATTGGGAATCAACCGATAATCGCACATTTTCTCTTGCTGGTGAGACTGAAGGCGTTGATTTAAATGTTGATTATTGGGAAAGTGGTACCACTCCCCCATACACACCAACGGATAGTGTGGATGTATGGTTTCGAGTTAATACAGCTGGAATAGTCGGATATGCAGGCGAAGTAATGCATATTGCAGGAACTATGAATGGATGGGCTGGAGAAGCATTGACTCATGAAGGAGATGATTTCTGGTCTGGACATTATTCCTTTGCTGCTGGTACTACCGCAGTTGAGCATAAATTCTTAAAAGGTGTTGATGGATGGGAAAGTAACGATAACCGTACCGCTACCGTAACTAAGGATACTACCTTAGCATGGATGTATTGGGATAACGCTCCACCGTCTACTGTGCAACCTGTAACTAAAACAGTTATCTTTTCTGTGGATTTATCGGAATGGTTAGATGAAGAAGGCGCTACAGGCATGCCCATCTTTAGTGTTGCTCGAGGTGATGTGATGCAGGTTCGTGGTGGTTTCAATGGTTGGAACGGTGATGATCCAACGGATTCTGAATTAACCAGAACTCCTGGTACAAACATATTTAGTTTGGCGCTATCACTAACGGATCTACCAGATCATGAAAATGAATATAAGTTCTTTATTGAGCATAGTGAAGAGTCTGTTACTCATCTTACCTCTACATATGGTGAACTATGGACCGATATGGGTTGGGAAGATTCACCAGTATTTGGTGGCGGAAACAGAACATTCGCAATTGGTGAAGATGATGGTACAGGCCTATTAGAGTTAGACTTAGCTGGATACTATGATCTTCCAGCTGGTGCAGTTGTTCCTGCAGGACAGGAAGTTTCTGTTATGTTTACCGTTGATATGACTGGAGCAAGCGAAGATGGCTTTGATTCTGCTGAAGATTCAGTGTATATCAAACTAGAAGATAAATGGTTAAATTATTTGCAGGGATTTGACGATGGTCAAAAATTTGTAGCAATGAACAATGGTGATGGATCTTTTTCAGCAACCGTTGATTTTGTTGGACCATTAGCCTGGCATATGATCTACCATTGGGAATTTCTCGATATGTCTGAATCGGTTGTTGTAAGTGAAGGCGGCGGTTTTGGTTTTGGAAGATTCCGTGCCAGATACATGCATTCCAACTCCGATTTTGATTGTAGCTGGGGAGATTGGGAATTCGATGATGACACATGGCAAAAAGATCCACCTCTTCCAATAGAAGAATGGGATGCAGATGAAGTTTGTATCGCTCTATCATTAGCGAATGATATGGTACCTACAACATTTGCCTTATCAGACAATTACCCAAATCCATTTAATCCAACTACTAATATTTCTTTTAGCATACCTATGCAATTAGAAGTGCGGATTAACGTTTATAATATTATGGGTCAGCTTGTAGCAAACGTAACGAGAGCTCAATTAGATGCTGGTACATATAATATTCAATGGAATGGAACAGATCAAGGAGGCAATATGCTTCCTAGTGGGTTGTATTTCTATGAGCTTGAAGCTGGAAACGAATTCAGGCAAATTAAGAAAATGACTCTGGTCAAATAACCAACCATATTTATGAGTATAAAAAGGGGTTCATTATTGAGCCCCTTTTTGTATTAGGGTAATAATTATTCTTTTAATCAACTATAGGAAATTTATGAAGGTGTTCCAGTATCCATTACTTTGCGCATTGCTTGTGTTTTCAATTTCGTGTGTATATAATGATCTAAACAGAGATCATTATCTCTTGTCTCCCGATGAAACCCTTTCCTTCACATTCCATTCAAATGAACAGAATATTTCTTATTCGCTGAAGAAAAACAATCAGCTTTTAATTGAAAAGTCTCTATTGGGGATCTTAACCGATCAATTTGATTTATCGGATGATTTAACCGTTAAAAAAGTACAACGTTCAAACAAAAATGAAACATGGACACAAGTCTGGGGAGAACAAAAACACATCACAGATAATCATAATGAATTAGCCATTTATCTATCGTCCATAACTAGTCAAATGGAGATGGTTATTCGTTTTCGATTATTTAATGATGGCTTGGGTTTTCGCTATGAACTTCCCGAGCAAAAGGAACTGAACAATTTTAAAATACTTGATGAACTAACAGAATTTAATTTTTCAGAGGACTCGCAATCTTGGTGGATCCCGGCCTATTCATATCGTCGATTTGAATTTTTGTATGCCAATACTCTTATAAGTGATATATCCCGTGATACATATTCTAAGTTAGTTGAAGATTTAACTGGTCCACGCTTAGGTCCAGAAGCAGTTCATACCCCGTTCACCGTACAACGAAACGATGGTATTTGCATTGCCATCCATGAAGCAAATCTTACCAATTATTCTAGCATGACTCTACAAGCAAATGGTACCAGTAAGATGGAATGCGACCTTATCCCCTGGTCCGATGGCACAAAAGTGTATGCAACACTTCCCTTTCAATCACCCTGGAGAACGATTATAGTTGGAAACAATCCAGCTGAATTAGCGATGTCTACTCTTACTTTAAATCTGAATGAACCAAACAAGCTGTCAAATACAGATTGGATCGAACCTGGGAAGTATATTGGTATTTGGTGGGAGATGATTGGTACGAATCAATCTACATGGGGATCAGGAGCTCATCATGGAGCGAAAACACAAAAAGTAAAGGATTATATCGACTTTGGTTCTAAATACGGATTTACGGGCGTTTTAGTGGAAGGATGGAATACCGGTTGGGATGTAAACTGGTGTTGTTCCGGTGATGGCGAAGCATTTGATTTTTATCATAGCCATCCAGATTTTGATTCTAAAGAAGTAAAGGAATACGCACGAAAGAAAAATATTCGAATCGTTGGACATCATGAAACGGGTGGTCAAATACAGAATTACGAATCGCAATTAGATAGTGCCTTTGCTTATGCACAACGAAATGATATACGAGTTATTAAAACAGGATATGTCAATGATGTTAGTCAAAACATTAGTAGAACCGGTGCCGATGGAAACGTCTACAAAGAATGGCATCATGGGCAATATATGGTAGAACATTTTCGGAAAGTTATTGAAACAGCAGCAAAGTATCAGGTAAGTCTGGTTCCACATGAGCCGATCAAGGATACTGGGATCCGACGTACTTATCCAAATATTTTATCTAGAGAAGGTGCAAAAGGACAAGAATTCAATGGATTTATGTCTACAAAAGACAATAACAAACCGAACCACACAACCATTCTCCCTTTTACACGTTTATTATCTAGCCCGATGGACTACACTCCTGGAATATTTAATATTAAAGAATATCGGTATAATAGTCCTGATGACCGGACAATTAATACGAACCACTATATCCCAAGCACCATATCAAAAGAATTAGCATTGTATATTGTTGTTTATGCCCCGGTACAGATGGCTGCAGACCTCCCAGAAAATTATACAGATCATCCAGCATTTCAATTCATTCTGGATGTACCAACTGATTGGGAAAAAACAGAAATCTTAAATGGAGAAATTGGTCAATATATTACTACTGTAAGAAAAGATATCCATAGCAATGACTGGTATTTAGGAAGCATTACCAACGAAAAAGGTAGGGATCTAAAGATTGATCTTTCTTTTCTTGATTCCGGAGTTCAATATCAAGCCACCATCTATAAAGATCCAACAAATGGTGGGTGGCAAGCTAATCCAGAAGAAGTTGTAATTGAATCTATTGTGGTTGAAAAAAATGATCTATACAAATTATCTCTTATGCCGGGAGGTGGACAGGCCATTCGCTTCTCTCCCATGTAATGGATTAATACACCATTACATTACTTAAGCAATAGTACTTTTTTTATCTCATAATCGAAATCTGTTCGAAGATGAATAAAATATATTCCACTAGTTTGACTAGTTGCATTCCATTGTATATCCTTCTTACCGGTGATCATTCTATTGTCGATTAGTGTTTCTACTAATCGACCTAAGGCATCGTAAATATTAATTGAATAAGGTGTTTTATGTTGATTATCGGAGTGTATTGCAATAGTTGTTGAATGATTAAAAGGGTTGGGATAAATATCCATCATGCGATAGTTATTAGGAGTTGTATTGCTATGAACAGAAAGTGGAAAAACTTCTACAGCACCACGTATGAGTAAATAGCGTTGATTAATTTGAGAAATATCATATACATATTTTTCTGTAATATTTGGCCAATATACTATTAACGAATCAATAGTGGCATCTGATCCTAGACCAAAATGCTGAATTAAAGTATTTTGCGAGCAATATCCATTACCTGCAAATACAGCGCTCATTTGTTCCCCAGATGCAGTGTAAAGTATGAGTTTTGCACCAATTGCATAGCGATCGGAATTATTGTCCAGACCACCATCACCATTAAGCTGAAACTGTACCCAATTCTGTGTGGGTGAATCATTTCTATACACCAATATAGATCCATCGGATGATGGATGTCCTGCTGCTATAATATCCAAATCTCCATCATTGTCCAAATCTCCATAAGCTGAACCAAAACCATTATTAAAACTTTGCAATCCAGCTGAAACACTAGCATCCGCAAAGGTGCCATTACCTTGGTTTAAAAAGAACGAATTTGGCACATTACCAAATCCAGATTCATTATTATTAAATATATCAAGCCAACCATCATTATCTGCATCAAAGAAAAATGTGCCCCAGGCCATGCTCCCTGCTATATCTCCTACGCCAGCTGAATCAGCAACATCATTAAAAATACCTTCTGGTGAATTTTTTAATAATGAATTCTCATAGAGATTCGAGGTATAAATATCAAAATACCCATCCCGATTATAATCTCCAACTGCAACCCCCATTCCCATTACCGGAAGATTTACATTGCTGGAGTTCGATATATCAATAAACATTCCTGCATCTTCTTTTCGTAGCAAAATATTTCCTAGATTCCCATCCTGCGTAATAAAGATGTCGTCATCTCCATCATTATCATAATCCACAAACGATAAGCCCATGACAAGACCGTTACTTTGGGGACCGCTTGCATTCATGTTTTGTGCAACATTTATAAAGGTTCCATCACCATTATTTTGAAATAAATAGTTATTTTCCAATAACCTACCTACATATAAATCAACAAAACCATCCTTATTTACATCGCTCCAGGCGCCTCCGCGTATTCCACCATCTGTGACAATACCGGATTGAGTTGTTACATCCGTAAAACTGCCATCGCAATTATTTTTATATAGGAAGCTATTACCACTTAATGCTCCGATAAAAAGATCCAGACAGCCATCGTTATTATAATCTGCTGCTAGAGGTAATCGTGTCGGTGATGACGTTGTGATTCCTGCTGCAAAGGACACTTCTTCAAAGTCCATATTTCCAATATTTTTAAATAGTACATTGGATCCTGTATTGTTATCGCAAATAAACACATCCTCTAATCCATCGTTATTATAATCAAAAATACATACTCCTTCTCCTCGTATACCATAACTCATACCGCTCATATCTGTAACATCCGTGAATTGAACCTGTCCATAGATAAATCCAAATACACCAAGGATTGATAGATGATTTACATGTTTCATAGGGCCTCTAAATTACTATTGAATATTTTTCATATTCTATAAATGTGGTTAAAAATATAGTGGCATAGTAAATTATAAAATCAATAATATTTCAATATAATTTAATCAATGATGATAAAAATATATTTATTACTATTTATTTTACCTTTTGGACTTATTTCCGGGAAAGATCTAGGGGTTTCTAAAGTCATTACCACCAATCAAGACACTCTATTATTATCAGAAATAATTACTAATGATCGAGCAACCATTATGTATTTCTGGGCCACTTGGTGTGAAACATGCAAAAGAGAAACACCAAAAATCATTGATTTAAGTAAAGAGTATCCTGATGTTCAATTTATACCATTATCGTATGCATCTCCAGCCAACAGTGTAATCGACTACTTTTCTAATAAAGATTACAATATGAATACATACATAGATTATTCCGGGTCAATATTTAGCACATTCAATGTATCAGCAACTCCAACTATTGTAATAATGGATAAAAATAATAAAATTCTATTCAATGGATATAAGTCAAAACGATTCTATAAAAAATTATTAAATAAACTGCATTCATAAATTGTACTACCGAATTACCATTATTTCATTTTTTATTTTAATTCTTTCCCAGGCAGCGTATGCCCAAGGCGGGATTAGCTGAAGACGACCAATACTCCCAGGTGGGAGTTTATTACAATACAGTAAAGCCTTAGAAAACCAAATTTCATTAGGTATTGCTTATCAGCATGAATATTTGTCCAATCCCATCTACGGGACAAATTCAATCCCAAATTATAATAAAGAACGTACGGATAATAGTACCACAACGCTCATTGTGAGTGCAGGAATTACGGATAAAATTTCCGTTTCAACGTTTATTCCCTATCGGTATATCTTAAATGAAAAAGTATTATTTAGAGGTCAATATCATAATCAATATGAAGGTGGATTATACTCGAGAGAATCATACGGTATTGGGGATATTATTGTTCAAATGAATTATCAATTTGATCTATTCAATGGTCGGTTTCCTATATTAGTTGGAAGCGGATTAAAATTAGCCAATGGGAAAATTAATTCAAAAGATATCTACGATGAACGTATTAACGATAATCTGCAAGTAGGATCCGGAAGTATTGACCCAATATTTTCTATATACACCAATGAAGCATTTGGGTCATTCATGGTATCATCCGGTCTATTTACTCGAATATCTGCTCGAGAAAATATTTATGGATATAAATATGGTAATGAGCTCCATGGATTAGCAAATGTTGATTTTATCGGTTCTGACTATTTTTTTGGAGGAATTCAATTGTATTATCTTCTTTCATCCAGAGATACATATGAATATGGAAAAATAGCACGAGATCGTGGAGGTGAAAGTATTTATATCAGTGCAAAGCTGGGTATAAAACTCACCGATGATTTTGATTTAGAATTAATAATGCAGAATCCCATCCATCAAAATTTGAATGAAAGTCAACTCACCTCCAGTAATTCCATCCAAATAGGAACATTATACCGATTCACATTATGATAAAAAATTGTACCATAATTAGTTTAATCATTTTTTTATCTTGTGGACTCTACGAAGATACGGAACAGCCAGACATATACTTTCAAATAAACGATTTTGATATGTTGCCAATGGGAAGAACTATATCCGATATGATGATGGGACCAAATAATAACTTTCTGTACTTATGTGATTATAATAATAATTCAATGATTAAGATTTCCACACAGGGTACTATGAAGATTATGAATGAACTGATAGTAGGATCTCATCCAGTTGCAATGGATATATCCCCTGATAAATCGCATATAGCTGTTGCCATGGAAGGTGAAAGCAACGTATACCTTATCTCCATGGAAGATTTTACTATTTCCACCATTATATCAGTATCCTTGATGAATATGAATGATATTGTATATGTTAATTCTAATCGATTGCTCTTATCCTCTACTACAGATCCAACGGTTATTACATATGATATCGACTCAGAAACTGAATTGAGTCAATCAATACTTAATGGAGAATTACTCATTGATCAAGAAGATACTATAGCATACGTAGCCTCTTCTTCCTCAATAAAAAAGTATCATATATCAAACAATCAAGCTTCATTATCTCCATATGTAGCAGACCCATTTGGTTTTTCTGCTACAATTAATCATTTTATTATTAATGATGATATACTATATGTATGTCTTAATAATAAAGAAGATAGCGAAAGTATTAGAAGTATATATTCATATAATGCAAGCACATTAACATTCGCCGGTAAGTATCAAGTTGGATCACCAGGGCTCGGTGTGGTTGTAGATACAAATAATGAAAGAATCTTTATTGCACCACAGGATGCAGATGAAAATGGTGTATTTATTATTGAATTTGATGCGCAGACAAAATTAGAAAAGAATTACTATTTAGCAGCTGGAAATTTGAAAGAAAAATGTATGGTTATCGATCAAACATCTTCTTATATCTATATATTAGTGAATACTCCTGGAGATAATGATTCCTTTGAACCATATAATAATTACCCATTTGATCTTCAAAGGATTGAAATATACAATTGATAAAAACCCCCAATGAAACATTGAGGGTTTTTAAAGAGATAATTATTTTAAAAATTAATCTAAGCTTGTCTGGCTTGTACCGGATCCACCCATAACTGGCGACCAATGAGAAGCACGAATTCTCCATTGCCCATCTTCTTTTACATAAGCACGAGTTACTCGTGTAAGGTAATGCCCAACTGCTGCGGAATTTTTTGGTTTGAGTGAACCTTCCGAATAATACATGGCAACTGCCGCTTTTTTTGGCACCAATACAATAACTTCAATATGCTTGGGCTCGATATTGGCAATATCATACTCTTCTGGACGTTCAGTAGATTCCACTGTTTGTAATAATCCACCGCTTGACCAGAATTCTAACGCTCCTAGCTTTGAATATTCATCAGCTCCTCGTTTATTTTTAGTAAAATACTCATTATTTTTCATAATCTGATTTTTGATGTCTTCTACATCACCAGCGCTCAGCATTGAGAACATAATGTTGAAAACAAACATGATTTTTATAATATGTTTCATGAGTCCCCCTCTTTTTTATTGAAAACTATATTAGTTTCGTACAATATAGCTGATTAAAACTAAATCATTATAAACAAAAAACCCCGCAAATAGCGGGGTTTTTCTATTAGTTATTTATCTGGCTTATATTAATCACAACCAGTATATCGGCTAGCAATATATTCGCCATATGTCCAAGCAAGAGGATCCTGTGCAATTCCTTCTGCTGTTGCTACATATTCACGAACAACATCAATTTGATCCGATACTTCCTGCGCTTTTTGTCCCATTTTTGTACGCAAGGCAAGATTAGTCACTACTTGCTCTACTAATTCAGAATCATCGCCAGGTGATGAATACAATTCTGCAATTTTGTCTTGAACACCTTGACAGGGAATATCAGCCAACATATCTAGATTCAAATCAAGATAATCAATGGAAATTTGCAATTGATTCGATAAGGACAATAGTTCTACATATAAATCCTGCATCGCTGCAAGCAGATTGGTATTCATATCCGGTAAATCTACTCCTAGCTCTGGGAAAGCAGTACCCACATCTGGAACTTCTAAACCAATTCCTTCCATTGCAAGATCCATTACGGGCTGCAAAACTGGATCAATACAACATTCCATGAAGTCATCTATACTCATAAAATCTTCAATAGCCGTTGCTATTCCATCAAGTTCTACGCCTATATCAGCTAGACTTATTGAAAAGGACCCACTTGATGCACAAAAAGCAGGTTCTCCACTTACTGGATCATTTATCAATGACATATTATCTGGACAAGTTGCTCCTACCCAATAGCCATCATGATTTTCCGTAAAATATTGTGTGGACCAAGTAACTATATCCTCAAAAAAGCTAAAAAATCCATCCCACCAGTTTCCACCTTCTCTTTCTACTCTTCTTGTACTACTTGTTTGCTCTGACCACGATTTTGTACAGAAATATGCACTTACAGGATCCCAAGTCATCATAAATCCATCGGGACATTTACCACATCCACCTACAAAGAATTCTTCATAGCCAGCTGGGCAACCGATAGATGCTGTAGAAACAGGCCAAGGGGAAATTTCTACTGATTCATTAATAAAACTTAATCCAGTTTGCATTGGTGTAAGAATATCAAGAAACTCATCAAATGCACTTAGATCCAGACCAGCATCTAAAGCTTCTATAATTTCATCCATTTTTGTAATCGCATCATCTAATGCATCATCAACATCCTCCGCAACTTCTTCCGCGCTACCAACTTTATCCAAGTATGCAACACGTGTTACTCGTAAACCATCAGCAATACCAGTATATTGTGTTTCATCTGCACAATCATTAGCCAGACTTAAATACCCGTAGCCATTTGCTGTAAGCTCACCCAGTGTTCCAAGCTTTTCTCCTACCTCTACCGCTACATCACTAACTTTTTGAATAATATTTTCTGGAAGATCCAAAGACGCATCCACTGCACATGCTTGCGTAACAACACCATCCATTCTATTATCCACAGGTGCAACCATATTATACGGAACAGTAAACGTTCTGCGTAAAACACCTGGGACAGATTTTGCTGCTTGAAGCGCAGTTTCAACATCAGTGGCAACTGATTTTAAATCTGCTGCCTTATTTGCATATGTTTCCACAAAAGCAAATTTTGATAACGCATCTTGAGCCGTCTCATGCAAATCAGTTGCTTTTTCAATGATATCATCTAACTCTTCTGTGAAATCATCAATAGTTCCTTCATCTTCTTGAGTAGGCGGTAATTCCGCATTTTCATCTTCTATTGATTCAGAACGAAATGCAGACACAGCTTGAACTGCATCATAATATTCGGCAACAAACCCACCACCATTAATGTACGAATCAATACTTGCCTGAACGGCAGCCTCTTCTGATTCAACATTTTGCATAAAATTGTTTATTTGCACCATTTCTCTCTCCATTGAGACTTCATCAATATTTCGAACCGCGTAAGATGTCATACCACTATAAAGATACCAGTTATGTTCCCATATTGGATCCACATCATCCATTAAATAACAACTACCCCATCTAGTGGAGAAATTTATTGCATCACAATCTTGAATTTGCAGACAGGCCTTTGCACATGCTTGAACGTTTCTTGTTCTCATATAACGTATAGGTCTTCCATTAGAAATCCATGTACCATAACCTTCATTTGTGAAAAAATTCATAGCATTCGTCCAGCCGTATTTTGAATAAACATTACTCCAATTAATATTACCCCAAGCGCCTACTAGACCAATATCACTATTTGATGCTCTTTTGGAAGATTCTTTCTTCACTCTACCGGAAGACCTTGCAGAACTTGATTTTCTTCCAGAGGATGCTCTTCTTCCAGAACTTACAGATCCTTCATCATCCATACTTTCATCTTCTTCTACAGAGGATTCATCATCTTCCATTATAATTTCTTCAACCTCCCCATTAGCAATCAATTCCTCGGCTTCTGCTACTTGATCGGGCATCTCTGGAACATCTGCATCCGTATCTTCTCGATTTAGTCTTCTACCTGATGAAGGTGCAGATACAGATGCAACTGCATCATTATCATGATTGGATGATAAAAATTCAAGTGTACGTTTTGAATGGGACAATGCGTTAAAAGAGCGTTGTTTTTGTAAGTATTCATCCCGAGCCTCTCTAAATTCTTGTCTTAGTCCAGCATTTACATAAATATATGATTTTAAACTTATACCGTTATACGTACGCAATGGATCAACGTCATCAGCGTAAATACAAATATCATCCCCTCTTCTAGATACATACGTATAAAAGCCATCGCACCATATATTATCTAAGCACACTTGTGCGCAGGCTGCATCATCTCCATACATCCATCTTCGACCAGCCTGAATCCATTTATTTTCACCAACCATATCAAAATTTTCTAAGGCACTTAATCCTTCAGCAGCACCCTGACCCTCTGTACGTGCACTTCTTTGCACTCTACCACTGGAAGGTTGATCTGTTGAGGAATCATCGTCATTCAGATTTAATATCTCTATCTCTGGCATAATTTCTTCTTCTGCATCTTTTAATATTTCCGGATAATCGGAAGGATAGTCAACAGCTTCTCTTTTGCTACTACGTTTAGAACTACTCATCCTCCTGGAATCATTTCTACTATCTGAACGTCTTGTATCATCAGTTGATCGAGCACTTCTGGATGAGCGTTTTGATGATTCTTTTGATCGAGAACTACTGCTGGATCTGGCACTTCTTGAAGAACGAGTAGATTCATCTTGACTACTCCGACTACTCCTTGCTGCTCGTTGTGCTGGTTCTTTACTCTTTCTTCCGCTTCGAATTGAAACATTACCTTCAGAACCCTTTGGATATTTATTTAATAAATCTTTTAATCGAGTCATTTCTCGACCAGCCAATTTTTCACCATTCATATAATTTTTTACTGTTTTCTCTGCCGTCTTGGTAAGACCTTGTCTTAACAAATGTTCTCCTAATTCCTGTTTTGAAGAAAATCCATATTGATTTACAAAATCTTCAGCCTGAGAAACAGATGTACTTTGCTTTGATTCATCTTTTTTTGAGCTACGACGTTGCGCACTTATATCGCCTGCAAAAAATAAAATTAGTATAGCTATTATTGATTTATTAAACATACTACGTCCTCCAATAATAATAATTTAAATAAAAATAATTGCCTTGAATATCACCATCATCTTCATAAAAATCAATAATCATTAATTATAGAGTGACTTATGTCACTTTTGTATACTTTATAAAAATAATAATCTAACGTAATAGATTATTTAACATGCGGATGACATCTTCCTTCCCATCCGGCCTTCCCACTATGGTTGTTTGATTATCAACCAAATAAAATGTAGGTGTATAAGAAACGTAATACACATCCGTTGATTCGGAATCCCATCCTT
Organism: bacterium; assembly: GCA_004321715.1. Classification (GTDB taxonomy): domain Bacteria; phylum Fidelibacterota; class Marinisomatia; order Marinisomatales; family TCS55. Next base: position 36,899 of record SGYN01000004.1, on the reverse strand, counting down.
TTAAGCTGGAGATATTTATCCATTCTAAATTTTCCTGATCAATAGCTTGTTGCCATTCATCTTTCTTTTTATCAATTGAAACAGCAATAACCTCCAAACCCGCAGAACGATAGGATTCATAAATAGTTTTTATTTCAGGAATTGTTTCCATGCAGTGCGGACATGTAGATGACCAAAACATTACTAAATTAAGCTTATTCTTCTTAAATAGATCATGCAAACCAACCTTGTCTCTATTTATATCTGGTATTTGTATATCTGGAGCAATTGTACCCACTTTAAGCTTTTGCCTTCCTTCAATCTGTTTTCGTAATGTACGATTAGTAATCAAATCAAATTCATCCCCAATATATTCAGATACAACGTATTCTATGCGTTCTTCAAATCCTTGCCGGTTAAGAAACGATAATATTTGAGTTATACAATATCCATACACATCATAATTATCATATGTAGCCATTAATATATCATCAATAGCAATATGCATATCTATACTATTTTCACCAGAATAATAGTTCAAATACATACTGATTTTATTGAACATCAATGGGCTATGTAAATATTTTGAATCCAATATGGCCTTGTTATCAAAAAATCGTTCAATTCTATCTTCATAGGAACTGTTAATTATTGGCATTGTTTTTGCTAGAACATCAAAGGTAAATGTTTGAGAAAAGTTTGTTTGAAGGTCTTTTAGTGATACCGTTGAATAATAAATGAATTTCTTAAGCTCATTTTCATATTCATTTATTTTTTGCAATACTTCATCATTGGGGAAACTTAATTGAAATTGCAAATATTCTATCCTATTATAGATATTCATAAGCATTTTATGACGGTGAAAAGCTATATTTTCTAATGATTGCAGCACCGTAATTGGTTTATCATCATTTTGATTATTAACCTGGATTTCCACATCTGTTTCTGTGGGATTTAATACAATGATAATAGGCTCTTCTCCTTTTAATTGAATACGATAAAATCCCAATGTGTAATCAGTTTTTTTAAATGAAAATTTTCCATTTGAATCAATAATAGTTTCATCAATTGGCTTACCATCATTTTGAAACATATTATATAAATAGGCTTTGCTTCTAAAAACCTCCACATTCATAAATTGTCCGTAAATATGTTGACTATAGGTAATAGTAGAACTCATAATTAGAAATGTGATTAGAAAGCGCATGAAAAAGAAAACTATCTTATTTAAGAAGAAGAATTCTTCTGGCTTGTGTAAATGAGTCTGTGCTCATATTCACGATGTACATACCGGAGGAAACAGGAATGCCGTACTGATCTTTTCCATTCCATATTATCGATTGCATACCTAGCTGTTCAGACTGAAAACGGCGAATCTTATTACCCAAAATATCATATATAGCTATATCAACTGGTTGATTCATTGGAATCGTATAGTGAATGGTTATGTGTGCATTAAAGGGGTTTGGATATGGGTTATTGAGCGAATATTGATTACTAATGGGTATTAATTCCATATCTGATGCCAGTTCCACACTGGAATTTTTAATGATACGCATAGAAAATTCTGAATTAATGGTATCGTACCCAAATGCAGATATTACAAAAATTACGCTATCTACACTGCTGACATCAATGGTTTGGGTCTGAGCCGTAAGCACATCAAAAGTATTAGGTGTAGAATCATTTTTATGTTCCACAATTGAGGTAACGTAATAACGCATATTATCCGAATCTTGTGTTAATAAATCAATGACAAGGTTATTCCAAGTAGAGTCTTGTGTATCTACTAAATAGTATAAAGCAGAAAATGTTTCTAACATCTGGTTATAGTAATACATGGTCGTATCCGATGATGCAGTAATAGTTTGTTCTAATGTTGGTAAATCCATCGGAAATGTACTGGATTCAGAGTATTGGTAAATCCCAGCGGAATCACTATTGGACAACATGCCATTGGCAATGAAAAAATCATGCGTCACTGTTTCAAAATCAAGATTATAATCATTTAATGCAGCCATAAGGGTTGGAATACTATAATCAACATCATAACTATTATATTCTCTACTACGTTCAAATACAGTTCGAATCAAATCATTGCTTACCCGATTATCGGTTAAATAAGAAAAATAGATATAGGCACCATACCCACGATTCACATCATAGTTAATAGCTAAATATGGTTCATTGAAAAATTCCTGTAAAAATTGATAACAATCATTAATATTATCGTAATGATGTTCTTCCATCCACACGGCGGTTGCCTCTAATAACCAACCAGCTTCCCAGCCATCATATCCATATTGTACCGCATGAAAAAACTCATGTGCAGATGTTACTTCAATGATCTCAGATTCTACGCCTGAAAAATCATCATAATTGTTACGTAAAGCCATAAATGTGACCATAGCTCGTTCTTCTTCGGCATCTTCTGAGAATTCATTATCTCCTCGTGTAATTGGAGAATTGTTTTGAGCATAATCTTCTGCCTGAACATATCCATAATAACCAGTCTCTAGATTAAAAATATATACATCGTAATGATCCGATCCCCCATCATCAATTTGTGTATACCATCCATCTCCTGGTGGACGTACAAATTCCATATCTGTAAAATCAATCACGCCAATATTCGCAAAAGTCGTTACAATTAAATCTACATAATCAGGAATTCCGTTGTTATCCGCATCTAATGGTGATACAGCATCAACACCAGTTAAGGTATAATGAAACCGAAATATCCCTTCGTCCACGTAATAATCCAAATTTTGTGGACGATAACTAGAAACAATTTCGCGGCTAAAATCAAATCCTCTTGCTTGCAATTCTGCTTTGATATCAGATGGCAATTCATGACCATATTTTGCAATAATACGTAATGCTTCACTATAATGAATATCTATATCCCCTATTATTAATTTATTTGCAGCTTCTTCTACGCTTATATTTGAAGCGTAAATAGGATGGAAATACCCTATAAAAAGAAATAAGATTATTATATGTTGCATATGCTTAATCATCATATATTTACAACTTAATTAAATAGGTCGTAATAATTCAATGTTTATGATAACACAACGTATTCTACAAATTTGTCTTATAATCCTAGTTGGGTTCCTTGTATCTTGTGAAGATTTAGAGAATGAACTTGCTAAGGATTTTACCACATCTACATCGAATGTTATGTTTAATCTAAATTTAACAGTAGAAAACAATTCTACAGATTCCGATACTCCTATCGCATTTACTGTTACCGTAACTCGTCTGGATACACATGTTATTCGACAAGACGCCCAAATGATTGGGTTTTGGAGTTTGTCTTCTCAATCCATTGATGGAGAAACGCAAAATATCAGTCAATATCCTCAAGATATAGAATTCTATGAGGATAATTCTTATAGCAAACAAGTTCCCAATACCGTTTCTGGTGAAACAGACTATTTTGGTGGAAACTGGATCTACGATAAACCTACCCATAACTTAACTTTAATATCCCAAGGTGATACATCGCTCATCCAGACTACTTTTGACTATTCAGGCGCTGTTATACCATTAGATGGATATATGATGTGGAACTACACGGATGCCGGGTACAGCTTTAATGAAACCTATCAAAAGACTATGGAACCATCCACCTCATTTGATGAACCTTTTACCTATATTTATATGGATGTATCAGGTGGTGATATTTCTGGGACTACCTATCCAGATTATGCTGAAATTGAAGCAGTGGTTGAAAACAAACTGGATGCGCAGTTTACCGTTACAGGTATGTTTGAACCTGGGCTTGATTTCGATCAAGGAAATATTGCAGTTAGTCTATACAATGAATTATATGGAACGATTGTTGTTAATATGCAAATAGCTATTAAGTTTTTGGATTAATATGATGAAAAAAATATTTATATCATGTTTTCTACTTACTTCCTTTCTTCTTGCGCAGGATATTCGTGTAAAGTATAAAACATTACAATTAAGCTATATGACAACCGACCGCGTCGGTGGTATTTTAAAATCCCTTGGATATGCCGTAGTAGATTTTGAAAAAAGTCCGGGCGTTAACCCCAATGAAAGTATTTTAACCCCAACTGGTGATTTCGCAAATGTACTAGTAAATGGAATGGTTAGTGTAGATGATTATGATGTTTTACCATTAGTTATACTTCTTCCTGAAACAGATAATGTCACCTTACTGGAAATGCAAGGCGCTGTTAGTGAAAAAGGTGCGGAAATGGGTGTGGATTTGGGTGGTTCTTCCCTTGTGTTCTCCACTAGTGGCGAACCATTACAACGATTGCTTATTGCCTATGACCCTGATAACTCGGAAGTTTTAAAAGAATTAGTATCTGTTATCACAAATCAACTTGATGTTGCTGCAAAACAAATTATGATTGAAGCTTTGGTTGTAGAAATTGATGCCAATAAAACCAATACCCTGGGAGTAAACTTTGCAAATTCCGGAAGCATGTATTCCTCATCGTTTCCAGAGCCGGATCCAGCAACTGGTAATTTTGAACCGTTCACGTTCATTATGGATAAAGGACTAATTGGTAATGCATTGGAAATCAATGCAAAATTAGAAAAATTAATTAGCGATCAATCTTCAGAAATTTTATCGCGACCCTCTGTTCTTGTATTAGATGGTCGCCAAGCACGTATTGTTGTTGGACAACAAATACCTATTGCTCGAAGTACGGCCACAGGGCAAAATGTAGTTTCTGCAACGGAATATATACCTATTGGAATTGTATTAAATCTTCGTCCACGAATTAGTAGCGATGGAAATGAAATTACCATGCAGGTTGAAACTATTATTAGTGAAGCACAAGAACGTGTAGGTGTTGGAAGTGTTGGTGGTGACGTATTATCTGCGCCTACTTTTTCTAGTCGAAAAGTACAAACCTATGTACAGGTAGAAAACAACACTCCTTTTATTATTGGTGGGTTAATATCACATAAGGACACCAAACAAGAAAATGAATTCCCCATATTAGGACGTATTCCTATTATCGGTAATTTATTAGGCTTCAATAAAAAAGTGCGTTCCAATAAAGAGGTAATTGTAGTGATTACGCCGCATATTGTCGATGTAGGGTCTGGAAGTTTCGCGCATGTTATTCCAAAGGATATTGATATACTTAACCACTGGGGAAATAAATTATTTCAAGATAGTTATCGCCTACGAAACACAGATCTATACGATCTAGGGTTTTTTGAGAATACTTCTTTTTATAATAATGTATTAAATCGCGCCGTAGATGTTATTCAAGAAAGTGCGGATGCTTCTGCAAATGAAGAATTGTCAAATTTTGTAAACGGGGCAGTTCCTGGACAAGGTGTATTAATCCGCAGAATGTTGTACGATGTAATTGAGAAAGAAAACTATTACAAACATATTCAACCAGAAAAAGTAATATTCTTTGGAAAAATTTCAGATAATCAAGGTAATGCAGTCGTTGATATGCAAAACTTTGGAGAAATATATCGAAGTTATCTGAAACGCTTTAAACAAAGCGATGGGCTTGCTTTACAATTTGAATCAACAGAAAGTGTAGAGTTTGCTGATGATTACCCCTTACGACCCGTTGCAAATATTAATCGATATGAATCTTCTGGAAGTTATAAGAATACATTACGCGATTTAAATAGCGACTCTACTTTTGGTTATTCTATTTATCTTACCCAACCAAAACATGAGCGAAGACTATATGAAGCATTGGTGTTGCGTCGTGTGCTAGAAATGAATCCAGATATTCAAGATAATATTAATTTATTTAAAGCAGGTCGTGAAATCCTATTCCCAGCACCTGAATCGCTCAAAGGAGATATTCATGTGATTGATAACAAAATAGCAAAATATTTTTATCAGATTAATTTATTTAATGATGAATTTGATAAAGAATTTGTAAAAGGAATAGAAACAATATCCTCAATTATTCAAGAATATGAATAATAAAACTTGATTTTACTGCTTCCGAAAGCTTTCCTTATATAAATCTAACTTCTCTTTTTGCCCCATTAATATCAGCGTATGATGCTCATTTAGTGTAGTATCTGGATTAGGGTTGATTTCATAGGTATCATCTTCATTTATCAAACCAACAATTACTAAATTATAATTTTCACGAAAATTAGAATCTTTTATTTTTATTCCATGCAAGTTCTGTAAATCTTTTAAACTGATTTCATTAACTGCCAGATCCACAAAATTCTGATGTAATGATAAAGAAACTGTATCCTCTAATTCTGGATAAATTAACATTTCTGCCATACGATGACCACCAGCGGTATATGGATTGACCACTTTATTTGCTCCCGCCTGTATTAGTTTTGGTGTATTATTTATTTGACTGCATCGACTCACCAGAAAAGCATCGTGGTTCAATGACCTAGCAGTCAGTGTAACGAATAGATTATCTGGATCGTTGTTTAAGCATACTACAATACCGGCCGCCTTGTGGATACCTGCTTCTTCCAGTGTTTTTTCAATCGTAGCATCGCCTAAAATAGACTGGTAACCAAGTGCTGATATTTTATCTATCTTATCCTGATCTATTTCCACTACTACAAAAGGATAATTTTTTTCATGTAATTCTCTTGCAATGACTGCACCCATACGACCGTAGCCGCAAATGATATAGTGATTTTTCATCTTTCTAATCTTTCTTTTCTTTTGATTTTCTTTATAAGCTCTAAATTCTACAAGTTCAGCGCCAATTTCTGATAACATATATAAAAATCCACTAACGCCAAAAACGATAATAAAACTAGTCCATAATCGACCTAAATCATTGAGGGGATGTACTTCACCAAATCCGACAGTTGTAATAGTGAAAATAGTCATATAAAAACTATCAATTAATGACCATTCATCGCCCCCGATAAAGTAAAACCCTAGGGTTCCAACTGAAATAAGGGTAGTAAAGTAGGCCAAGAATTTTGAGTACTGACTACCGAACATTATGCTTTATCTATTTTTTGGACAGAATTTTCTAGCCACTGAAGATATGGCTGAGAACCATGGTTAATAGGAATTGTGATTAATTCCGGGGTATCATATGAATGCAATGATTCAACGGTATGATAAATATCTTTTTCCCGTTCTTTTGTTGTTTTGATTAATAACAATAATTCCTCGTCATTTTGAATCTGATTCTCCCACTCATAAACAGAATGAACTTTCGGAACTATATTGACACAGGCTGCAAGTTTATTTTGCACTAATTCGTTTGCAATCATTCGACCTTCTTTTTCAGTAGAAACGGTCGTGATTATGAAAGCAAAATCCAAAGCTTTAGTATTCTTTTATAATAATCTCTGGATACAATGATTTATAATCATTCAAAGATATAGATATGCTTTGTTTTAGGTTTTGATCAAAAAAATCTCGTATGGTGGAATTCATAATAAAGCGTATCCGATCGGATGCGATGGTGCCTGATCCGTATTTCTTAGAGACTTTACTAAATTGGGAAAAATCAGAAAAATCATAGTGCGTAGATCCTTGCACATCAAACCGTAACGATTGAGCGCTATTTACAGAAGCCAAAGTATCTAATTTTAGATAATTATCTTTTTCTTTCCATGCTACTTGACCTAAATGAACAAATGGTTTATTCAAATTTTTCTTAATTAATGTACTTGGGATTGGTAAGAACCACACATCCAACCCTAATGCTGCATCAATTCGATCATCTTTCAATGATGCAACTACACTTGTAGCACCTCCAAATGAATGACCAAATATGCCAATATTATCAAGCTCCAGCATGTTTTGTAAAGACGGAGGTAAGAATTGACCATTTTCCATTTCATCTAGTAAAAATTGTACATCGCCTACGCGATAGTTTAATTGGATTTCCCGTAGACCCCATTTCTCTTTATCGGATATTCCATCAGGAATATCTGTTTTATTTAGAATTACTCTGTTTTCCGGAAAAACAGAAAGCCCTGCGTCATATGTATGATCTGAAGCAAACAATACATACCCATGGCTTGCTAATTCTTCCATTTGTGTCGTGTTTTGAGTCTTTAACGCACCATGTCCATGTGAAAAAATAAGAACAGGGAAGCGTTGATTAAGTGGCGTTGCATTTAGCCAAGAATTTCCATCAATTTTATTTATTGTTCGCATAATCGACTTTGGAATTCCGAAGCCATCTGCAATCATATCCGCAATTAATTCTTCATTGTAATTATAGGGAGCTTTCTGATCACCTTCTTCTAATATTGCAGGATACCATACGCGAACCATCATTTCCCTTGCTCCATTTAGTCCATCCGTATACCAAGCCTTACGCTCTTTATCCACCATGTGGATAATTTGAGTACCAACTTTATATGGACCAGAAGGAAGCGCAACATCTTCTAATGAAATAGCATGAGAAATAAATGTAGCGCATGCAGAAAGCCAAAAAGAAATAACAAGCAATGGTATATATCTAACTATTTTCATTAGAATCAGTAAAAAAGCTTGTAGATAATAATTAATTCATGCGTTGAATATCAATGCAATTCAGTACGTATTGTTAATTCTTATCTATTTTGGCAATTATTTTTTATCCTCCAATGCTTCTGCGCGCTCTTTGGATATAGAAAATGTACTGTCTTGCGTGTAGGCCATCATATAGTAATCATATGCAGTCTGATATTCTTCCATACTTTCCCAATACTCTCCCATGGAATCATATGGATTAGGATGCATTCTGTTATTATCAATATACTCAGCAAATGCATGCAGCGCTGCTTTCATATCACCGAGTCGCATATTCGCATAGCCAAGCATGTTTAACGATGGTGCAAAATCAAATCGTTCCCACATTGTTGTGTATATATCGGCAGCTTTTTTATATTCTTTTTTACTATACAAATCACCAGCTTCTGAAATCATGACAAATGCTTTATGTGGATAGTTCGCTTTTAGTTTTGCAATTCTAGAAGAAAGATCTGCGTCTGGGTTATCCATTCGATATAGATGATATTCAATCATATCTTGCTCATATTGACTAGTATTTGGAGCCAATCCTTGGGCAATCTTTTTCGCTTCAACACTTCTCATAGAATCACCAGGGGTGAAAACAAGAAATAAATAAGGCATTGCAAATTCCGGATCAATCATAATGGCCTTTTCAAATTGTTCCCGAGCCTTGTCCCAATGAATATTGTAAAACTGCCAGAATCCAGTATTAAAAGCATTCAGTGCACTTGTACTATCCGTTGTCCATTCTGTAGATAAAACTTTATTGCCAGCCTCTTCCTCATTAATTCTCCATATCTTTCTCTTAGAAGAAACAAATTCTGGATCAACTGATAAAGTCTTTAAAAAATATTTTTTGGCATTTGTATTATCTTTTTGCTCTAAATAATAATCACCCATTGAATCATATGGATTTGCAAGATCAGGGGCAATCTCAATCTGACGTTCGAATAATTTCTTTGATTCTTCCATTCTTCCTTGTCCGCTATACAAGTACCCAAGAGAATTCAATGCATCTGGGCTTTCTTCAATAGCCAATGATTGTTGATAATATGCTTCTGCTTTTTCTTCATCTCCGCCCCAATTAGACATTCCAGCGAGCATATTCACATATCGTGACTCTTTTGGAAACATTTTAGTAAATCCTTCTACTTCTTTAAACCAATCTACATCGCCTTCACCACCCCACCATGAATCTCTATCCATGACAGACATCAGTGCTTTTTCCCCTTTATTTGCTTTGGCAGCTAATTGTTTGCCTTTTTCAGCGATTGGATATCGTTGCACTGCATCATCTGTTACCTGAGCCAATGAATAATATGCCATGGCAAATTCTGGATCTAAATCAACAGCTTTTTGGAACGATTCTCGAGCCAAAAGCCGTGCAAAATTATCTTGATATCTTAATCCTTCTTTCATTTGTTTTACAGCCTCAGAACTAGTAGAAGAATATTCTACATAATCACTAACTTTTTGAGAACATCCACTGATAAATAATGTGATGAGAATAACGATATAAATGGCATTGTGTTTCATTGGCTACTCCTAACTTATTTTATTTCCGTACGCCCGACAGGATTTGAACCTGTGGCCTTCTGCTCCGGAGGCAGACGCTCTATCCAGCTGAGCTACGGGCGCATACAGGTGTCAAGTTCATGGATTATAGTTCTATTTCCAATAGATTTTTAATTTTACGTAGCACATCATCTGGATAATTATTCACCACTTTTTAGTATATACTTTTCTAGAATTAGATATGATATCGGTACCAGAAAAAGGGTAATTACTGTAGCAAATACAACACCAAACGCCAGTGAAACTGCCATCGGAATTATAAATTTTGCCTGAATACTTTTTTCAAAAAGAAGCGGAGTCAATCCTGCAAATGTTGTTAGCGATGTCATAAATATGGGTCTAAATCTTCTTGGTCCCGCTTCAAGAACAGCTTCTTCGATTGAAGAACCTTCTTTTCGATATTTATTAATAAAGTCAACCATCACAAGGCTATCATTCACTACAACCCCCGTTAAAGCAATAATACCTAGAAGAGAAAGAACAGAAAAATTAATACCCATAATCAAATGACCAATTACTGCACCCGTTAGTCCGAAAGGAATAGCGGACATGACTACTAATGGTTGTAAATATGAACCAAAGGGTATTGCCAAAAGCGTATAAACAACTACCATTGCAACCATTGAATTTCGTGCCAGAGAGGAAAGATTTTGTCCCTGTTCTTGCTGTTCCCCTTCCAGCGAATAACTTAAAGAACCATAACGCTGTAATATGGAAGGCAATACATCTTTCGTTACGGAAGATATAACCTCATTACCAGTAGTAACGGTTAAGTCCACATCCGCTGTAACGCTGATGGAACGTTTTCTATCTTTTCTTTTTATTGTAGAAACACCTTCGCCAATATCGAGTTGTGCAATTTGGCGAATTGGAATAGTAGATCCTTTTGGTGTTCGAATCATCATATCTTCCAGGTTTGATATGGAAGATCTTTCCTCATCTGGATATCGTAGCATAACCTTTAATTCATCTCTACCTCGTTGAATACTTTGTACCTCAAGACCATAAAACGCTTGACGGACTTGGAACGCTACCATTTGCATGGTTACTCCATAATTCTCTGCTGCAGGAAGTAAGCTAATTACCAATTCTTCTTTACCCATATTAAAATCATCCTGCACATTAAATACACCAGGATATTCAATCAGTTTTTCCTTTAGTTCATCTCTTGCAGAAAACAAGTCATCCATATATTTACTGGAAAGTTGAATATTGACCGGATCTCCAGCTGAAAACAAACTAGAAAAGAACGATATTTGTTTAACGCCAGGAATATCTGCAACCATTTCTCTCCAACGTTTCACAACCGTTTCTGTACTAATAGAACGAGACTCCCCTGGAGCTAATTCAAGCGCTACTTCTGCTAGATTTGATCCATCAAATGAAACATTAAGCGCCCCAGGACCTTGAGATGATTTTGTACGCATTGGTTGATCTCCAACCGTAGATAAAATATTATGAATTATCCTTTCAGATGGATATTCATTTAATAATTGTTTATTCAATTCTTGGGCAGCCTGATTTAATACATCAAACCCATCACGCGTTACCTCAATGGGCGTTCCAGATGGATATTCAACGGTTGCAATAGCTATATCTCCTTCAATTGGTGGAAAAAAAGAAAATTTAAGGACACCGCTTATAATTACACCTAAAGTCAGAATAAATACAGCAATCGCCAAAGCAAGAGAATTCATAGGATTCTTTACTGCAAGTAAAAGCGTCGGTTTGTATTTACGATCAACAAATTTTTCTAATAACTTTTTAACTTTATCTTGAAATTTGTCCCAACGCTCGGAAATAGTTCGAAGTGTATTATTTTTAGGTTTTTTTTCTACTGAATGAGCTAAATGGGCTGGTAATATTGTTAAGGATTCAATTAATGACCAAAACAGCACGATAATAGTAATTAATGGAAAGATCCTCCATATGGCACCAATAGTTCCTCCAACCGCTAACATAGGGGAAAATGTGGCCATTGTAGTTAATACGGCAAAAATGACAGGAGTGGTTACCTGTGCAGCGCCTTTTACGGCTGCTTCTTCTGGGTCTAATCCTCGTTCTCTAAATAGGGCAATATTTTCACCAACAACAATCGCATCATCCACTACAATTCCAAGTACTAAAATAAAGGTAAATAAGGATAGCATATTAATGGAAAGATCCATTAGCGGCATAAACCAAAATCCACCCATGAATGAAATAGGGATTCCAAGGGAGATCCAAAAAGCAAGTTTTGGTTTTAAAAATAATGCTAGAACAATCAAGACAAAAAATAATCCGTATTTTGCGTTATCTGTTAGTAGGTCAATTCTACCTTGTAGTAATAATGCTTCATCATTCCATGGCGTAAGGTGAATCCCTGGGGGTAAGTCTGGAACTTTATTATTAATGTAATCGCGAACAGATTTAGAAATATCTAATGCATTCTGATCGCCCACTCTAAATACTCGAATTAACTTTGCGTCATTGCCATTAAACTGAAGATCATATTCATTGCTTACAAACCCATCATTAATATTACTTATATCACCCAATCGCACCACAGAACCCACTTCATCCGTTATCACAGGAATGGCGTTAAAATCGTCGATACTATATCCTTGATTCTTTGCGCGAATTAAGATTTCTCCATTATTACTTTCAATACTCCCACTGGGTAAATCGATAGACCAACTATTTATAGATCTTGAAATTTTTTCTAATGATAATCCATATTTTTGAAGTGTTTGTTCGCTGATCTCTATTTCTATTTCTCGACTCTTTTTTCCCACAAGCGTTGTATATGTAATACCTGGCAATGCATCGATCTCATCTTTTATTATTTCTGTTAGATTAATCAGATTATCTTCATCAAGATTGCCATCCACAGCTATAGTTATTACTTCAGAAACTGCAATAATTTGCTGAACGGTAGGCTTTTCAATATCATCTGGAAACGTATTAATTGCATCAACTTGAGCTTTCACTTTGTCCAGCATATCTTCCACATCCTGTTCAGGAAGAATTTCAACAGAAATCACTGCTAAATTCTCCGATGCAGTGGATGTTATTTTTTTAATTCCTTCCAAACCTTGTAATCGTTCTTCCACACGCACACATATAGACTCTTCGATATCCGATGGAGATGCTCCAGGGTAGATAATTGAAACATTAATAACATCTACCTCAATGGCAGGAAATACTTCCATTTTTATGAAAGGAATCGTAACAAATCCAGCGATGATGATAAATATCATCATCATATTGGCAGCTACTTTATTCTGGACAAACCAGCGTGTTATTCGCTCCATGAAAGACCTTTATTCCAAATCATAGGTTACTTTTAATCCATCTACTAGAGATGAAAGACGTGTTTTTAGGAGTCGATCTCCCATTTCAAATCCGGTACGAATAAATGCATTTTCGTTTTCATATCGTAATATTTCAACGTTTCTCTTCCGTAATGCATTTTGATTATCGACTACCCATACTGACTCATTGCGAACCAAAGTTCTAGGGAGTACAAATATATTGTCCATTTCTATTCCGGTGATTTCTGCAGATACATATTGACCAATTGCAAGGGGCGTCTGCGACGTTGCTTTCATTTTACGATTATCTATTCTTGCAACTATTGCTAACATCCTAGTTAGCGGATCTACCTCTGCCTCCGTTCGTACAATATTGCCCTTCCATCGATAATTAGAAGCCAATGATCCTTGAGAAAATTCCACTTGTAACTGATTACTAGCGGATAACGATTTTCCATTAAAGTCTAAACCCGTAAATAATACATCTTGATCTGCAACGACCAATCGTACTTCAAAATAATCTGTACCATATATTTTAGCCATCATGGTTCCAGGAAATACCGTTGTTCCTATTTCTACACTTCTACTCTGCACCCGACCATCAAACTGGGCAATAATGATAGCTCGTTCTAAATTGCGATTCGCCTGCTCTAGATTGGCTTCCGCAGCAGCCAGTACTGCTTTTGCCTGTGCTAACTGTGGTTTTCGAAGCGTAAGATCGCTTCCTTCCCCTACACCAATGCGTTCCCATTCTCTATTGGCTAGGTCTGACTCGGCTAATTCTCGTTCTAAGTTTACTTCTGCATTCAACACATTCGATTTTGCTGTAATGAATGCAAGTTCATAATCTCTTCGATCCAGTATAATTAATGTATCATTTCTGTTAAAGTTAGACCCGGGCTCCATTTTAGGGGAAAGCCATTCCACTTTGGAGCTTAATTCAGATAGAATAGTTAGCGATGTTTCCGGAGCAATCACCCCTTGAGAAGAAATTTTGGCATTAATGGTACGGTTATTTATTGCTACAGTTTTTACATATGGTAATTTTTGTACCACATTTTCCACCTCTATTTCTGGTCGAAGAGTGATAAGAATAATTGTAATAAGAATACTTACTAGTAGAGCAATAATGCCGATATTTTTTTTCATAATTTCTTTAAGGTTTTTGTTATCAAGTAACGGTTTACGATTCATAGATACCTCCAATTGCCAATAATAGCGATAGACGGTTTTCTATTCTTTGCCTTTTTAATGAAAGATACAGAGAGCGAATCTCATTATACTGTCGTTGACTATTTAAAACGGATTCTAATGTTGTTATCCCCTTATCATATCTCTCTGTTGATAGTAAATATGCAGACTTTGATTGATTAACTGCATTACTAATTGCATCCAGTTTCACTTTTATTGATTCTTCTAGATATAAAATTGTTTCTATCTCTGAAAATGCTAATAATAAACCCTGAAGTAATTCCTGCTTTGCATTTTCAACAACGGATTCTTGAATTTTAACTGCAGATTTTAAAGTACCCCCATTAAATAAAGGGCTGACGACTCCAGCGCTCAACGACCAGACACTATTATCTTCATTGAGAATATCTTCTAACTTCTTTGCAGAAGTTCCTACCGAACCATTCAAGGTAAGTCCTGGTAATAAATTTCGTTTGGCCTGACTCAAATTTAATCCAGCTGCTTCTACTCGCAGGACCAGTGCATTAATATCTGGTCGGCGGGTAATGATATCCGCAGGTATTCCTGCAGATATTCCTGGTATGGTATCGGGTAATTCTTGATTAGATATTAGGATGCCTGCTGGATAATCTCCCGATATGATCTCCAGATTACGATTTAACAAGTGTAATTGATTCTTTCTATCCTCAATTGCAATTTTTGCTGTAGAAACAGATGTTTCCGCCAAACGAAAATCCAAACTAGATTTAATTCCACGCTGAAAGCGATCCTGTACCAAATCTCTTATCCGGACAAGGCTTGCATAGGATTCTTCAGCAATTGTTAATTGTTCGGAAGCTTCAATTGCTTGAAAATAAGTTTGTGTAGATCTAACAATAGTGGAAAAAGCCAAATAGGATAATTCATAGTCCAATGATTCATATTCTTTAAATGCTGCTTTACGACCATTTAATACTCGACCCCATACATCAATTTCCCATTGAAGATTTAGACTTAAACCGTATGATTCAGAATCAAATGTAATTACTTCATTATCGGAAGATGTTCCTCCACTAGAATCTTGACTACCATTCATATTTGAGAAAAATTCACCAAAACCAAATCCAGATAAATTCTGCTCGCTTTTGGATGAATTAAGGGATGGATTTAATGTTGGAAATACACCAGAACCATTAATTTTAGCATTCTGAAAAGCTATTTTACGATTGTTCATAATCGTTTTTATATTTGGACTATTTTCCTCTATGGCATCAATGAATTGTTCTAATTTGGGATCGTTAAACATGGACCACCAATCACCTGTAAGCGGTTTTGAATCGGGAATAGTAGTTTGCCATCTATCTGGTATTTCTATATCAATATCTTCAATAGTAATAGATGTATTATTTGCACATCCCAAAAGAAAAACAAATAAGGTAATGATAAAACTTGTGCAATAATTATTAATCATATGATGAACCATATATTATCAAAGTTGATTTGTAATTACAGTATGATTTAAATATTAAAGAAAAACATTCTATTCCGAAAATATACTACATTTAAGCGAGCGGAAATTGATAGTTTATCTTTCGACAAACAATAGAAATTATTTTAATAAGACCATTTGTTTGATATTATGATAATCGCCTGCTTCGATTTCATATATATACATTCCTGAACTTACCTTGCTCCCTATACCATTTGTACCATCCCAAATGATGGATTTATACCCTGCATCTTGCACCTGATTCATCAAGGTTTTTACCTTCTTTCCTACCATATCATATACTGTGATCCTAACATGACCTTTAATTGGTAAAGAATATCGAATCTTTGTCAATGGGTTAAAAGGATTGGGATAATTTTGTAATAAGGAATATTCATCTGCCATCAATGAATGATCTGTAGACAGTCTGTATTCTATTGTAAGAATTATAGTGTCTGGTTCCGAGAAAAATGTTCCATCTGTTACTTGTAAAAAGAATAAATGCTGTTCATCCTCATCAACCAAGGGCGCAGTAAAGAATGGACTTGCAATATTTGGGTTGGGCAATTCAATACCTGCATTATTGCTCCAGCTATACCCTAAAATATTACCATTAGAATCAGAAGATCCAGATCCATCTAAATACACCGTATATCCTTCTCCTATTACTTGATCTTCACCAGCATCTGCAATAGGAGGTTGATTTAATTCAGATCCATTTAAATTAAAGGGCGTATCTGGATTTCCAGCATATCCACTTGGTGTAAATATTATATATTCTTCAATAGAATAAACTACATCCTCTTCCTTGTCATAATACTGAAACATAATTGGTCCCAAACTATTGCTATGAACAACTAGAAAAGTCATCCATCCACTCTGTGAATCAGAAAACTCACTAATTCCTCTACATTCACCATTCATAAAAGCGGCCAAAACTTTTGAAGTATCTGACACTATATTACTATTAATAGTTAGCTGGGCTGTAACCGTATAATTGTATTGAAAATCTTGAGGATTTACAGTCCAGGTTTCCGGCATATTTGCAAACAAAAAACCAACCAACAACCAAGGCAATAATTGTAATTTCATCTTAAAAGTATTGCGTTATTTTAATAGCATCATCTTTTTGACATCACGGAATGTTCTGGATTCACCTTTTCCTTCCATGACAACAAAATATACTCCGGATCCTACTGCTTGGCCCGTGCTCGTTGTTCCATTCCAAACTGCATATTGATATCCTGGGTTTAAATACCCTTGGAATAAGGTTTTTACTTCACGTCCTAAAATATCATAAATAACCACCTGAACATCTGCATACTCTGGAATCCCAATACCGATTTTAGTAATCGGGTTAAATGGGTTTGGATAATTTTGACTCAGCATGAATTCATCAGGAATAAAATCATTATCATAGATACCTAATGTAGATTGCTCTATCGTTAAAGGCTGATCGACCGATCCTAATATTTCATCACTGACGAATGATATCAGCTCAGCTCCTTTATATATTTTTTCTTCATCATTATCCCATATGCGAAACTCAATACTTTCGCCATTAAATTCATTGCTATACACAGTTAAAAATATTCGATAGGCATCTAACTGAGGAATATATATCGGACGTGCGGTACCACGAACTTGACCATCTACCAATGCAGCTACCATATCAAAGGGATCATTGATTCCAAATGTATCGCTTTCCACCAGCGCAATAATATTCATTGAATACTCGAAGTGATATGGGTTATCTAGTTGCCAGGGTGCAGTTAGAGTAGTATCTATATTAATTTCATTTTCATCTTCAATGGAACTATTACCTAATGAACGACCCCCTTCAGGATTTGGATAATTAAATTCATCAGCACTTGCTAATTTAAATTTGTATCCCTCGCCAGGAAACATCCTCGTTAAGTTTCCAACCCAACCCACATCGGAGCCAGCATACTGTGCAAACCCTACCTGACCTTTAACAACGTCTCCAGCAGCAGGTGTTAATAATGCCAGAGCTGTATTTACCTCCATATTACGGTTAGGTAAGTATCCAACCCAATTCCATCCAGCATCTAGAGATATCGTTACTGTATCGGGCCATATTTCAAAACCAATATAATTCAACAGATCTGAACTAGAGAAATCACTCACATAGTTTTGACGATAATCAATCTCGGTAAGACTTCCCTCCCACGTTTGATTATCAGCAGAATACGTTGCGAACTCATCTTGACCTATAACGCGATCCCCTGCTTCAAATTCCATATTGGCAAAGATATCATCTAGAGTTACATCACCTTGTTGGTCTACATTAATAGAGAACCAATTATACCCATCAGGATAAGCTATATCCTGAGATATTTCTCCCGTAGCATTTAATTCTAATGGAGTTTCTACAGAGCCATATAGGTCATTATCTCCAAATGTTAGCGCATCACCCACATTCCAGTATTCTACACAGCCCGTTCGATCCCATACATGAAAAGAGACTTGTTCATCTTCAAAATTACTATACACCGTAACAAACGCTAGGTATGCATGCGTTGAATCGCTGGTCTCTACTTTTTGTACATGAGAAAAACCGCGAGGTTCACCATTAATAAAAGCACCCAGACGATCATACACATCTTCGGATAAGGTTCCTTTTACTTTGACCTCCGCCACCACATTCATTGTGTATAAATAATCATTTACATCAAACTCCCAATCAGGATAATGGCACATGGATATTACATCAATGGCTAAGAATTCATCCCCATCAGCTGTTTCTGCTTTAATGGTGTTATCAAATTCTCCTACGTTTAAATTATTATTGATAGAAAAATTAATATTAAAACTTCCACCAGGATTAATTTCACCTACCAACGGATCTACCGTAATTAATGTTGGGTCTACATCCACGATTTCAAATTGTTTTGCTGAGGAACCAATATTATTTAATGGTACCACAAAACTATTATCGTCACCGATAAATGTTACCTCTTCCACTGCATTCGTATTCCAGGATAGCGGATTACGATTTACCAGGAATGTCCATGAAATAGTATCTCCAGGATTTCCATAAAAATCGTCATATCCGGATAACGTTGCTGTTAGGTATTTATTTTCTATAAATGAATTAGGAATATTGGGTTCAACTACCAAACGGTTTTCAGAAACAGTTACCGTGATATCCGTAATATCCAATCCAGCTCCTACTAAGGTAACATCGCTTTGCACGACGGAAGGAGCACTAATGTCCTCCGTAAAATTCAATGCAATCTCATCAATAATATTTAATACGTTATCAACCGGCTCTGGTGCACCAAGAACTGTGGGGACTTCACGATCAATTGTACCTCTTAAATGGGGAAGCTCATTGGTAAGCAACCCACCCAAACAAACCGACCGTAATCGTAAATCATACACACCATCTGTTTGTAAATTTTCTACGATCCATTGCATGCTGGTCGCTACCGATCCATCGGCACGTAGCGAATCTGCAATAAGCGTTGCTTCATTTATTTTATACCAAACATCTGCTCCAAGTGGACGGTATTGCAATTCCAATGAATCAAAATGTGTTTGGTTTAAATCATATTCATTTACTGTAATATACGTCGTATCACCTGTTATCGTATTCATCACCCAATCATTACCTAAATTATAGAATTCCGCTTCGGTACATGGTCTAGCATAACTCACCGAAAAATTTTCTGTAAACGAAGCACTTCCACCAATTTCACATGCCGATGCAAAGCGGACAGTTAAATTTTCATATTCATAATAATCACCGCCACCTTGTTCTACGACAATCTGTACAGTATCTACTTCTAATCCATCCAAGGTATAAATAATGGGATTGTTTTCATCATGATATGCTCCATTTATTGTGACAATGGCTCCACGAATATTCGATGAACTCACTAATGCCAAATGGTATTCTCGTGCTTCATCGTATTGATTTTGTACTTCTAGATTTAATTCAGCATAATTATCTGGTAATACATTTTCGATAATATTTCCAGGAGATCTCCATGTCATTGTAGGTACATCCATTGGTTCTGTAACTACCTCACCATCTTCATTATGCCATTCTTCATAGGGACAGCTGGAATGCCCTGCAATCACATTGAATACAGGAGTACCGTACACCGGGTCATTTCCTACACTAACAGTATAATCATCCCCTACATCATCATCGGATAAAGTAAATGAAGAAGTATTCGTATTTGATGTGGTGGATTGAGAACCACTTCCATAGGACATTCCAAAGGAATATCCAGTGGTATTACTTAATCCCGCCTGCTCATTCACATCAAAACCAATTGATGTGGCAAATTCATTATTTATCTCTACCTCAAAATCGACACGATTGGATGCTGTCACTGATGTACTTTTACTATAGGACGCTGAACCAGCACCACCTACAAAGGTATAGTTTACTGTATCATCGGTTACCCAGCGCAACGAATCTTCATACGCTAACACCCGCTCCCAGGCATCAATATCTTGTTGTTTTGTTGAATCAGTTTGCGCTAAATCCTCTAATTCAGGAATATGGGAGTCTTCTATGTATCCTCGGGTAAATATAAAATCTGTAGCAAACCCATCCGGTACAAAGACAATTTCGCTACGGAGTGCATACATAAAATCATCTGTTAAATCAGCATCATCCTGATCGGGGTTCGATATATTTTCCAAAATCTTTGTTTCACCGTAAAGCAAGTTCAGCGCTCCACCAATAAACAAATCCCCATCCCTTCCAATATATCCTTCATCCCCACTGGTTGCTGTCTCAAATACGGATTCCGTTTCAATACAAACTTCATTGGTATAAGTACTTGTCATGGATTGACTAGATGAAAAACTAGCAGTTACATCAAATTGTGTATTTACTTCAAGAGTTGTCGCTACTCCAAGACCAAGGGTAGTGCTCACTCCAATACCCAAAAAAGCATTCGTTTCATTACCAAGACTGGAATTATTACTGTTAAACATCTCAATCTCCGTGCAATGAGATTGTACACTAGAATATGATGCAGAACTTCCATCTCCAGGGGGTCGACGAAGAATAACATAGGGAAGCTCAGGCGCAACCGTAGTGAAATCCATCATTTGTGGTTTATGACCTAACACCACCCCTTCTTCCAACTCGGTATCAATACGGATACCTGAAGTATCGGATCCTACTACTGTGATTGTTTTTAAAAAATCACCCGTTATATTGGGTTGACCTGGTAGTAAATAATATTTGTATGGATTAGAAATAGTACTATTTGAACCAAAATTAATTCTTACAGTATCGGAGTCCTGAGTCCAACGATCGCTAATCCGGTCAAATATTATGAAATAACCAGTATCAACGGGTGTTTCTGTGTTTCCAACACCGGAACTGTAATATTTTTCAAATAATTTTAGTTCAACAGAATCAGGTGTGTTTTGCTGATAATCACCCAATAATACACTTGCTCCGGATGCTTTACTACCTGTTATTGAATAAGGTCGAATCGCCGTATTCACTGGAGAACGATACATGAATAATAACGAATCGTTCCCTTTAAAGGATTCATCTTGTTCTCCTAACCAAGATTCAGCTTCTGCGTCATAGGAATCTTGGGTGTTGAGCGTTCTACCATTGTTGAGAGCCCAATCTCCAATGCCTACACCATCATCAGTCAGATACGGAACTCCTGTTACACCATTCGGATTAATTACGACACTTATTTCGTAATTGTGTGGAGGTAAATCAAAATCAACGTATCCAGCAGGATTTACTAGCTCAGTTTCATCATAACATGATCCACATTGTACTCGAATGGACACCATCCCATTTGGACCAAGGGATGCCGAATCGGTACCACCGACAGCCCAAATATCTAACTGTCGCATGGTTAAATCTGTGAAATGTTTCGTTTTGGGTATTACTACATTAGCATACTCTGCTGATTGGGGGTTAAAATCCGATGAATCTCTTGAATCCAATACAGGACGAATATGCATATCTGCACCGGGTTCTACTTCTACGCGATAAAATCCTTCATCATTAGTTAAGACACCTTTGAATTGTCCATTTTCATGTATCATCACATTTTCTACTGGACAATCATTAGCAAATCGAACATATCCCGTGATGGATATCATATTCGTTACAACAAAATTTTGGTTTGTTTGCACCACAGGACTAGATCCGCCCAAGGCAGTTTGCAGATATGGAGGATCAAATTCATGAGCTGGTTTTGTAGGAGTAAGAGTAAATACTGAAACTCCTGTATAATTCACATTGTTAATTTCATAAAAGCCATCCTCATCAGTATCCCCTGATGCGTATGCAGGCGCTATGGTTGTACTCCAGGCTACCCCCTCATGCAGGGTGCCATTTAAGGCCTGATTAACAGAATTGATTGCAACCGTTCCGGATCCTCCATTCATTTGCAATAAGCTTACCATCGTAGGGCTGTCGTTGGCGTCTACATGATTAATTGCACCTTCTGTCCGGTAATATTCATAACGATCATAGCTACGAGATATTTCCGCTTGAGATCGTGCGACGTTCCATACTCGTAACTCATCCATATATCCACGAAAGTATGAATCGTTTCCTTCTCCTAACCGGAGCGCATTAGATGATTCAGAAACGTTGGTTATGGTAACGGAAGAATCCGATTCAGCATTTGAAACGTTTTGCAACATTCCATTAACAAATAACTGAAGAGATACGGTTTCATTTCCAGCACCATCATCAGTGGTTTCCTTCCGTAGCGCAACGTGCGTCCAGTCGTTGATAGGTATGTCATTTGTAGATTCAAAAATATTTACCGAACCTATTTTCAAATATAATTTATTATTCGTATTAAGAAACAGTCCCAAACGGGTAGAGTTTGGCCCTTTGCTGATAATACATTGTTCTTTTGAAGCGCTAGGACGAATCCATAGTTCCACGGTCGTATTGGGAAGCACAGCTGCTCCAAACTCGAATACGTTATTATCTGGTAGAGCAACATAATCATCTGTCCCATCAAAGAATAACGAATTCCCCCAGTTAGGTTCTGCTTTTATTTCTGCATTTCTCACTGGAGAACCAGCGGTAGTTGTGATCCGACCATACATAGTACCATTGGTAGATGTTTTTCCTGTTACTTGCATATCTGGGGCATCACCAAATGAATTTTCAGCAATCAACGTGTACGTATATTCCGTTCCTACATTTAGCGCATCGTCATCATCCATGTATCCCGTGGAATCCAGCGGAATTGTGCTAGCAATCACGCTACTACCCCTCTTTACTGTAAAATCCTCCATTGGTGGAGGTTGATTCTTATCGTATACCCAATCCAAACGGATTCTATTTGGAAAAATTTCATAACCGGCAGTCAATACTGGTTCGGCAGGTTGTTGTAACATGAAAGACCAAAATCCTAAATCGGTAACATAAGGCGTAGCCGTCCCATTGGGTGAAGACATTTGACCAACAACTGGTTGACCTATTATAACCGAATTGGTACCATGAAAGCCCAATGCACCTGCACTAAGGTTGTCTTCTTGCACTTGGGAATGCGCCCCATAAAGAATTACATGCTGCGAGGTATAATTCTGAGCAACAATAGGCTGCAGAACACAAAGAGTCAGAGATATAAATAGGATTTTCATAGATGAATTCCTCTTTATCATGCTTATCGCACCCAAATTTCTACGTTATCGATACCAATCGACTCATCAGTAGGGTCACCACCGAGATTATTAGAAACAACGAGTTTCATGGCTCCAGAGCCATCATAGCGAGCAGAAACTTCCGCACGGTATACACGATCATTGTAGCTAGCTGATCCGCAAGCACTGTTTTGCAATCCCGAGTAACTAGCTGCCCAATCATGAGCATGCTGTTGGGAAAATACGCCAACTGCTCCCTTAATATTATTGTAAAGTTCAAGCCACATCCATTCAGCATCCCAACTATCAATGGC
This sequence comes from bacterium, assembly GCA_004321715.1. GTDB lineage: Bacteria > Fidelibacterota > Marinisomatia > Marinisomatales > TCS55. The sequence goes on along the minus strand of SGYN01000004.1, from coordinate 12,977 downwards.
ATATATATCCATCACTACTTTGACATGTGATGTTCCACTAGGAGGCGTCCAGGTATAGTTCATTCTTTCACCGGAACCTGAAATTTGATTGTACCCACCGAAAATTTGATTACTATTACATGTCGTCATGGCATTTGCATTTGTTCCATTATGAGTCCATCCATGACTAGCATCATTAAATTCTTCTATTTTTACTAATCTCCATTGGTTTTCACCATCTGCATTTTTTATAAAACCATCAACTTGTAAATCTCCCTGTACATCAAGCTTTGCATCTGGAGTGGTATCAGCTCCAATACCTACATTACCATTATCTTTTATAATTATTCTATTGTCTCCACCATTATCTTTAATGGCCCATCCACTTGGAGCCATCCAGGTTCTCATCCAATCGCCACTACCACTAGGTTCCATCCAATTCCATGTAGAAGTTTCATTGGATTTATACGCTGAAAATTTATTTGTATATTGTGTCCTTAGACCATTATTAATAGATGTAAGACCAAGGTCGGAAATTGATAACGCATTAATTTTATTTGCATAATCATTATCGCTAACAAAAAAGACCATACCTTTATCAGAGCCTAAAATCAAATTTTCTGTTTCCGGATCACTATCGTAGGTACGATAAATATCAGCAAACTCACCACTAGCAATGACCGTTTCTCCTCCGCCTCCCATATAGATGCCATCACCATATTGAGAAGCTTTAAACTGAATATCAGCACTACCATTGTTATCATCTCCCGAAAAATATAATGATTCAACAGCCGCAGATCCTCGCACATCCAACTTTTTTCCAGGACTCGTTGTTCCAACACCAACGTTTCCATCTGAAGGAAAGACATTATTTGTTCCAGCAACAACTGAATTCGATGTTGGAGTCATGGTTAGTTTGGTTCGCGGAGTTAATTCCGGCCCATTATCTATTTTAATTGCTAACCAGTACTCTTGGCTATAATCAAAAGCGGGGTCTGCATCTGAAAAATCTTCTATGGAGCCCAGTGTATGCGTATAAACACCATTGGTTATCTGCATTTGATCTTTTATTTCCTGCCAGACTTCATTGCCTCCGCTTTCTGCGTCATAAACGGTAAAACGGAAACTTTTTACTCCGTCTTCCACTGTGGATCCATCTTCATTACGCAATACACCTTGTATACTTAAGAATTGTGCAGAAATAAAATTAAAAGCAATGACGATTGTCAAAATTAATAGATTTCTAGAATTCATTGATTCCTCCTCCTTGATCAATAAATGAAATTATTTATTATAAATTGTATTGAATTGAATAATTCTTAAAAGAATATATTTAAAAAAAGATTAATTATCTAATTAACATATTACTAAATCATAATTATGTTAAATAAATCACAAAATTTTTACTTTAATAAGATGACTTTTTTTGTTTGTGTGTATTGGTTTGTTTGCATCTGATACAAATATATTCCTGCTGCGACAGCGGAACCATTGGTACTTGTACCATCCCAAATAATAGATTGATTTCCTGCGTCTTGCACTTCATTCACTATAGTATTGATTGCTCTACCCAGCATATCGTATATCGTAATAGTTACCATACTATTCTGTGGTAAATCATACCGCAATATAGTTGTGGGGTTAAATGGATTGGGATAGGCATCATATAGTCGATACTCTTTGGGTACAAATGATACATCTGCCATAGATAACATCTCTTGATCCATCCATTGTAGTCTATCAGCAGTCCATGATTTTAAATATTCAATTTCTTCTTCGTACGTATCAAATACGTAATAATTCGGCCATACATACGTTCCTAGCGTGGGCCAGCGGGTAAAATTTCGATCAATAGACGGTCCCAAGTAATTGGCAACACTATCAATAATACTATAGATATTGTTTAATGATAATGTGGTGGATCGAAGTTCTGTATATCGCTCAGAAAATGCAGCTGCAAATCCATCATCATTCCATAATTTATGCCACCAAAAGGCAATGGGGTCATCCGTTGCTTGATATCCAAGCAACCAATTATTCGTTAACCAAGTATAGCCATAATCGCAATTCCCAAAGCCATGATTAATATCCCATATAGGTCCTGCATATAACAGACTGTCATCGCTATTCTTATCTTTGTATATATAGGTACTTAATCGATACGCATCCACATTTTTGGATAGCTCTTGCAACATAATATAATCCACAAATGAATCGACATTAAGCCAAGCGGGGTATCCTGTAGATGGATCATTGTAACTAGCGCTTTCCATCATCGATTCAAAATCATGTATATACTGATGAATATAATCTACTTGTTCCGATGCAATTTCATCGGGCTTGGGGTAGTGATAATTATACAAACTGCCCTCATCACTCTCAAACCATCCCAGATTATCTCCCGTCCATATCCAGTCAAATTTAAGGATATAGCCACCGGTTAAATCATCTCCTTCTATTTCATCCGGGTCTAGTTTCGATATATCGACACGATCCTGATCTCGTTTAATTTTTTCCATTAATACATAAATTCCCTTGTAATCCCCGTTAAGATATAATTCGCAATATTTACTTCGGGAAGCATACCAACCCATTTCATTGGATAACTGATAGGTTAACACATTTCGTATCAAGGTTTTGTCTGACCATGGTGCGTATAATACCCAATCATTTTCTTCCGGCATTCCCAGTAAGGAAACGTTATTATTTTCTCCAAAGGAATCTACGGTTTCAAAGCGATAGGGTTTTTTTGGTTGTCCTTGGGAAGAATTTCCTCGTAATTCAATCGTAATGGCGCCATCATAATCGGTAAAGGGATCATTAATATGATTGATTCCGTTATTATTATCAATAATTCCTAAATGAGCAGGGATTCGTGGATCATCTACTATTTGTTCTCCAAAGGTATTAATAATTAATATAGGAAGATTCGATTCATCAAATGTAACAGGAGGCTGAAACCATTCCGGAGGATCTTCATAAAAACTAGACTGATCGGTAATTCCAAATGTGAAGAAAAAGTTGCTGGACATATCCGATGATGTTTCTCCAACATTATGCACCTGTATTGCCAGAATATTATCACCAACCAATAATAATTCAGCAATATCAATGGAATCTAATACGTATGCTTCTGGAACCAGTCCAGTATAGAGTTGTGCCTCGTGATCAATATTTGTTGTCGCATCGTATGGAACGGTATCCTCTTCCTCTGCAAGATTAAAAGATCGAAAGACTTCTACCCCATTCAAATATGCAACAAACCCGTCATCATAATCTGCGTGTAGAATTGCTGTATTTAATTTGGTTAATTCTGTAATTGTAAAGGCGCGGCGCATAAAAACGGATATAGTACCATTATCAACGGTAGTTCCATCATCATTATCACCATAACCAAATCCGCCGGGACCAACCAACCAGTCCGAATCATCAAACGTTACCGTAGTCCAATTGGATGAAGGCTGTTGTGAAGGAATGATATAATTCCAGCTATTATCTGCAAATATTGCCGTTTCCCAATGATCTTGTGATGCAAGCAGATTTGGAAACAATAATCCAACTATTAGCAAGAAAGCTAATCGCATATTATTCATAAATACGTAACGTATATTGCTACAATTACTTGAGCAGGATCATCTTTTTTGTTTGCACAAATCCTTTAGTCGTAATCTGATAAATATATATACCAGCACTGACTGAATGTCCATAATCATTGGTTGCATTCCAAACTATGGACTTATATCCCGCATCCTGAGATTCATTAACGATTGTGCTGACTTTTTTACCAAGCATATCATAAATCGCGATAGTTACCATACCATTATCCGGCAAATCATACCGTAAAGTCGTTATGGGATTAAATGGATTCGGATAGTTTTGATGCAATGCATATTGTACAGGGATTAATTTTTCTGAAAGGGTATTTAATGCATTTTCTCCATTAACAATTAATGAAAATGGAGCATTGTCTGCTTCCAAAGTATCGGCACCATTTAACGCATATACAGTCCAGTCAATGTAGGCAGTTGTTACATTATTTTCTTCCATGAGTTCAATGATTTCTTCGTACGAAACCAATGCAGAAGTACCTGTTGTATCCAAATCATGGTCACCAATCGCAGCACTAAAAACTTGTAAATGATAAACTATTTCATCATCAGTAAAATTCCATGAATCTTCCCAAGAGAAGGTAATAGCACCTGTGTCAACATTATTTTCATTAATGGTTATTTGTGTATTATCCGTGGGTTCTAATAAGGAAAATTCAGCGGCACTACTATTGAATGATCCTGGTGAAGGCATCATATACTGCCACGTATTAGATCCATCTGGATAGCGACCATACGAAATATCGCTTTCCTGTCCAGCAAAAGTTAATGAATCCAATACGAGTAGGCGTGGATCATTATCCCAATAGCTACTTACTTGGTACGCACCAATAAATTCCCCATCCGCGTCTAATTTAAAATCAAGGTGATTCAATCCCTGATCTAGATCCTTATCCGCCCATAAAACGGGACGCATCGGTCCAATAAAGCCATTTGCACCCATACCTCTGTTACGAATACCGATTCGATGCTTGGTTGGTTCCTCCTTATCATCGGAAAAGAATAACGCACTAAGCACAGCGCGATTGTTACCAATATTCATTAATTCAATAAAATCTTCCGACTCTCCTGCTTGATCTTGGCAACAAGAATCCGTTGAAGCGACGAACTCATTAATAACAATATTAATAGGACGTGTTCGTTCAATGGTACCTATGGGGCTTAAATCTCTATTGACAAACCCTGCGAAGTCCGGATGATAATGATGTGCTCGAAATAATAGATTTGTACTACGTCCATTATTTGGATTTACAGGTACCGTATCCCCTTGCATTAATACATTTCCATTTGCAATAGGGTTGATCCACATCCATAGGGTATCATTATTGGCATTTACTTCAAATACTTCTCCAGCTGCGCCTTTGCATACTAAAAGATTTCCATTACTAAGTTGTTGCGAACCAGAAATAAAACTGGAAAAGAAATCAGTAGGGTTTGTTGCTGTCCACATAGAGTCAAAATCTACAGGTAAAAATGTGCTATCGACTGCTAATACATAAGTGCTATCTGCATTTTTTGGAGGATCAATTAATACAATTGCAGAATAATTACCACCATACCGATTATTAAATATCATGATTTTCCCAGAATCTGGTGCATTATCTCGAACCCAATGTGCGTCGTGTTGCCAAAATAATTTGGTATCGTTAGGCGTTCCCCGATTGTATGCAGCAGGATTTCCCCAACGATACATTAAATCTCCAGCGCTATCGGCTGTTGCAGCTGAAGTATTGCTATGATCAATTATCCACACCTCACCCATTCCAGGAGCAGAAATAAGGATTTGATCTAAATGTGGATTATAATCAATAGCATTTGCATGCACCCAGTCCGGATTAGCGTTCATATCATAATTAATATTAATTTTTCCCGGATGATCAGCAACGACTCCATAATTAGCTTTCGTAGAATCATGATCTTGAATCAAATGATCAATGGCATGCCACTCCCATACAATATTTCCACTATCAAGACCAACAGGCTCGACTTCAATAATATGTTCCATCCATAATACGTTACCTAATATAGTAGTATCTCTACCTAAAGCGATTGCACTATCTCTACTAATAGATTCAAATGCAAGAATCAATGCATTCCCATTTGGCATTGGGCGCATATCATGATGCATTCGTACACTTTCATTAGAATATTCATAATTCCACAGTAAGGTATTATCCCAATCTCGTATTTGAAGAAAATCGCCTGATCCACCTGCTTGAAAATTAGGATTCGCATTTCTTCCTCGAGATGCTGTTTTAAATAACTTGCCATCTTCTGTTAAGAAAGCTGCATTTCCTGGGAATAACAATGTATCCCTCCATACATTTACGACTTCACCCCAATTATCAATCAAATACACATTCGGTTGACTATGCATATACATTAATTTATAGCCAGGTGTCGCTGGATGATTTTCCGGATCTAATAACAGCGTACCGATTGTTCTTCCTTGTGAAAATACCGTGGTAGAGAGAAACATAATTAAGAGCATACTGAATATTTTTTTCATAGTAATCGATACCTTATATTAGTTAAACATGATAAAATTGATTAGACTAGAAATATCACTAAAATTGACAGAACCATCTTGGTTATAATCACTAGGAGGATTCGCCTCATTTATTCCCAAAGAAACATCCACAATAAATGTGATATCATAAATATTTAATTCATTATCATAATTTGCATCCCCAAGCATAAACGCAGGACCTGGATCACCATTAAATGGCATCGCAAATTTTTGCGCACGGGCAATCATACTACCCTGTGGTTGATTATATTCCCATACTACGGTACCATCCATTTCTACTTCAAATACATACCCAAATTGAGCAGCCGTTACAATTGTATTTCCATTTGGCAAACGGAATGCTCCGCTTTGCATTGGAGAATAGAACCCTCCACTATGTGACCAAACAGGTGCAGATGGTCCGAATGGCTGATTATCATTGATGATGTAGTCACCATTTTCATCCAATGGTGGAACAATTTCATACACATAAGAAGTATTGCTATTGTTCCCTCCATTATTATATAAAATAAAGTTTCCAGCTCCTGGAAAACCAGGATTGATCCAATTTACACCATGCTGTGCCGTCAGTTGTTGACTTTGTGCATTTCCTCGATCATAATTTTGAGGGTTTCCCCATCGATATAAAAAATCTCCACCTTTACCAGAATTACCACCAGTATGGCCCGCTGCTTCTTCCGTAGTGGTACTATGATCGATTACATAAAACTCATTCATATGACGGGAAGATATTACAATTTCATCTCGATCCGCATTATAGGATACGCAATTTACATGATTCCAATCACCACTACTGCCTCCCCCAGGTCCACCGCCACCAACATTACCTAAATTAATATCAAGTAATTCTGGATGATCGGCAATGACACCATAATTATCCGCAGAAGGATTTTGGTCTTGAATTAAATGGTCCCACATATTCCATTCCCATACAACTACTCCACCATTAGGAGTCGTTGGTTCAATTTCTACAATTTTATCTGGCCACATTTCACCATTAATATTGCTTCTTCCTGCTGCAATCGCTTCTTCTTGTGTTTTACGATCAAAACAAATAACAAGCACATTGCCATTGGGTAAGGGCTCAATATCATGATGAGGGATATAATCACTGTCCGTATACGTAAAGTCCCATCGAATATTTCCATCCCAGTCAAAACGTACCAATCTGCCTCCCATCGGTCCTTGCGGATTCCAACTATTTGTTGGCGCTCTTAATGGTACCAAAAGAGAACTATCTGGTAATAAATATGAAATACTAGCAACTGAAGCAGGAAGCGGCCAACTACGAATCATCGCATTATTATTATCGATAAGATAGGTAACCGGATTATTTCCCATGGGAGTATATAACGTATACCCATTAAACACTTCGCTGTTAAGCGTTGAAAAAGAAACAACGATAAACAATATCCATCTTCTGGTTTTCATTAAATAACGATCTATATAAAATGAATAAATGTTATTTCAATAATAACATTTTCTTTGTTTGCACAAAACCATTTATCTGGATTTGATAGAAATAAACCCCAGCACTTACTGTGGAACCAAACGAATTTTTTCCATTCCACTGCATCGAATAATAGCCAGCATCCATTGCACCATTCATCAATTTGGTTATTTCTCTACCCATTAAATCATAGATAACGAGACTAACGTAGCCTTCTTGCGGAACATCATATAAAATCGTTGTTGTTGGGTTAAATGGATTTGGATAATTATGATGCAATGCATATTCATCCGGAATTGCTTTGATTTTCATCTGATGAGAACCACTACTGATTACTTGTTGATTCTCTCCATATATTCTATAATAAACACGAACATTAGCATCACTACGATCAAGCGACTGTGCATCAAAAGAGACTACTTGCATACCGTGTTCCGATACGTCTGCCCATTCTACTAGTATTTCACCAGAAACTTCATCCAAACTGCTTAGAACTATTCGCTGTTCAGAAGTAATATCATCTGCCGTGGTTAATTGTTTACTTGCTGGTGGATATTGAATGTAAACTTGTCCAGAAATAGCACCTTCGGGTAATGACATCACAAGCGATCTGTTTTCTTGATATAATTCCAATATATCACCTACTTGATCATCCACAATATTCATTGCCAAGGTAGACTGTTGATGTCGATTGTACCACATTTGAACAAATGCCATCACATCTTCTAAATCATAAATACTATCTAACGCAGGAACAAGATGCGGTGCATCTCCAACAGCAGGTCCTAATTCATATTGATAATCATTGTTTTGCCAACCCATCATAAAACTGCCCAAATCCGCAGCATCTATCACCAGATTATGATCATAATCTCCAAGCAAATAGGTAGTAAATTGTAAATTCTTATCTAGAGCTGATGTCGCAGACCAATCCTCAATACCAAATAGTGTAAGTGCAATAGTATCTAAAGATGCATATTCTTGATTAAAGTTAATTACTATGGCTGTATCTTCTGCTGAATATGTAGTAGTTACATACATTTCGTCAAACACAAGACTAGATGCTTGTACGCTTCCATGATCAGATAATGGTTGCGACATGTGAATATATAATTCTCTTTCATCTGCTAAATAGAAATTCACTGGGTCTGGTGAAATTCGTGTAACTACTGCTAACTGAGGAATACCTGTGATCTGCTCAGTATGGTTACTCTCATTTCCCGGTATATCTGTAGCAGTCATACATAGATAATATAATGATGTATCAGAAAAACCAGCCATAAACGCTTCCGCCGTTGTGTCCTGTGTGGTCAATAATAATGTAGTGGGGTTTGGTTCTGTACCACCATATATAGAGTAATAATCCACATCAATCTCTTGATTTGGTGACCATTCTAAGTAAATCCGTTCCTGACTAAACCAACCAACATAGTTCGCTGGAACAGCTGGAGCAGAAAGATCAACCATGCAACCATTGCTCATTAAAATTTCGCTTTCATTGTGCACGTTATCAATACCAATGACATGCAAGCTATATGTTTCGTTTTCCGTGAGTTCTAATCCCCGAATATCTACTGAGGTTTCCCCTGTTGAAATCCAATCGGTTACATATTCATTTAAATCATTATTATATAAGGCGTATTCATAAGTAAATAATCCCGATCCTGTCTCCACAAATGCATCCCAGTTCGCAACATAATGATCGGCATAATTTTGACGGTCTATATCCGCTTCTTGTCCATCATTCACCATATTACCTAGAGGAGCTGTAAAATCTGTAATAATACCATCCGTAGTAACCACAGCAGAAATATTTAGAGCACTATCTAGAGCACGGACAGAAACAAAATAGGATTGTTCTTCAATCAGATCTAATTCCGCAATAACAAAGAGATTCGTATCCACAGAAAGCCAACCATCCGTAACATTGATTTCACCTGCTGTAGTACCCACAGCATATTCATAATGATGTATATTACTGGAAGTATCAATAAAGCCATCCCAATTCGCTTCAATAGTTGAATCAGATGGTGTATAAGACTCATCCTCATCTAATCCATCTACCACCCAACCTACTGTTGGTGGGTAAAGGTCTGCCATAATTCCATCACCTAATACAGTATTAGACATGTTGCCAGCCATATCGTATGCACGAACACTGGAGTAATATGTAACTTCATGTTGCAAATCAAAGTTTGGTATTACAACGAACGATTGCGCTCCATTATCCGTCCAATTTATCTCATCTAGAGCACCTAAGGATGTACCTAAACCATATTCGTAGTGTGAAAGTTCTCTAGCAAACGGATCTTGACCAACCCAATAAATAGCTAAAGTATCTGAAGGTCCTTGATAATCTAAATCTTCCATTCCACCTTCTTTTGGAACACCAACAGTTGGATTATAGGTATCCACACGGATACCATCGCTAATCCCCGCAGCAGAAATATGACCAAATACATCGATTGCGCGGACAGAACCATAATAGGTATATCCATGCAACAGAGCTAATCCAGTATCAGATACAGAAGTATCCAAACCAACATTTGTCCAACCAACAATGTTTGTATCACCAGAAGCCGTACCAATTGCATACTCATAAGACGCAATACCAACGAGAGAATCTGCAAAATCTTCCCAAGATAAATCTAACATTTCCTGTGTATTTGTCCAGTATTCATCAACCAAATTAAGCCCATCATATACGGATCCCGCTACTGGTGGACTTGTATCAACAATTACACCATTACTCATAGCATCATCCGAAGTATTACCTGCTAAGTCTGTTGCACGTACATGAACATAGTATTCTGTCGCATTCGTCAAATCTACATTGGTAAATGTATGGGTTCTATTTGTATCTACGTTCACCCAAGCAGCAATATTATCTTCATCTGTTCCATCACCAATCGCTACTTCATAACTGGCAATACTACTAACCGAATCTATAAACCCATACCAATTTGCAGTAATCGAGCTATCCGAAGGTGTAAAAGCAATATCCACACTATCACCATCATTCACCGATCCTAATAAGGGTACAGACAAATCAATTAATATGCCATCGCTTGAGGCGGATGCAGAACGATTTCCGGCTACATCTGTCACACGTACAGATACATAGTATGTGGTTGCATCTGATAAATCTAAATCATCAATATCTTCCAATGTATCCGGATGATCTTGCATAAACCAATCCACGGTACTGGAATCACCTACGCTAGTACCTAACGCTACTTCATAAAAGTCTACACCGGATCCTGTAGAAATATCTGCTCCCAACCAACGAGCAGATATCAACGAATCAACATTTTGAATATCTAATTCACCCGTCTCCCCCTCACGTACGTAACTTACAGTTGGTACATCTGTATCTACAGTAAATCCATTACTAATGGCAGCTGTAGAAACATTTCCAACACTATCAACAGCTCGAACAGAAGAATAATACTGCGTTAAATGAGTAAGCGACATACCGGTAACGGAAGCGCTACTATCCCTGCTCAATGCATTTGTCCATGAAGCAGCTTGTGAACCACCTAGAGAGGTTCCAATTGCATACTCAAAATGATCAATTCCACTTAAAGAATCACTAAAACCAGTCCAATATAATGCTGAAGAGGTTGTACTATTTATCCATTCAATATCATTACCTCCACCATCATAAACTTGCCCAGAAACTGGTCCATCGGTATCCACAATAACACTGGAAGAAACTTCCGTTGATACATTTCCAGCATAATCTACTGCCTGTATTACACCTTCATAGGTTTTCGCATTAACTAATGAAAGATTATTAACAGTCCATGTCGTGACTGTACCCACATTCGTTACAGCAACCACACTATTTCCATCATCATCTTCAATAGAAGCATTATAATATTCAATACCACTCTGCCCATCAGAAAAGTCAGACCAGGTAAATGTTAAAGTGCTACTAGAGGGAGTATAGCTAATATCAGCCGTTGTACCATCTATAACCGTACCGGCAACAGGATTAGTTAAATCTATATACATACCATCTCCAGTAGATACTGTTGATACATTACCAGCTGCATCTGTAGCTCGAACACTCAGATAATATGTAGTAGTTTCTGTTAATAAAGACTGTCCAGAAAATGTTAATGTATCGGATAATGAAGTCCCATTAGCAGTCCATGAAACGGTTTCAGTGCCGCCAGATGTGGCGCCTAAGGCATACTCATATAAAGAGATACCAGATCCGGTATCTGATGCTGTCCAGGAAATAACAAGACTTGCAGCATTACTTTGGTGATCAATATCATTAGCAACAGCAGAAACATTCGCTCCTTCCGTTACTGTTAACATAGTTGGGGCAACATTATCTACAAACAAAGCTTTATTATTTTTTAAAGAATTCGAAGCTCCAGGAGTTGGGAGTGTGAGAGTTGCATTATTGGAAGCAGCATCTGCAATAGTTCCACTATTTAATGCCAGTGCGCTAGTGCTAGCATAACCCAAATCATCTGTATTTTCCGAATTTCCAACGGTATAATTAAATGTTAATGTACTTGTTCCAGAACCGCTATTATAGCTAGCAACTCCATCTGTTGTACCGGTTTCTAATGTTAGTTGAGGAGTGCCAGATACTGTAATATTTTCACTAAACTCCACTGTTACAGCTATTACATCTCCTGCATTATAACTTCCATTAGCTGTACTCGCAGAAACCGATGTAATGCTTGGCGCTAACTGATCATTTAGCGTTACATTATGGAAACCAAAGATAGACAGATTATTATCACTACTAAATGCTGCACTAGTTACCGTACCATTGTTGCTATTTGTAGATTGATCTGCAACACTACTACCAGATCCAGCATTAAAATTCCAATATCCTTGTAAATTGCTTGCAGACGCATACGAACTAGAATTTACTGATATGTCAATTCCACCACCAAAATTATAAATAGTACTTACTTCACTCGCAGTTAATTCATCATTCCATACAGCAATTTCATCAATATTTCCATCCCACCAACGATTATTATTACCTGTTAAACTTGAAAAGTGAGCGCCAATTAAGAATTCTCCTGAGGAAGCTGCAGGATTACTTTGCGCGGCTGTATTTACGAGAGCTCCATTCACATAAATTTTGCTATCTGTTCCATCATTTACACCGACAATATGATACCAAGTATTTGTTGAAAGCGTTCCAGTGGTTACGCGAACTCTATCTGTACCATCACCAACAATAAAAGATAATTTATTTTCCGTACTCTCTTTTCGAATGGAATATCCATTAAAACTATCATGCATACTAAAAACAGTAGCATGTGTATTATCAAAATCATTAATTCTTACCCATGCTGAAACAGAAACATCACCTGCAATTTTTAGTGCAGTTGCATTTCCTATGTTCACATAATCATTTGCTCCATCAAAACTC
>SGYN01000039.1 GCA_004321715.1 bacterium | reverse complement strand
CCCAAACGGAAATACCCCATTTTCTCTGTATATGCTACAATGCGGCCCTGATCATAATACGAGGGCAACTCTGTCCAGGTGTTATCATAATTACGTTGATATATAGCCTGATCTTCTTGGTAGCTCATCAGAGATACTTTGACCGGATCAGTAAACTGCTGTACTTCATCTCCTAGCTTATAACTACCCTTAAATCCTTTTTTAAACATCGTAGAGTCCACCAACATAATCGATTGATCTGTCTGTACAGAACCTGCTTCTCCATCCACATGAAAACGACCATCTGGACTGGAACCACTCCAACGTCCTAATGTGCGAGCCAATACCAACCCTACCGAACGAAATACAATCGTGTCGCCAACAGAAGCATTTGCATAAACTTCTATTTCATATGCGCCAGGATCTTTAAATCTTGTATGTCCTAAATAGGTATAATCATCTAATGTGTCTAGCGCAATTCTTTTATTTTCAATATCTAGAATTACATCTATAGCTCTTTCTAATGTATCCGTTATAATCACATCAAAATAATGAGTGAAAGCATTATTTTGTATAATATTAATTGTAAGATGTGGTCGGGGTAAATGACGAACATCCATCCGGAAACTTATTGTATCGCTAGCATTCTTTTCATCCGTTGCTATGATTTCAAAAAATGCATATCCACTCCATAATTGATCAGGTATAATTGTGATTGAATCTCCAATATTTGTTGATGTATACTCTGAAGGAATAATTGAAAAATTATTACCATCCGTATTGACGACCCAACTACCATTAACCAATTCCCAACTAGCTGTAACAACTGAATTAAATATTAATAACGTATCATCTACATCAATTACAAACTGACCTAAATCAAATTGTATTGTATCGTTTTCATAAATTTCTTGATCAGGAATAATCGACCACTGTGGTCTATCATTTACTTCAACCACATCAAGAAGTATCGAATCAATAGCGTACATCGCTTCCATATCTGACGCTATAAAAGTAATTTTAATATCATCAGCCCAATAATTTGAATCTGAATCAAAGTATGCAAATGTTTGATTTAAGGAATCTTGAACTAATTCTAAAGATAATGATTGCTTTGCAAGACGTTCTAAATTATTTGGCACTTGTTTCCAGACTACATCGTTTTCTAAAAACATTCTTTTTACATCACTCTTTTTAGAATATTTTTCATATAATTCTTCTTTAATTGAATTGGGGGTATTTGGTCCAAAAATCAATGAGATTCTTGGATAACCAGGTTGAGAAACTGTATCTTCTATTACTGCCTGCCAGGAAATATCTGAACTATCATTATTATCTTCATCTAAAATATATTTTGTAAGATTAATTGAAAACAAACCATCATGGTCTTCAAAAAACGAAGTGTCTGGCAGAGGAAGATCTGGCAAATTGTATTTTACATTCCATGATTCACCAGAACGAAAGTATGGTCGATCATTTACCGGGTAAATTGTTAATGGATAAATTAATGTATCCGATAAACCCCATGAATCTTTTACAATTAGACGAATATTATATATTCCAGTATCCGGTGGGGATGGAACCCATGTAACAATTCCTGTAACATGGTCAATTGACATAGAAGCGTCCAATGGGTAATCTATTTCTGGAATTGGAGATACCGGATTCCCATTAACAAAAATTGTTGATGTATCCCATTCAATGAAATAATTAAGGCTATCTCCCCTTAGGGTTAAAGAATCAATGTCAGTTGCTGTTGCCATGCCTGTATACAAACTATCTTCCCATGCAGTTCTTATAGTAAAAGGACCAATAACAGGAGGCGTATTTATTCTTTGAATAATTTCAGATCGAACAGAAGTTGTATCTAGTTCGTTCCCTGCAATATCAACTGCAGTTACAAATAACTGATAGAGATTCCCAGGCATTAAGCTAACCGTTGTATCCATTGAAACTTCTGTACCCGTTGATACCCAGTCAACAATCCTAGTAATGTTTGTATCATTTGGTGCTATAATATCGTACTCCATAACTTTATATTTATATTCATATATACCTGAGCCTTCAAAACCTTGATAAGTCGAATCGAGCGATCCTGACCATCCTGCACTAATTACGTCAGAAGAAACTAACTGTGTCGAGGTGACCATACTGCCACTTGTTAATACAATAATTTGTGGAGGAATAGGATCGTAATATAGAAGCGTAGCGCTGGTATCATAAAACGTTGAATTGCCTACGCGATCTGAGACTTTTAATCGAAACAGTAAAGTATCCCCATGAACAATATCGATCCCTGGACGGAACCCATCTGTAGAATCCGATTCATTGGTTATTTCGTCCCAAGTTCTACTAAATTTCTGAGATCCAAAAACTTGTAAACTATCACCATATGGTGAATCCATATTTGAAATAGTTACCCAACCACTTATACCGCGGTTTTTGTTCATCATTTGAAAATCAATACCCCCTTTTTTATTAAGAAGTAAGGATGTGTCTTGAGGAATACTTCCAGTAATTTCAATACTATCCGTATATGCATTTATCCATAATGGGTTGTTGTTATATCCAGCTGAATTCACTCTACCAGTTTCAAAAATAGAAGGAGCAATATTATCAACAACAAAAATGCTATCATTAGATGTGAATTGTTTACTCAATGGGGTTTGTGCGCTATCAAAAGCGGTAATTGTTGCAACTATAAAACCTGAATCTTCCAAATTATCAGGTAATACAAACGACCAGAAATATGTGGAATCACCATTGGTATTTGAATCTGGTAATTTATTAATAAAGGACGCATTAGTTGAGTCTGCAAAGCGCATATCAAGAAGTGGAAGTGAAATATTTATGGGTTTATTAAAATTTGCCATTAATTGAATCTGATCACCCGCTTTCCCCTCGTTAACCAGCCAGTCTTGAGAAATATTTATATATTCTAAAATACAGGCGGGAAATAAATTATCTACTAGCAGAGTATCTCTATTACTTATATCTTCATTAGATATTTGATTTCCAGCTCGATCAAATCCTGTAATTGAAACAATTGCTTGTCCTGAACTTGCTGCTTCGGAAGGGATAGTGGTCTCAATATACCATACCGTATTATTATTTGTATTTACATCTTCACTCATTACAGTATACGCTAAATCATTTAACCCCTGATAGTCAATTTCTATTTCAGGAGCAAATTCATCACCCTTCATTGGCTCAGAAAATGTAGCAGTTATTTTCAGCAAGTAACCATCACTGACTATATAACGGCTATAGATTAATTCAGCAGTAGGCGCAGTTATGTCATATGTAATATATTCAGTACGATAAATATCGTTTGATGTGTTTCCCGCAGTATCTACTGCCAACCAAGTAACATTATATATTGCTCCATCAACTAAATTTTGAGGATCAGTTAAAGAATGTATCTGGCTTCCTTCTGCCTGATTAGAATTAAATGAAATAACATGTGGGCTATTGATATCATCATCACCTTCTATCCTTATCCATGAAGATTGTCCTGACTCTACTGTTTCGCTAAGCTGATAGGAAATATTACTATTATTTACATAACTTGAATCAAGGGGAAAGAGTTCATCAAATTCTGGCTTCACATTATCTATTCGTACAGTAGAATCATCAATAAATAATCCAGCATTTATTGCATTACTAGCCTTGTCATATGCAATAATATTATTAATATGTAATCTACCATCTAATTGAGAATCTGAGTTAAGCTGCAAACGGTAATAATATTCATAAGCATTTGTACGTTCCATATTTCCAATCACAGGATCAATTGACACAAACTCAGAGGTAGGGTAATGGATTTCAATTTGCGGAATGGAGTCTACCTTTATGCTATCATCGAAAAATGCCTTAATAATAAGTAAACTATCATTGATTGAAATAATTCCATCTGTGGTGTCTGAGGGGTTAGTTTCTGTCTCAAAATATCCAAATCGAGCACTTGGCTTATTTGTATCTATTACAATTTGTTTATTGGTATTTAATTGTGTTGCCGATGCTACATCAATATTTAAACTATTTCCTGCTTGGTCAGTAAAAAAATATGGAAATTGATTACCACCAATAAGCGTAATTGCATTATCTCCATCTGTATTTAAATATTCTGCTTCATCTATTTCTGGGTTATCATCAATTTCTGTACTATGCCCATCTTGAACTATATATGAAAAAAAGATTGTGTCCAAATTATGATTTAAAAATTTAGCTTCATTTTCACTAAATAAATCAGAAGTGAGATTTATGAATGTATTTTCTGTGGTTACGGCATCATCTTTTAGTAATGGATCAGAAGTAGTAGCAAAAATTGTAAGTGAATCTTCCACGCTGTAAGATAAATTATTATTTGTTGAAGAAATCGATTGAATTGTTGGTGATATTCTATCAATAACAATAGTTGAACTTGGAGAAACAGAATATCGAACAGGATTACCCGCTTGATCATAGAATACTGCACAAAACTCAATCACACCACCTTCTTCAAAACCAGTAATTTCCTCTACCCCAATTGTATCATCTTCAACCCCTATATTATCTATGGCAATAGTGTTGTTAATAATGGACTCGATATAACCATTACTCGTATCTAAAGACTGTATATAATAATCATTACTACCAATTGCTCCTAATGTATCCCAAGTAGTATTAACAGACATCCTTCCTAATAAATCAATTCGTCCGTTAATTAAACTTGCGTCATTAGTAGAAGGTATGGAAACTCTTATATTCATCTGCGTATTGTACTGGTTCCAAAATCCAGCGAAACTATTCTGATTATTAATATCTGATGCTGATACTATTATATTTGATCCAATATTGGATGTGTCAGGTGATGTATAATCTACCTCAATTGTTTTAATTTCACCCGGCTGTGAAAGATCTCCTAATGTAAGATTTCCCGCAATATCATATATTTCAGCATTGATCCTAATAACTGAAGCATCAAGATTCCCATCACCATCTAACGATTCTAAAACCGATTTCTGTATAGTTATTGTTTGTTTTTCCGCTGCTAGCTGTTCAAAATTAATATTAACCGGATCACCAAGATATACAAAGTCCGTATCATTTAATGCGTTAATATTATCTTGTTGCAGGGTTGCTCTTAAACGAATGGAACCTTGTTCGTTGTTACTATTTGCTAAGCTGAAATCGGTTTCTGCACTGTCCGTCCCTGCATAAATATTTAATAGAGGAACTGTGATATTGAGACTGGTGTGTGTACTATTCCAATAAATACCATCATTTGTTTCCCATAGAGTACCATCCTCTCTTGGCCTGGATGATGATGACGTTCCACCATTTGCCTTAAACGGAAGTTGAGTAAACAAATCAAAACTTTGAGGCGCAACAGCATCCACTTTGATCAATTTTTGACCATCAATGGAATTAATACTATTGGCAAGAGGAATATTATTTGTAATACTCAGACTTACTAGATCAATATTGGCAGAATTCAGAGGTAAATAATTTCCTGCTTCATCCGTAATTCCTACAACCCATTGATTTTCATTACCTCCAGGATCATCAAGCTTATTCACAAAAGGAGTAATGCCGACTACCTCAATTAAGCCATCCGTATCACCATTAACATCCGTATTATTTGCAGATGTATGATTGCTCAAGACTATATATCTAAAATTATGTCTTAATGGATTTGCATCAATACTAATATAATCGGCAATACCTAATGTGCTGGTGTTTGTTTCTAATGTAATTTTTGTTTCGGATGATATTAATAAGTTATCTGTTGAGCGAACCTGTACATTAATTGTATCATTTATATTATACCAACCATTATCATCTGTAGATGTTATCATTGAAATAGATGGTGGGGTTAAATCAATTTTTACATTATTTGCATCACTCCATGATATTTGATTTCCAGCTGCATCTGTAATAGTTACATCAAATCGAAGAACGCCATTATCATTAGAATAAAAATCATCTACAAACTCAATAATTCCATTTATATCCCCGGTAATTACACTGTCAATACTAATATTTTTACCATTTGCTATTGTTGTATCACCGGCAATAATTCGATACAATGGACCAACCTGATCAATATTTGCACCCAATCGAGCATTGATCAACACATCACCATCGATTAAGGATTCATCATTAATAGGAAATATTAATTTGAAATCAAGGCTTGAAGTACTGATATTCCAAAATGATTCTTTTCCAACACTATAAATATTATTATCATTTTCTAATCCATTCACTACTCCAGCTACACTTCGCAATGAACCAATACTTGGATTTGTTTGATCTACGATAATCGGATTAACAAATTTTAATAGATCCACCTGCGACTCAACTAAACCATTTTCATCTGTACAGTTTGTATTCGAAGCTCGATCAGTTATAATGGCAGAAATATAAATTTCTATACTGTCAAAATTTGATTGAAGTTCCTCAAAACCGATATCAGATGATGCATAATTATCACTGACATTTATTACAAGAGGTAACAGTGCTTCTCCTTCATCCCATCTTCCATTTGTATTATCATCAGAATAATTATTTGCGGCAACACTTCTAGCAGGTGCTAAGTCTTGATATAAACCACTAACTCCTACTTTTGCTTTTAATTGAACTTCTCCTCCTAGAACACTGCTATCTGCTGGCAAATTAACTGTAACGGTAAGTGCAGAGCTATCATCATTCCAATAATAACTATCGGTGTATGGATTTCTATATATACTAGTAAGGGAACTAATAACTGGGTTAATTGAAACTGGAGCAGTACGATCAATCGTAAAATTAGTTAATCGAAGAGTTTCGATATTTAATGCTTGATCCGTAAATGTTAATACAATCTTATAATCACCTTCGGGCAATATGGGTGAATTCGCATCCGCAGATCCAAAATATAGATCTTGTGCATTGGTTCCATGGATTAGAACAGATGATTGCAAATTATTGGCATCGTTTTCAGATAAACGAATTTGGGACAACTCTAAATCATCAATTATATCATCACCATTATCATCCGTCCATACATATGCAATAGCTGTAATTACATCAGACCCAGAGCTTATAGCGTCTATAGCTTTAACTTCTACATGTGGGTAATCAACATTTGTAGGAGAAGTAATTACAGTTTCTTCTCTACCATCTGGTGGAGTAATGTCATACGTTAATCTAAAATCACTACTGGATGCTGGACCTGTATTACCGGCATCATCTATAACGTTGTTCTGACCAATTCTAAATCGAATTAATCCCTCATTTCCTACAAACTCTGCAGCATTTATTGTCATGGTATAACGATAATTACCGTTATCCAGTATTGGATCCGATAAAGTTCCATCAATCGGGTCTCCGTTGCTCGTAATTGTAACAGCAGCGCTGCTGAAGTTCCGAATGAGCTCATTCCAGATAAAATCAAGTGTTACAGTTTCTGCCACACCGTTATTTGCTCTATAATAACTTCCATCCGTTATAGCCCCAGATACAGAACCAGCTACCTCAAATGGTGATAATTGTGGTGGGCTAGTATCAAAAAAGAATACATAATTCACTGTTTCAATTGGACCATCATTCTGGGCATTATCTCGCGCTTGATCAGCAGAAATTCGAATAGTATACTGGGTACTATCTACGAGGTCAGACAATACGATACTATACGTATTTTCATTTCCGTTTAATGCCGTATTGATCACATAATAAGGCCCTCCTGGGTCCGTTGCTCCGATGTACTCAGTAATTATCTGAACATCATCTGCAATGAACGAATCATTTTCATCAACACCATTACCATTCAGATCAATCAAGTCATCATTCCAAGCTATGTTTAAGGTAACGTTATCGTTAATATCTCCATTGGTTCTATTTACTGGACCAGAAGAAGCAACGGTAGGTGATGAAATGGTTGGTGTTGGAGGAATCGTATCGTAATTAAAAAGAAAAATTTGTTCTGTTTCAGGTCCAAGGTTGCCTGCAAGATCCTGCACCTCATCCGCATCTACAGAAATTCGAATATCTCCTTGAATTCCAACGAAATTTGCACTGGGAATCCGTAATGTATAATTATTATCTGTTGTCGGTTGTCCTTCTATAAACGCAGGTGCCGCCGATGGAGGGGCTCCGTTAAGTAAAATCGTAATATCATCTGTTATAAAATTAACCTCATCAAAATCATCAACACCATCAACCGCACCATTTAATAAAAAACCATCTTTATTCGTACCAGAATTTAACCAGTTAAATACAACATCGATATCTTCTGGAACACCATTATTCCCTTTATAATTTCCATTATTAGTAATAGATGTTGATGACGAAACTCCACTAGCAGAAATAGAGCTTAAAACGGGCCGAGTAATATCATAACTAAAATTAAATCGATTTGTCCCTGTTGCAGTATTATTTGCATTATCTGGAACATTATTTTTTGGAACACTAATAATTATATCTTCTTTTTCTGGTAGGTTGCTTAATTGCAGAGTATATGTTTCTGTGTTTAATCCTACATCTTGTGAGCGAGATGATAAAGCTCCTAAGGTAA
>SGYN01000038.1 GCA_004321715.1 bacterium | reverse complement strand
ATTTGTTCATATAAAGATAGTATTTTTCCAGTTTGTTCACCATGAAGCCCACTCCCAACCTCTAAGTCTATATCAGGTTGATTCATACCTAATTCTTTAATAAAAACACCAGACATATTTTGATCATAATGCTGACCAGTATTGACTAACTTAAGTTCAAACTTATTTAACTGATTTAGACTATGATAAACTGGGTGTGCTTTAATAAAATTAGGTCGAGCTCCAACAATAATATGTATTTTTGGCTTCATATTTTAAGTGATAATATAATTATATTATTCAGGTTTGCCGACGCCTAACCGGTAGATATGGTTATCCTTATTTAGTGGATAAACATTTCGAGTATCAATAATAAGCTTAGAGTTATTTTTAATTAATTTATAATCTACATTAGAGTGATCCGTTAAAATGATAACGGCATCAAACCTTTTAAGAACCTCACTATTAAGATCATTTAAACTTGTTTTTTTCACTTTATTAAAAATAAAATTAGGAATATAGGGATCAAAATATTCTACTCTAGATTTATATTTATTTAATAAATATAAAATATCCAATGATGGTGATTCCCGTATATCATCTATATTTTTTTTATAAGCCATCCCTATTAATAATATTTTACAGTTTTTTAGTTCTTTATGATATCCATTTAATCCTTTTTTTAATGTTTCAATTACATGATCAGGCATAGAGGCATTAATTTTTGATGCTAAATCAATAAATTTTGGATTATAGTTCAATTTTTTCATTTTCCAAGAAAGATATAGTGGATCAATAGGAATACAGTGGCCTCCTAAGCCTGGCCCTGGAGTAAACTTCATAAAGCCGTATGGTTTTGTATCAGCGGCATCAATAACTTCCCAAACATCGATGCCAAGCCTTTCACACATGATTGCAATCTCGTTTGCGAGTCCAATATTTATTGATCGAAACGTATTTTCAAGAAGTTTTACCATTTCTGCTGTCTCTGGTGAAGATACAGAGATCACATCCTCTACTATTTGATTATAAAGTAATTGGCCAACACTAGTACACTTATTTGTAATGCCTCCAATAACTTTAGGTGTATTACTAATACTGAAATTTTTATTTCCAGGATCAATTCTTTCTGGAGAAAAACATAAAAAGTAATCTTTACCAACAACTAATCCAGATTCTTTCAGAGCATCTAAAACAACTTCTTTAGTAGTTCCGGGGTAAGTGGTGCTTTCAAGAACAATTAATAAATCTTTATGCATGTATTGTTTAATAGAATTAACTGTGTCAATTATGTAAGATACGTCTGGTTCGTTAACTTTACTTAAAGGTGTGGGGACGCAAATGGAGATGGCATCCAATTCTTTAATTATACTTGTATCATTTGTAGCTCTTAGTTTCTTTTTTTTAATGAGATTGATTAGCAATGAATCATCAATATCTGATATATAATTATTTCCATTATTTATAGATGTAACTTTACTATCATCTATATCAATTCCAGTGACCTTAAACTCAGCTTTAGAAAATTCTACAGCTAGAGGAAGACCTACATATCCTAAGCCAATAACGCCAATATGCGCTTCTTTGTTTATAATTTTATTTTTTAAAGACATTATTTTTGTAATTAGTTGGTAAAAATTCCATAATTGGCGCCGAAATTAAATCTATCTTTACCTAAATCAAAATTTGTTAGCAATATTTTATAATTGTAATTTATACTATAATCAAGGAAGACAGTTGAAAATAATCATTACTTTTTTATTTTTTATTTTAAATATAATTCAATCTGAAGAACCCATATATAACCCAACTCCAGATAGGTATGTAGATATTCATCATTCAAAGATTGATATACGAGTAGACCTAGATGATAGTACGGTAGTAGGAAACGTAACACATACCATGAGTTCTCTTCGCACAGATCTCTATATTATTCAGTTAGATTGTGAAGACACAGAAATAAAACAAGTTTTTATAAATAATAACCGTCCTTTAAAATATTCTCTTAATGGTCCAAAACTTAATATAGAGCTAGATAGAACATATGGGTTTGATGATACGCTAACTTTATCTATAGATTATATTGCTAGGCCCAAAAAAGGACTTTATTTCGTACAAAATGATCAAAGTTATCCGAATAAAAATGTACAAGCTTGGACTCAAGGAGAGGGTATGGACAATCATAATTGGGTACCCTTATGGGACTATCCAAACGATCGGTCAACTTTTGAAGTTATTTTAACTGTAGATACCCCGTATACTGCAGTTTCTAATGGTGAGTTTATGGGTATGATAGATAATGGTATTACCAGAACCTTTCATTGGCATGAGCATTTTCCTATGGTATCTTATTTGATATCTTTTGTAATTGGTGATTTCCGTAGAATAGAGGATAAATATGGTGACTTATCTATTGGCTATTGGGTCACCCCAGAATATAGTGATGACGATGCATTCAGATCTTTCAGTCGTAGTCCAGAAATGGTAGCTTATTTTAATGAACTTACAGGGATTCCTTATCCATATGAAAAACTAGACCAGATAATTATTGATGATTTTATGTGGGGAGGGATGGAAAATATTACTTTAATTCATCAAAGTTCCGGAACAATGCATACTGATAGAGCGAGGCCTGATCATACAAGTGACGGCTTGGTAGCTCATGAAATTGCTCATCAGTGGTTTGGGAATATGTTAACTACTAGAAATTGGGCTAATGCATGGTTAAATGAAGGATTTGCTACATTTTTAACATATGCGTGGCAGGAATATGATATGGGTAGAGATGCTGCAGAATATGGACGGAGATGGATGTTGTCAAGCGTTAGATGGGCAGATCAATCAAGCCCTAGACCGATGGTCCAATATTATTATGTATCAGACATGGATCTATTTGATTCAAATATTTATGCAAAAGGTGCACTGGTTTTAAATATGTTGCGTCAAATGCTAGGGTATGATGCTTTTTGGAGAACAGTCAAACATTACGCTAAAGAATATCAGCATAAGAATGTTGAATCACAGGATTTAAAAAGGATTTTTGAAGATGTTACAGGGCAAAACCTTGAGTGGTTTTTCGATCAGTGGGTATATACTGCAGGTTTACCCGAGTTAGATATAAAATACAAATACAATCGTCGTAATAAGAATGTAAAGCTTACGATTAAGCAAACTCAGAATATTGCGAACTCATCATTATTTCGATTGCCTCTAACGGTATTAATTGATAATGGAGAGATTTCAAGACAGGAAATATGGATAGAAGAAGAAGAATCTACATTTTTAATACCTTCAGCAAGGACTCCAAATATGGTATTAGTCGATGAAGGTCATATTATTCCCAAAAGAATGACTTTTAATAAAAAACATAGCGAGTTGATTCATCAAGCAAAGAATGCACCTCATGTACTAGATCGTATATGGGCCATAGAAAAGTTAGCGGATCACCCGCATAAGAGATCAATAGAAAATACTTTAGTAAATATTTTAAATAATGATTCCTTTTATGGAGTTCGTTTAGCCGCAGCAGAAGCTATTGGAGTTTATAAACCTAGAAAAGGCGATGAAATCTTAATGAATTCTATAGATCGGCAGGATAATCGAGTAAAAAGAGCATGTATCCGTAGTCTACGCAATTATAACGGGACAAAAATTAGAAACTTCTTATTAGATATGATGATGAACTCCACTAATGATTATACAGTAAATGATGCATATAAAACTTTATTTGCTATTGATTCTGTTACTGCTGATTCATTATTTGATTGGGCAATGAAACAAGAATCCCACAATGATATTATTCGCAAATCTGCTATAAGGTCTTTGTCAAAATATAATAGCACTAATTATAAAAGACTTAAAGTATTACTTAAATATGGAGAAGCTCCTTGGTCATGCCGTTCAACAGTGCTTTCAACAATTGGAAAACATGTGAAAAGACACCCCGAATTAATACAAGAATTTGAAGAGTTATTATTTGATCCTAATCGAAGTGTAAGAACTACAGCTGCAAATTTATTGAGTCGATATGGTGATGAGAGCCATATATCCAAACTAGAAAACCTTGTAATACGAGATCCTATAACTGATCGATGGATAACTCCATTAATTCCACGTTTAAAAGGAGAAAAAAATAATAAAGACGCATCTTCTTCTTTAAAAGATGATTTATTAGACATACGTGATCGATTGGATAGACTAATCAAGTCACAGCAGGAATAATTTTTTTTTGATTTCTATTTGGCTTTGCCCAGATTCTAAAGATAAATTATATCTTCAAAATATAATTAATCATCTTTCAGATATTCATAATAGCGTTCCGTTTTTTCCACATTGTACATTGCTAAGTGGTATTAAATTAAATACAACTGAATTAACTACGATTCTAGATAAATCTATTGATAATATGGGGCCTATAATTGTGGAATCTAAAAGGATTAGTTACACAAATATTTTTTGGAAAACGCTATTTATTGAATTATCGGTTAGCAAAGATTTGATATCATTACAAAAAAATATTTTTAAACAGATAAAATCAAATATAAAATATAAATTTGAGCCACATATAAGCTTGATATATAAGATTATGCCTGAATATATAAAAAAAGAAATTATTCATTCTTTACATCTGCAGAATACTTATAAAATGAATAAGGTTATGGCTGTAAGAACTGATCAAAATATTGTGGATTGGAAGATAGTTGCGGAAAGAGATCTGTATGCTTGATTCAAAAAATGCGGTTCTTGTTATTGTAGACGTACAAGGAAAGCTTGCTCAGATTATGTACGATAGAGATAATCTTTTTAGAAATCTTCATATACTCGTTTGTGGGTTAAAGCTATTAAATATTCCTATTATATGGATGGAGCAGGTTCCGGAAAAGTTAGGATCAACAATTCCCGAAATTAAGGATGTGCTGACTGATCAAAAACCAATCACAAAAGATGTTTTTAGTTGTGCAAAAAATGATGAATTCAATAATGTAATTGATAAAATAGATCCAAAAGAAATCATTTTAGCAGGAATAGAGTCTCATATTTGTGTGTATCAAACAGCAATGGATTTACTTGATAAAAAACATAATGTCCATATTGTTTCAGATGCAATATCTTCTCGAACATGTGAAAATAAAGAATTAGGAATTAAAAGGATGATAATAAAAGGCGCAACACAAACTAGCGTAGAAATGCTACTTTTTGAGATGCAAGGCGAAGCCAAAGGAGACCGTTTCAGGAAAATTTCTAAATTGGTTAGATAATTATGATAACAAGATTAATTATACTTTCATTATTTTCTGCACTGCTTTGGGGTCAGTGAAATCTTTGAAGTAACCCTTCCTTGCCGGTCGGCAAGTCAGATAAAGGTTTTAGTGCGCAGCCGCGTGAAACATATTTTGGCATTCAAAGTAGCATTAATATTATAGATTGGTGGCATGAAGAAATAGGTTTAGAAAGCTTCGAGCATTCTGGATTATTAAATACATATATTCTTCTACCAAACTTAGTATATGGCATATCTGAAAAATTAAATTTATCATTCAATGTTGTGCTTGGAGCTCGTTTCATGTATTGGCATTCTTCTGAAGTGTCTATCCACCATCGAAATGAATCATCTTTAAGCAATTTTAGAAATGCATTAGGAAGCGTGTTGGGTGATAGTAGAATCATAATTAGATATTTAATTAATGAATCAGGTTCCGAATTAGGAAAACGATTTTATTTAGGTACTGGAATAGCAATTCCCGGCAACAGCGTTTTAACATCCGATCCATTTTTTCTTGATGGTGATCTTTATAAAGGTCATAGGCATTTTAGTTTAAGTAGTGGAGCATATAAAGGTATTTTTGAAGGACAGTTATTTCTAAAAAGAAATGTAAACCCTGTATTCCTAGGAGGGTTTATTGTTGTTGAGCATCCGTTTTCTGAAAGTAAATATGGATACCTACCTTCAACAATGACGACAATATCATTATCTTCTTCTTTTATGAGGTATGATCAGTTAATGAGTTCCTATGATTTTGGATTAATGTTTGCTCATTCATCAATGGCAAAATGGAATGATATTCATGAGCCAAATAGTAATTCTTTTGCAGTAATTCCAAGTATTGGTTATTTATTTAATACTAATTTTGGAGCGGTATCAATCAATATTCAAAAACCATTTATGTTATATGGTGCTTTTTCTATAAATGAAGGAGATTTAAATCAACGAAGCAATATTTGGCAACTATCTTTAGCGCTTAGATTAAAATCTCAATCGAAAGAAAAATAGGATTTATTTCTATTTAGTTAATTAATTAAATTTAAGTCTAATATTTGCTAAACATTAATTGTTCAATACGTCAAACAGGGAGACAATATGACTAATCGATTACTAAATATTATAATTTTATTCATTGTATTAATCGGGTGTAGCGATCAGGGAGATAATAAAACAGTGAAAATTTCACTGAATACTATACAGTGCGGGATGTGCTCAAACAAGATTGCAGATGGGCTCAATAAGTTAGAGGGTATAAAAAAGGTTGATGTTGATCTTAAGAAAAAAGTTGGAACTGTTATGTATAATGCCAGTGTTATAGATCTAAGTGCAATTGAGAATTCAATTGCGTCGATTGGTTATGATGCTAACAATACACCTGCAGATCCAAAGGTTTATGAAAAATTAGATTTATGTTGTAAGGTTCCTGGTAAATAATATTGTTCTAGCTAAATCCTTGCCATTTTAGATGGTTTATTTTTAGTTGTATTTCTTTTGTCATTAGTTACCGCGGCTATTAACTTCACCGGCTTTATTTTAATCATAAAAAATAAATAAAATATGTTTGACCAAATATCAGATCGCTTTAATTCTTTGCTGCAAGATCTACGCGGACTTGGTAAAATTACTGATAAAAACATAGAAGATACTTCTCGTGAAATTAGACGTATTTTATTAGAAGCTGATGTAAATATTAATGTTACCAAAAATTTTGTTCAAAGAGTTAAAGATCGTTCAATTGGGACAAAAGTTATCAAATCAGTTAAACCTGGCGAGCAGTTTATAAAAATTATTCATGATGAACTTGTAAAGCTTTTTGGAGATCATAATTCGGATCTAAATATCACTAACCGAAATTGTAATGTTTTGCTATTGGCGGGTTTACAAGGTTCAGGGAAAACAACCACGTCTGTAAAACTAGCAAATAAAATTATTAACCAAGGAAAATCTGTTATGTTAGTTGCTGCAGATATATATCGCCCCGGGGCAGTTAAGCAATTAAATGTTCTTGCGCAAAAAATAAATGTCCCAGTTTTTGAATCAACAGCTAATGATCCTATAAAAATTTGTACTGATGCTTTGGAGCAAGCAAAGGAATCTAAAATTGACTGTCTAATTTTAGATACTGCCGGTAGGTTGCATGTTGATGGTGAGATGATGTTAGAGATTCAGCAAATCTCTGATTCTATTAGCCCTAAAGAAACACTTTTCATTGCTGATGGAATGACAGGGCAAGATGCGGTGAATTCAGCAAAAGCTTTTAACGAGGCCCTTGAAATTACGGGAATTATATTAACTAAAATGGATGGTGATGCTAGAGGTGGTGCAGCTGTATCAATCAGTTCTGTAATTAATAAACCTATTAAATTTATTGGAATATCTGAGAACATTGATGGTTTAACTATCTTTGATCCAAAAAGGATGGCAGATCGTATTTTGGGGTTAGGTGATGTTGTTGGACTTGTACAAAAGGCTGAGAAAATTGTAAATGAATCTGAAGCAAAAATTATGCAGGAAAAAATCCTGAAAAATCAATTTAATTTAGAGGATTTTAAAGATCAACTTTTTCAGATTCAAAAAATGGGTAATATCAATGAAATCATGAACATGATTCCTGGTATACCTGGAAAAATCAAAAATAAAACAAATATGGACGATCGTCAGATAGTTTGGACTGAAGCAATCATTAATTCTATGACAGTAAAAGAACGAAAAAATCCTCAAATTATTAATGGAAGTCGAAGAAGTAGAATAGCTTCCGGCTCAGGTCGTTCTGTCAGAGAAGTAAATCAATTATTAAAACAATTCACAGAAATGCAGAAAATGATGAAAAAATTTGGTAAAATGAAGACGCCTAAATTAGGTGTTAGATCGTTTTTTGGATAATTAAGAAGAAAAGGAGTAATTCGATTGGCGACGAAAATTAGATTAAAACGTATTGGTCGTAGAAATAGACCATTTTATAGACTTGTTATTATGGATTCAAGGAAGCGTAGAGATGGAGCGGCTATTGAACAGGTTGGTTGGTATAATCCTATTGCAAAGGATGATATTTATTCTCTTAAAGAAGATAGAATATTGCATTGGTTAAATGAGGGAGCGCAAGCAACAGATACTGTCCATGACATACTTCGCACTTCTGGATTAGCGCATAAATGGCATTTAATCAAGCAGGGCTTAAGTGATGCTGATGTTGAAAAAGAGATGAAGAAATGGTTGCTTGAGCGTGAAGATCTTCTTGCGCGTCGTAAAAAACGTGCAGAGGCAAAAATAGCAAAGAAGAAGGAAGCTTCTAAGAAGGAAGCAGAAGCACCAGCGGAAGAAGAAGCACCAGCGAAGAAGAAGCACCAGCGGAAGAAGAAGCACCTGCGGAAGAAGAAGCACCTGCGGAAGAAGAAGCACCTGCG
>SGYN01000037.1 GCA_004321715.1 bacterium | reverse complement strand
ATGCATCGCTTTCCTCTTCTACTGGTGCCGTATTAGCCGCAAGTTCTTCTGCGTAGGAAGTCGTGTATTCTTGTCCCTTCCAGGTAAATTCATGACCGGATCCAAGAAGAGCGCGAGCTTGAGAAAATGCTTCATTAAATGTTGATGGTTCTAAAGAATCTTCTTCTTCATCAACACGTAAGTTTTCCTCAATGATTACATCAATCGCTTCGATTGCTTCTGCAATATATTCCTCCGCACGTTCATCTAGGACCACTTCCTGCGCAGGGGCTTCATAGGAAGCTTCATAGGATAGTTCTGGAACGTTATTATTATTGGCACTCAATATCATTAATCCTGCGATGATACTGAAAGAAAGCGTTACGAAAACTACTCTGCCACGATTTGTTTTGTATTTATTCATTTTATACTCCTTTTTCATTTTGTTTCTGATTGCTTTTTGTTGCAATCGTAATGTTTTACATGCCTAGTAGGGATTCAGTTCCAGTAAATTATTGGTACATATGGTTTTTGTGCGTGCTGTCACAATTACCAAACCCGTAATAAAAAAAGGGAACTTTTGAGGGAAAAAATGTTTTAATGCGCTTATTATCTATAATAAGTATTGAATGAAATAATATCATATAAATTATATTGATCATGATTAATAAAACAGGGTACCTTTTTAGGATATCTAATCAACTAAATAATGAAAAATAAAATCTCACTAATTATTTATTCTCTTATTGCTTTGGTCCCTGCAGTATTTATTATTATTTCTTTTTTAGGCCCTAAGAAAGATTCAACAATTTCTTTAAATGGGTTAGATCCATTGGGTTTAGATGATGTTAAAGTGACAAAGAAATATGATGAATCTGAAGAAAGACTTAGGAAAAAAAGAGAAAAATTTAAAAATGCTGTTGAAAAAAAATGGGATACCTACAAAGAATCGACATCAAAGTCATATGTTACTTATAGTAAAGATCTTTCATCAAGGACAATTGTAGATTTTGAAAAGGGTGAGGTTACAATTGAAGTAATTACTGATGAAGAAGATCCAAAATACGATTCGCATGAATCTAAATTTAATTCTGAGCTAGATGAGCAATTTGCAAAAAATGATAAAATCAATAAAATCGGTTTATTAATTAGAGCCAGATTATTAAATATAATAGCAATGTTCGTTTTACAGGATGATGAAGATACGAATAGGGATGGAAGTGCTAATTCCTCTTTTGTCAAACAATTATCAAAACTATTAAAAGTAAAAGGAGATGATGGGCAGCCAATATTAAAAGACCAGTTGGTTGATGTAGGGGGAAAAGCTGTAGAAGGAGTTGGAAATACACTTAGCGTAGCAAAGGATCTTATTAGCAACAAAACAAAAAATGTAAGAATGCATTTTTCAAAAGATGGAAAAAAACGTACTATAATATCTATTAAAATCCCATTGAGCGATGACCATATGGAGAAGCGAAAAGAGAGATACAAAGAACTTATAGAGATAGAAGCACGGCGATTTAATATTCCTACAGAGATAGCACTGGCTATAGCTGAAACAGAATCTGCTTTTAATCCAAAAGCTAAATCGCATGTACCTGCTTATGGATTAATGCAGTTAGTTCCAAAAACAGGCGCCAGAGATGCATATCAATGGATATATAAAAAAGATAAATTTATAACAGGAAGGTATTTATATAAACCAAGGAACAATGTGGAGCTTGGATGTGCATATCTTTCGATGATTAGACATCATTATTTTTCAGATATACGCGATGATGACCTTGCTTATATATGTGCAATACCGGCTTATAATACTGGAGTTGGGAATGTATCAAAGGCGCTTATAGATAAAACAAATATTGGAGAAGCGGCAAAAAAAGCTAATAAGATGAATAAAGATGAGTTATATAATAAACTATATTCAGATCTCAGTAGCAAAGAGGCAAAAAATTATTTAAAAAAGGTGTGGATTAGAAAAGAAAATTACAAATGATTATTTATCCTTTTTAGATAAACTTAATCTCAGAAAAAATACTCTCATTGAGCTTAATATAATTGTCCCAATAATGACAACATACACTACTCTGGCAAGATAATCCGCTCCAGGCATTCCAGCCTGAACTACAGCTTGAATCAATACTGCAGCAGCAAGGCCTCTGGCAAATACTGCATTTACTAGTTTTCGCTGAGCTCCAGGCATCCCCTTTGTTAACGGCATGGATGCCGAACGTGTAATCATAATCAATACTGATAAAATTCCTCCAACAATTAGAGCTGTTTGATCTGAAATATCAAGTAATATACCTACATATATAAAGAAAAATGCTTTAAGGAAAAAAGAGATTAAATGGTAAAATTTTTCTTCATTAGCAGTTGTGACTTCAATACCTAGATCACCTTGGACTGCTTTCTTTTTATCTTCAACGGATCGTGCAAGAATCCCTTCTTTTATTGAAGAGAGTTGTTTTGAATTATTCAAGATTAATCCAAAAAATAAAGCAGCTATGGGGCCGTTTCCCCCGAAATTTTCTGTAGCTAAATACAGTAGGATTAAATAAGCAATAGTTATTATGTAATTTTGCTCTTCAAATACTCTAATGACAATCCAAATTATGCCACCCAACACTCCAATAAACCCAGCAATTGCAAATAATTCTATTAGATATGAAAGAGTTTTTTGAATACCAAAAACACCAGTTGTATATACTTCAATAACAGATAATGTTGCCACAATGCAAAATACATCT
This sequence comes from bacterium, assembly GCA_004321715.1. Taxonomy (GTDB): domain Bacteria; phylum Fidelibacterota; class Marinisomatia; order Marinisomatales; family TCS55. The sequence goes on along the minus strand of SGYN01000037.1, from coordinate 6,170 downwards.
GTAAGGGCGGATTCAAGGGCTAATCTAGAAAATAATTTTCCTCCTACTCGAATTTGATTCAATATAGGGATAACGAAAGAAGAAGAAACACCTGCTAGAGAAAATCCAATTACTAAAGCGCCCATCATTGATATTCCACCAAGATGAAATTGCTGGATATAATAAAAGACGCCACCAACAACAATAGTCGAAATAACAAAATTGTATATAGTGAGTACGAGACTAGAAGAAAACTCTCTAATTAATGATGATAGATTAATATTAAAAGCTCCATCAAAAATAAGAATTAATAGGGTAAATGTTGTTACAACTGGGGCAATTGAAGCGAGATCCTCAGGGGATGTGAATCCATATCCATTAGGACCAATTAGAAAACCGATGACTATAAGAAATATTACATCTGGGATATTTGTTCGACGGAATAATGTTTCAGAAATAAATCCAAAAATTGCGATTAAACTAATAGATAATAATGCAATATTTACATTCATTAAACTGGGTACTTTCTACTTTATTGTTCCAATACGTGCTTTTACCATTACAGTTTCCGTCCAATAAATAGGCCAAAACCCTTCCGTAGTTTTTGAAAACTTTGGGCTAATTAAAACATCATATTCTTTATTTTTATTTAACAGATCATTTAATGCAAGTGACTCTGTATCAATAATTGAAATTCCAATTGTTTGAACAGCAGGCGCACCAATATTTCCAACAGTAAATATTGGAATGCTAGTTGTAGATAAACCAACATTTGCTGATTCAATATTTCTTTTCAATAATCTTTGAAAATCAATCCCAAGAACTTTAGTCGATTTTGCTTGACCCCAAACCTCATCCGATACATTTAAATCACTTAAATAAATTATAGGTGTTGAGACACTATGGTTAACCATAGTGCAGCTGGATAAAAATAATAATATAGTTATAAAAAATAAAATTTTGGATTTCATAATTTTCCTCTCATTTATAAGGGATTAAAAATATGACTTCAACTCTATAATTAATATATATATTTACAAAACTAATTACATTTGTATATGAAAAAATATATATTTCTAAACATTTTATTAATTATATCATTTAATTGCTCTGATCGGGCTAGTAAAGAAGTAAAAAAAGTAATGAACTACAAACTTACTTGGGGGATGATCTCAAATTATCTTGAAGGGGAATCTTCGTGTAGAGCAGCGTTCACCCTTCATAATACTACAAATCAGACGTTAGATAATAAAGGTTGGGCAATTTTCTATTCACAGAGTCCAAGAAAAGTAACAAATCATTCCGATTCAAATGCGAATATTAATCAAATTAATGGTGATTGGTATTCTATTACCCCAAATAAATCTTTTTCATTACCAGCAGGTGATCAAATTACGATTCAGTATGATATGTCAAATTTTATTATTAAAGAAACTGATGCACCGCTATATCCTTATTTAGTTTTATATGATGAAGATGGAAACGAAAAAGAGATACGAAAGATAAAGGACTATTCTATTTTACCATTTGATAAACCAGAAAAGATAAATAGAGGTAAAAATGATGTAGTGCCAATTCCAAATCCAGAGAATCGGTATCTATCAAATGATAACATGTCGTTATTGGATGAAGATGACATTCATAAAATTATACCAACTCCATTTAAAATTAATTCAAATGATGGCACCTTAATAATAAATGATGCTCTACAAATTTATTATACATCAGATCTTAAATCTGAAGCAAAATATCTTAGAGAAAAACTGCGACAACTTACTGGAAGAAAATTTTCAATTCTTCAAAAAGACTATAAAGGTGGGAAAGCAATTGTATTAAGAACAAAGCCAATTTCTATTAATAAAGTTTCTTCAGAGGCATATATCTTAGACATTTCTTCTGATAGTGGTTTGATGATTACCGGGTCTGATCCTGCTGGTGTATTCTATGGTATACAAAGTTTTATGGCTTTGTTACCTATTGGTATTTTCCAATCACCAATGTCAAGCATAGAAGTATCCAATATGCATATTGAAGATGCTCCCCGTTTTCCATACCGGGGTCAACATCTGGATGCATGTAGAAATTTCTTTTCGAAGAAGGAAGTATTTAAACTTCTTGATATCATGTCTTTTTATAAACTTAATCACTTTCAGTTGCTTTTGTCTGAAGATGAAGGATGGCGTATTGAAATTAATGAATTACCAGAACTGACGAAAGTGGGAGCTCAACGTCAACATACATCTAAAGATGCACCGGCACTGCACCCATCTTATGGCAGCGGACCATTTGCATATGATGATAACACTTTTGGAAGTGGGTTTTATTCAAGAAATGATTTTATAGATATACTTCGATATGCAGATGAAAGACATATCAAAGTAATCCCAACAATAAATTTTCCAGGTCACGCAAGAGCAGCTATTAAAGCTATGGAGGCTAGATATCAATTCTTTATGTCAAAAGGAGAGGAAACCTTAGCCAATGAGTATCGTTTAATTGATCCAAATGAAAAGTCAAAATATTTTTCTGCACAAGGATATAATGATAATGTAGTAAATGTAGCAAGAGAATCAGTTTATAAATTTTATGATACAGTTATAAATAGTATTAGAAATTTATATGAAGAAGCAGATGTCCCATTTACCTTTTTTCATACAGGCGGGGATGAAGTACCGCAAGGATCCTGGTCAAATTCACCGATGATCAATACCATTCTAGATACTATGTCAACAAAAATACATTCAATGGATTTCCAAGTATATTTTTTCCGTAGGGCTGTCAATCTATTAAAAAAGTATAATGTGAAAATTGGAGGCTGGGAAGAAGTTGTATTGAAAAGGATGGAGAATAGGGATGAAGGCGGGACAGAAATCAATACTGAATTTGTAGATAAAAAAGTAGTCCCTTACTTTTGGATTAATGCCTGGGGGCAAGAAGACCTTGCGTATCGTTTAGCAAACCAGGGGTATGAAGTGGTATTATGTAATGTAACAAATTTTTATTTTGATTTATCATATGACAAAAATCCAAAAGAACCAGGGTTATATTGGGGAGGGTTTAATAATACTAGAGATGCTTTTGAGACTGCACCATATGATATATTTAAAACCACTACCACGACCCCAACTGGACAACCGATAGATATAGATAATACATTTAAAGATAAAGAACGCTTAAAGGAGAAAAATAAAAAAAATATTATTGGGGTGCAGGCGCAGTTATGGAGTGAAACTATTAAAGGTAGTAAGATGCTAGAATATTATTATTTGCCAAAGATCATTGGGTTTTCTGAGACAGCGTGGAAAGAGCGAAAATGGGAATCAATTGATAATAGAAAATTGAGAGAAGAAGATATGTTAAAATCATGGAATATCTTTGCTAATACAATTGCAAAAAAAGATCTACCAAGGTTGTATTATATTTTTGGAGGATTTAATTATAGAATTCCATCACCGGGTGCTTTGATTGAAAATGGTTTGTTAAAAGCCAATACGGAGTTTCCCGGACTCGAGATTCGTTATACCATGAATGGCTCGGATCCTACAGCAAATTCTACTTTGTATGAAAAACCTGTTAAAGTAACAAAAAATGTAAAACTACGTTCATTTGATTCCGCAGGAAATAGTAGTCAAATATCATTTGTTAAATTTCAATAAAACTATATTATTGTTGGTTGATAGCAACGAATAAATTCATCAGGCATTCGTTGTGGTTTGCCATTATCAATATTTAATGATACCCAATCTGTTGTTGCCCGCAGTATTGTTTTAAAATCATTCATACGAATGATTTGATATTTTCGTGTGCTTTTAAATCTATTATCATTTGTAGCAATCCAGGTGCCGACTATTAGACTTTCGTTTACATAGGTTGCGGATAAATAATTTATTTCATGTTTTTTTGCAACCATGGCTACTCCAATAGATAAATAATCATCCACAGAAAGACCTAAGCTTTCAGAATGTTTGTATGCTGCTTGCATCATCCATTCAAGATATACTTGATTATTAGCATGTCCTAATTGATCAATTTCAATACCAGATACGATTGTTGATACAGTAAATGGATTAGGATAATCCCATATTAGTTTATCAAGGTTTTCTTTACTTGAATCCATCTAAATAAATATTGATACTAAAATTTTCTTCTATAGTCTATTCGCATCGATAGTTCACCAGTATCAGTGTTTTTATCTAATTTGAATTTTCCTCGAGAAAGAGCCTCAATATTATGGAACATACCATCTTTATGCGCAAACTCTCGCTCAAGATTTGTCCATAACATAATGATTAATGATTTATGCAATTGTTTTCCGTAAAAGATATTTATTTCCTCAGAAAATAGTTTCTCTGTAAGAGTACTTTTAACTATATAATGTTTTATTGTATTAAAAAAATTCTTTTTATCTAACGCAATATTTATCCATTCGTCTCTGTTCTTAGCAAATAGATCTGTTCGCATTCGAAGTCGCTCATCCACACTAGGTTCATAATCAATATCATCTAAATGTCTTATCAATAAATTTCTATCCATTACGGATGTCCAGTCTTTTCGTATTTCATCTATGTGATCTTTTGCTTTTTCTTTCCAAGATTGTACTTGAGAAATAATATACATTTCATCTAGGCCACCTTGACTAAAATAATCTTTTTTACATTGATAATAAAAATCCATGTCATTAAACATCCACCAATCTCCAAGACGATCACGATTAGCGCTGCGTAATGCTACCATAATAGCTTCAGCCCAAATATCCAATTCTATAATCCGTTTAACTTTAGAAAAAATCATATCATTTTGAGCATTTTGTATATCTTCAATAGCAATATTTTTTTCTTTTTTTAATGCTATAATCATCTGTTCAAAGATATTCTGATCTTCAGCAATTTCTTGAATCCATGAAATGATTCCATCGAACCCCATTTTTGTGAAATCGTCAGTGTTTATTTCAAATGCGATTTCGTTTTCTATATTTTGAGGTTCTTTATCTTCTGATCTATAGATATAATTATCTGAATCATAAATTAGATTTCCATCTTTGTCTTTCATTTGGAAATCAAGAGGCATATGAAATAAATAAATTAGATAATCGGTTAAATAGCATCTTTTACAATATGCAATTTAAGTTAATTACAAATACAATTGTTTTGACAAAACGGAAAAGAAATAAAAAACTTATGTGTTTCTAGGATAAGTATTTGAAAAGAAAGTGGGCCCTCAGGGACTCGAACCCCGGACCAACGGATTATGAGTCCGCTGCTCTAACCAACTGAGCTAAGGGCCCAATAATGGGTGCGAAAGATAATAAGAGCCTCTCGATATACCAAGATTATTGAGGGGCTCTTGTCTATTATCAGTCTTAAAATATTTACTCAATTTAATATTATATACAGTTCCAAGCACGAGGTAGGTTTGTGCCAAGAAATGCCACTTGGCGACACCTTATTAATTCAATCCACTTTCTCAACCAAAAGAGACCCCAACGAAGTGAATCCGAAGGGGGGTGGTCGCTATGTATAAGAGGTGCACCCATTCTGTAATAATTTTTAGAATTTTTTGTTTGTGGGATGATGGGATTATATTAGCATAGGTTAATAATTTTAAAATAATGTAAGTATTATACTAGATAGTATCGTTTATATAATTTAACTATCATTCGTAAAGGACTATTTAGAATGAAAAAATATGTAATATTATTTGTTCTTATTTATCAAACTGCTTTCTCTGATTGCGAGTATATGTATGGTCAATACTATTCATATGCTGGTAATTTTGACTTTGAGGAGTATGTATTTGGAGAGGATAATTGTTGTGAAGAATACTTTTTACCCATGTGTGGGGATGATAGAGTGTATTTCGAGAAGGAAGATTATGCTGACTTTACCGATCCTGAAAACTGGGACATCATATCCGATAATGTTGCATTGACAAGAGGAGATGTTCGTGGGTTGTATAATCCATTATTAGAGACAGAATACATACCAGGTGGAACTCCTTGGAATTATGAAGGAGAAGATTATGGGTCTCCCATAGGAACTTTATGGAGATACGGTGGTCCTACCTTTGGTGCTAATAGTTCAACTGCTGTAGACCCAATTGTTTCTTATGCCTCATGGTATTCATGGGGATGGTTTGGAGGTTCCTCAGTTCTAGTTGGCATGTATTCAACTGAGGATGATGCTTATTACGAT
>SGYN01000036.1 GCA_004321715.1 bacterium | reverse complement strand
ATCGGACGGCAGTTTTGTTGTAACTGAGAAGCATATTAATGGAATAAATAATAATGAGGTTTGGCTATATAAGGTTATCAATGGCGGACATGATTGGCCTGGGGCTTGGGGCAATATGGATATTAATGCTGGTCAAGAGGTGTGGAATTTTTTTAGTCAACACTTAGTCATAGCAGATATAGGTGATATGAATTTTGATGGTTCAATAAATATTATAGATATGCTTATGATTTCCGATAATATTTTGAATAATGAAAGCTATAATTATTTATCAGACTTTAATCAGGATCGAAATGTTAATAGCCTGGATATTATTGCTGTGGCGCAATACATTTTAGGTTTTTAAATCTTTGGTGGGTATTTTGTTTGTGGGATGATGGGTTGATTTGGATATGAGTTCCGTAGAAACGATATAAAACATAATAATTATATAGAATAAATGAATACAAAAGCATTAATGACCTCTAGCGCGATAATATTAGCTCTGATAGGAATTAGCCTAATTTTTTTCCCAAAAGAAATATTAGGTTATCTTGAATTGAGTACATCAGACGCTCTTGAATTATTAATGCAAATTATTGGGTCTCTCTACTTTGCTTTTGCAATGCTTAATTGGATGTCTAAAGGAAGTATTATCGGTGGAATTTATAATCGTCCGATAGCTATCGCTAATTTGACACATTTTGTCATTGCTGGACTTGCCTTAATTAAAGGAATTTTGGCTAATCCAAGTCTCTCATACATAATTTGGTCAATCGCAATTATTTATTCAATTTTTGCAACATTATTTGGAATCGTTGCATTCAAACACCCAGTTCGTGAAAACAAAATAGATAATCAGACTTCAAGCAAATAAGAATAGCCCCATATTCGTGGGGTTTTTATTTATGGAAATGAAAAAAAAAGTAATCCTTCCTATTATGTTATTTGTAATTACAAGTTTAAATTATGCAAATTCCGCATATAACCTAGTTTATGAAAAACAATTTCATCAGACTCTTCTAGCTGAAAACCTTCATGCAGGATTCCATATATACGATTATTTAGATTCATATTTCGTACCAAAAATAAACGTTTTTCCACAAACTAATTATGGCAGGATTATTAATCCTATTTTTCGATTAAGTAAGTTGTTTTTTACAAATTATTTAATAGTTGATTATATGTTAACCATGAATCACGAACTTGGTCATGGATACAGAATGATTGAAGCTGGTGGCTCAATTATAGACATCAAATATAATTTGCCACCACCTTTTAACAATGAATTTTCTTGGATAAACCTTAAAAGACCAGAAAACTTTACCAAACAGCAGGAACTAATGATTAATCTTGGAGGATCTGAAAGTAATTTAATCATTTCGGATTTGATGAGAAAAAATATTTTATTGGATCAAAAATTCAATTATAAATATAGTTGGCCTTATATGTATAGCAGTGGTGATATGCCTGGTTATACAGCCTTTATTACAAATCCAAACGGTGACCCTATTCGGTATAGACGAAACTTAAATACACTTTATGGTGATGGTAAGGAAGTTTTAACTCGAAAAAAGATGAGAAATTATTCTCTTATAGCTCTTTGTACAGATCCCATGAATTATTATGCGTTAAAAGCTGTTTTCTATGATTATATAATAAAAGGAAAAAACAGTTCTAAGGTAAGGATGATAAATCTTAAAAATGGACTTAAATATTTACCTAGATTTAGATTTGAGTATACTCCATATGGACCAGAATTAGTATATCAGAATTACTTTAAGTTCGATTCTACACTCATGCAGTTTAGTTTTAGCCATTCAGATTCTGAATTACCAGATTCATGGAGAATTGCTGCAAATATTTGGAATATAAAATCAACGGAAAAACTATCCTTTAATTTTTCAGGACAAATTTGGCATCAACCAGAAATTCAATTTTACCAGAATGATAAATTAATAAATGTTGATGGATTAGGAGGCAAAATAATAAGCACTATTAATTATGAGATAGTTAAAAATAAACATCTTTATGGATTGACATTTCAAATTGGTTATAAATCAAATGGTTATTCTCTAGGTGAGCGGTTGAAGGAAGGTCTGATAATAAGAAGTGGCTTATTTTTTCAATTAGGTAATAATTAAAAAATACTAGATAGCCCATCTTTTGAATTAAAGTTTTAAGTATTACTTAAAGTACTATGTATAATACTTAACACAAAGTATATTCCACTAAGTTATTAAATCTATAATATGCCTATTACAATTCATCTAGATGCTATGTTAGTGAAAAGAAAGATTTCGCTCACTGAACTATCAAAAGCCGTTGGACTTTCATTAACAAATTTATCTATGTTGAAAAATGGAAATGTCCGGGGCGTTCGATTTGAGACACTAGAAAAAATCTGTATTGTTCTGGATTGTCAACCTGGAGATTTACTTGAATATCAGCCCTATACAGATGAAAAAAATGACAAGAATAGAAAAGACATATTTGAAATAATAAGTAAGAATCTTATGAAATTGAAAAATAAGGAGAATTAAGATGTTAGAGACTTTATTAAATGGTGGGCCTTTTATGATGGTATTGCTCCTTTTAGTAGGTAGTATCATTTTTATTTCAGTAAAAAATATTAAAGAACCGTATAATACGAATGGTATTGTGTTACTGGGTATCTTTAGTGCTTTGGTTGGTATCTCAGCCACATATATTGGAGTCAATGCCGCATTTAGTGCAGTACCAGAGATCAGTAATATTTCGCCACAGATTTTAATTAATGGTTTAAAAACATCATTAATTACATCGTTTACAGGAGGAATTATTATGCTTATTTCAACAGCGCTATGGTATTTCTTTATAAAACGGCACAATCTACTGGTTGTATAGATTAGCGCTGATTCACGCCTAAGCCAACTTCAAATAAAATAGTCTACGTGATTCTCATAATCTGATCTTTAGATATATTTGAGATTTATTTATTAATTAATAAGTAATATGAATAAAGTAGGGTATACTCCCCGCGCATTATCTTATAATTATTAATACATATCTAAAGTATGAATTCTAGCAAATCCAAAAACAAAGATTCGTTCTTAAACTTTTCTTTAAAAAAAGAGCTGATAAAGTCTATCAACGAGCTAGGTTTTAATAACCCAACTCCCATTCAGAGTAAAGTTATTCCGCATTTAATGTCTTCCGATCAAGACCTGATCGCTTCAGCGCAGACAGGTACAGGAAAGACAGCAGCATTCGGTTTACCTCTGTTAGATTTGACTAATACAAAAGTTACAAATGTTCAGACACTTATTTTATGTCCCACTCGAGAGCTTTGCATTCAAATCACCAATGATCTACTTACTTATTCCAAATACCTTAAGAACATAAATATTCTATCCGTATATGGTGGGGTTAAAATTGAAAAACAAATTAAATCGCTTAAAAAGGGACCTCAAATTGTTGTCGGTACTCCAGGTAGAACAAATGATCTTATAAGAAGAAAAAAATTGATTATTGGAAATATTGATCGTTTGATTTTAGATGAAGCTGACGAAATGTTATCCATGGGTTTTAAAGAAGATCTAGAAGCAATTATTCAGCAAACTCCTAAGAAAAAACAAATTTTATTGTTTTCAGCAACAATGACACAAAAAGTGGTTGGAGTTACAAAAAAATATATGAAAAACTCCTTAGAGATTGCGGTTGCACGCGTGAATCGTGCTGCAGATAATGTTGAACATATATTTTATGTAGTAAAACCAAGAGACAGATATGAAGTAGTAAAGCGAATTGCTGACATGAACCCAGATATATATGGAATTGTATTTTGTCGAACTCGTAGAGAGACCAAAGATATTGCTATTAAACTAATGAACGATCATTACAATGCGGATACAATACATGGTGATTTATCCCAATCCGAACGGGATGATGTCATGCGACGTTTTAGAAACGGACAATTACAAATATTGGTTGCAACGGATGTAGCTGCGCGTGGATTAGATGTTGAAGATTTAACGCATATCATTAATTACAATTTACCAGATGATGATGAAGTTTATATTCATCGAAGTGGAAGAACTGGTAGAGCAGGAAAAAAAGGTGTTTCAGTTGCAATTATTAACGGACGAAACATGAGAAAATTAAAAGATATAGAAAGAGTATCTGGTATATCCTTTAATAAGAAAGACGTTCCAAATGGATTAGATATCTGTAAGAAACGATTATATGCTCTCATTGATAAAATCGAAAAAGTTGATGTCAATGAAGAACAAATAGAACCATTTTTACCCTATATTTTTGAAAAACTCAATTGGTTAGATAGAGAAAAGCTTATCAAGCATTTTGTATCCACTGAATTCAATAGATATTTATCGTATTATAAAGACTCAAAAGATATTAACGAGGAGACCCATGGTAATGATAGTAACAAAAGGCACCCTAGAAGGAAAAAGAGAAATAGAAGAAAATTTTATAATTCAAAAAATAGCAATAGAAAAAATAATCAAAAAAGAAGAAAAAGAAGAAAAAAAACCAAGTAGTAGCACTTTCTTTCTTTTGTCTAAAAGTGAACTAGATCACTGCATCCAATCTCTATATTTAACTATATTAATTAAACATATTTCATTATTTTACGTAACCGGAATTTGATCCGATCTTATAATGATTAATAAATTAAATAAATTATTACTTATTAATATAATTATCTCAGGAATGATTTATTCTGCTCCTATAGCAAGAATAATGAAAGCTGAGGGAGATGTATTAATAAAGCGAATGGGGAAAAATACTTTCACCATTCCTGGAAAACCTGGTTTAGCCATTAATAATGGTGATGCGATCAAAGTGGGAGAAGAAGGATTTGCCGTAGCAATCTTTATCGATGATAAATCGGTAGTTAAAATTAGAGAGAAAACACAATTTGAATTTATTGAATCTTCAAATTCTAGAACATTAGATGTTGAACAAGGAACAATATTTAATGATATTAAAAAAGAAGGACGTACAAAAACGTTTCGAGTAGAAACCCCTGTATCTGTTGCTTCTGTAAAAGGTACGGAGTTTGCAGTTGTATCTAATCCATCAGGAGTTGATCAGGTGTTTTGTGCTACAGGACAACTTGATGTACAAAATCTTATTAGTGGTCAAACTGTTGCTGTGAGTGCAGGAGAAAAAGCAATATCAAATGCTATGGGAAGTGTAATGGAATTACCATTTAGCCCAGATGATTATCCTGCAGACCCAGAAGGGGTTCAACCAGAAATGCCAACTGAATCGCAACCAAAGCCGAAGAGTAAACCTCAGAAACCTTCATCTCAGCCAAAACAACAAGAAAAGGCGAAAGAACAACAGCCGGTAGAACCCGAACCGGAACCAGAGCCACAAGAAAAGCAAATGGATAGTAGCGAAGGACCTTCTGAACCAAAACCAAGCAAGAAGTCTGCTCCAAAAAAACCATTTGGTATGGGTCTAGGTGTTGGTTCTGTTACGATTGATGGAGTGTTATACAACCAAATTGCACTGAGGCCTGAAATAAACCTTGGCAAACTTGGTATTGGTCTTGATTTGGTATTCTATGTGGATAATGAAGGCAATATGAAACAGGATGAATGGGACTTTGGAAATGATCCAAGTAAAATTTTAGATAAAATTATGTATCTGCGCTGGGGTGATGTTTCAGATCCGCTTTGGATAAAGTTTGGTTCATTAGATAATGTTACACTTGGATACGGTGGAATATTGAGTGGTTATTCAAATATGATGGAATTCCCTGGTGTGAGAAGAATCGGATTAAATACTGGTATTAATGTTGCAGGTTTTGGTGGGGAATTATTCATGTCTAATATGAAAGATTTTAGTAGAGGTGGAACTCTATTAGGCTTAAGAGGTACATATAAAGTTTCTAAATCATTCCCGTTAACTGTAGGAGTAAATTTCATTACCGATATGAATCAATTTTCAGGTTTAAAAGATCTTGATGAAGATAAATACCCTGATATTTTTGATGATTTTCCTAATGATGCGAATTATTACAATGATACAGATGGAGATGGTGTCCCGGATCCACACCCAGGTAAAGATTCACCTGAAGGAGGATGGGATATTGATGCAGATGGTGATAATATTTACGATCAAGATGATACTGATTTATTATTGAAAGGTGTTCCTTTTAGCCTAGATAACAACAAATCATCTGTAACGGCGTATGCTTTTGACATTGGGTATCCTATACTGAATGGTAACGCTTTATCACTCAAGCTATATACGGAATTCAATTTTTTAAGTTTTCCTGAGGTAGGTTCCCCTGACAGTATTTTTTACCGTCCAAATTATACGGGTAATAGCTTCGCTGTTCCTGGAGTAAAAGCAAGTATATTTAACTTTCTTCAATTGAGTTATGAGTTTCGAGTTAAAAATGGCTATTATGTTCCGCAATTCTTTGATCAATCGTATGATATAGCAAGAGTAGTTCCGGAATATATTGATGGAAATGCAATAATTAAGACAAAGGATATGACACTTTTTGCTGATTCTACTATGAACGTTGGACTAATTGGTCATTTTGGTTCAATAAGCGCAGATATGTTTGGTTTTGGAAGTTTTTACGGTTCATATACAAATATGACTTCAGAGAATGATACCGTTAATAGTTTTGTAGCTGCATTATCATTAAACGCTGAAAGAATTCCCAAACTAAGCGAGGCAACCGCTTATTATCAACGAACAAATGATAGCAACCCCTTCGACTTTGGGAACCCCTCCGTTAATACTGTCCTTGGTTATAGATTAGGATATGAATTAGGAAAAGGCATAAGCGTTATATGGGATTATAGACAGTTTTATCGATATACTGGTGCTCTTAATGAAGATGGATCGGGTATGTTGGAACCGGTGATCCAGACTACTGTGGAGACATCATTTAATTTTTAATGAAAGAAAATAATTTAAAAACTGTTTATAGATATGATTCAGGAGGTAGTGGTTTTAAAAAAGCGACCTATTTTCTGTTATTTTTAGCAGGAATATTATTTTTATTTGGTTTTTATTGGATAAACTCATTGTTAGGAGTATAGGATGACACTTTCTATTGAATATTGTAATTCTTGAAATTATTTACCTAGAGCGTCCAGGATGGCCGCTGATTTATTAGATAAATTTGGCACGAACATTTCAAAGTTAACTCTTGTACCATCAAGTGGTGGTGTATATGAAGTAACAAAGAATGATAAAATTATATTTTCAAAAAAAGAATTAAATAGATTCCCTGAATTAGAAGAAATAATTACTCTGATTGAATCATAAGCATTTTTACCTAATATTTTTTTTATTTACTGCGTTTGTTCTTGCGCAAACACCTGATATTATTCCTTTAAGCAAAAAAGTTGGTCTTACTGTTGACGCAGAGGAAAATGTATATTACAGAATTTTTAATGATATTGATGGTTTTTTTAGTGCACAGTTTTACGAGGTTGGAAAAAATAAGATAGTAGTGCAAATAGTTTTTGTTGATTTTAGTCAAAAGAGTGTAAGAAGGCGATCAATGAGTTTAGAGGAGTTTATTGATCTAAAACACCATGTGGATGTACAACCTGTTATTACTGATAATGATAGAGAATCGATTAGGGAAAATTTAACTTATTTAACTACTATTAGTATCATTGAATCAATTCCTGATGATCAGTATATTATTATTGAACATCGTACTGGTAAGAAAGTAAGGGGATCGGTTCTTGGAATAGAGGATCGTTTAATCTCTCTCCAAACTCCAATATCAGTTGAAACTATACCTATATGGGATATGGCGAGTCTTACGTATAGAAAAGAAATACGTGAACTCCCAAAAATTAAAGGTTTTTTATATGCAGTTTCTGCTTTAGGCGGTGTAATTTTGGCTGAAGTTTGGAATGAACAAACCAGACCAAGAATAGATTTAATATGGCATTTTCGATTCATAGGTACAGTTTTAGGAACATTATTTGGAGCAGAAACCTATCAAGCTGTAAATATAATTTCATCTCCAAAAACATTTTTTGCATTAACTCCAGAAGAAATGGATAAATTAAAGAACTAATATTTGGGAGATTTTATGCCAGAAAGCAATATACAAGATCAGATACCCGTACCGGAGTTATCGGAAAATCAAAAATATATAAATGAAAAAGTAGCATCCCTATTGGATCAAATTGGTGATGAGTACGGTGAATCACTTACTCAGCAATTAGTCCAACGACTTGATGCGACTGTAACAGATTTTCATGAAGAAGTAACAAATATGTTGTCTGAGCTAAAAGAAAAAACAGTTAGTAGGCAACAGAAATTACGCGATGCCTGGGACCATCGATTTGATAATCAGCCTCAACAAACAGCTGCAGATGTAGCACCTGATTCTGCCCCACAGGAAAGTGCTGCTGATTCTTCAGGAGGTGACTCAAGTGAGTGGGAAAAAAGATTAGAAACAATGGAATCAGGAAAAAAACTAGAAGGATCAGAAAAACAATCTTCGGATACTGGTAAGAAGAAAAAGAAAAAGGGGCTTTTCGGTCGTAAAAAGAAGTGATAAGGCCTTATTGGTTTTTTCCAGTATTATATACTAAACACCTGATTTATTATCTCCTTTTTATTTGTTCGATTGCATTAGGACAATACAATGAAAAGTATATAGAATATAAGTCTCTCACGAAACGAGTATATAATTTCACTAAAGTAGAATTCATAACAGAAGAAGGTGAGTTTAATGACGCAATATGTACTTTACTATTACCAGATTTAAGTGAAGATAGTCCTCCATTAGTAGCTATTTATTATAAAAAGACTAATTCTAAGTGGTTTACAGAATCTTTGTATAGAAAAAGAGTGAGGTTTACATTTCGTGATGGTGTGATCAAATTAGACCGATCTAATTTTTGGGCTTGGGATGAATTAGAAGAAATTAAAGTAGTTATTATCTATTAAATAAAAAATCTATATACTTTATTTGATCTCACTTATTTTTAAGTTTCAGTACTAAATTTTAAAGTTATTTGAAAAATGGTCGTGCTAGATGGAGAGTTAGCGGTGCTCTGTAACCTGCAATCCGCTCTAGCAGGGTTTAAGTCCATAGAGCGGCTCAATCCACGTTAAATGTATAAAGTACGAGGCGTTGAAGTTTTAGCCCATCTCAATAAAATATCATTAAAACCCGTCAGGCCCGGAAGGGAGCAGCGGTAGATGCATTTTTTTATGTGCTGATGAATAACTAGAATTGAGTTTACGGCTTTCATATTGTTTAATGATGAATTATGTCAATCTATGGTGCACGACCGCTATAAATATTGTGTAAATTGTAATTTATTTATAATATAAATTCATGTCTTATAAAGTTTTATCACTAAAATATCGACCACAAAACTTTTTAGAAGTTGTTGGGCAAGAGCATGTTACAAAAACTCTTGTTAACGCTTTTAAAAAAGAACGTGTTGGACAAGGATATATATTTACTGGACCTCGTGGTGTTGGAAAAACAACAACAGCTCGAATCCTAGCTAAAGGGCTCAACTGTAAAGATTCGAAAAATGGAAATCCATGTAATAAATGCACTATATGTGATGAAATAACAGAATATAGAAACTTGGACGTTTTAGAGATTGATGGTGCTTCAAATAGAGGAATTGAAGAGATTAGAAATTTAAGAGAACTGATTAAATTTTCTCCCATGAATTCAAAATACAAAATCTTTATTATTGATGAAGTTCATATGTTAACGAATCAAGCATTTAATGCGTTATTAAGAACATTAGAGGAACCGCCTCCACATGGAAAATTTATCATGTGCACAACAGATATTCATAAAGTTCCTGATACAATTATTTCTCGATGTCAACGTTTTGACTTCAATCGAATTTCAATAAATCATATTAAAGAATCAATTAATTCAATTCTCTTAAAAGAAAAACTTGAGTCAGATGTTGAATCTGTTGAGGCAATCGCAACTAAATCTGAAGGTAGTATGCGAGATGCATTGAGCATACTTGATCAAGTAATCGCCTTCTCTGATAGTAAAATTAATTTTAAAGATGTTGAAAATATTCTGGGTTTAGTATCAAGTGAAATTTATTTTCGATTAACGGACTCAATAAAAGATAAAAATTCTGAGTTATTATTAGAGACATTAACAGAAATTCGTAAAGGGGGAATTCCTGTTGGTGATGTATTGAAAGGGTTAAATGTCCATATCAGAAATTTGATGTATGCATCATTAAATGATGGTATAAATATATTAGATATGAGCGATGATCTTAAACATGAATATATTGAATCATCAAAATTATGGGACGTTCGAGATTTACTACGTATTACAGAAGTAATTAATGATTTGGAAGTCAATATTAATAGATCAAACCAGCCTTATATTATGTTTGAAATAACGGCTCTTAAACTATTAGAAATGGATCAAACTATATTTATTGAAGATCTATTAAACCAATCTACTCCTGCAACAAATTTTGGTGAAAAAAAAAATGAAGTACTAAACGATAATGATTCAACAGTGAAAGTAGACAGTAAGACTGAGGTTGAAACAAGTAAATCTGATACATTAGATACTAGTGATATAATTAATAAAATTGATAAAAACATTAAGGCAGATAAGATTACCCCTGATAAAAAAGAAGATAATGTAGATAGATTAAAATCAAAAAAAGATAATGAATCAGATAATTCAGCTCT